>NZ_JBGLQU010000004.1:0-407759 GCF_041402625.1 Aeromonas sp. S19(2024)
GCCGTTGGAGACCACAACGTTGATAGGTGGGGTGTGTAAGCGTAGCGATACGTTGAGCTAACCCATACTAATTACCCGTGAGGCTTAACCATACAACACCCAAGAAGTGTTCGAAGGCTTGTAGCAAATACCAAGCGAACTACTAATTCAGTGATAACGACAAGCCACGAGCAACATCGTTATTCACGTCAGCTTTCTGGATTAAGATTTTGCCTGGCGGCAATAGCGCAGTGGAACCACCTGACCCCATGCCGAACTCAGAAGTGAAACGCTGTAGCGCCGATGGTAGTGTGGCATTCGCCATGCGAGAGTAGGACACTGCCAGGCACCCAATTAAACGGTGATGTGAAGAATCACATGACCGGCTGCGAGGATGACACCTCACAACAAGCAGCAAAAGATTTAGCGAAAGCTAACCGAATGCGGAGCGGTAGTTCAGTCGGTTAGAATACCGGCCTGTCACGCCGGGGGTCGCGGGTTCGAGTCCCGTCCGCTCCGCCACTAAATTGAAAGGCCTTCCCTACCGGGAAGGCCTTTTTGCTATCTGACATTTACCCAGTCTCTCATCCTCAGTAGCAGGTAGCTTGGTTGGGTTATCACCCCTCCCTACGGCAATCTCCGCCCTGTAGAATGGCATTCATGCTTCATTCGTGGTCACACACATAGACAGTTCAGGGATGACTCAACAATCTGCCTGGCTGAGCAGAAGTCAGTGGCCATCGTTACCTGGAGTTAGTCACCAGGAAATATATCCTGGCTGGTTGGTTGCGGCTGATCTGCTGCGTTCTGAGGGCCCAGTGGATGTCGCCGAGCATTGACGAGGGAGGGCGCAGGAAAGGTAAGGTGCGCTACTGTGGCTGAATCTGATGAGGTTATCCAGGATGCAGACGATATCTGGTAAAAGCGTGATGTTGTAGGACCGCTCAGGCTGAGCCCATTTTCTGTTGTGTGGCGAGCAAGGGGTGCACAAAAGAAAAGGGGACAGCAGATGCTGTCCCCTCAAGTCATTTCGTCCATTCCCTGAACTGCCATGCTCCCTGCAATCCTTGACGCTATCCTTTCCTTTGGAAATTCCCCTTCCCAATCCGTTGGGGTGTCCTGTGGCCTTCCTAGCCTGGCAATCTGTCCTGATTGCTTCACCCTCTCCTTCCTGGAGGTGTCCATTACCACATCCCGTGGTGTTCCTGCGTCATCCTGACTGATAACCATCCTGGCTATCACGCTTCATCTTGAAGCTGTTCCTGACCGCGTCTTGCGGTGTCCTTTCATCCTTGATGAGCGACAATCCGTGCCACTCAACCTCATCCCGAGGTATCCAACTACCGCATCCTGCGGTTGTCCTGTCGTTCCTTGTGATAACCATCCTGGCTATCAACCCCATCCCGAGGTGTTCCTTGCCCACATCCTGCAGGCTATTCCTTGTTTATGCGCTGTTTCTGCATCCTGCCGAATCAGCTCGTCCTTGTGAGACCCATACTAAGGCAATTGCAGGCTCGAACAAGGTGTGCAATCGGATTGAGCTCCGTGACATGTGGTACAGAAATGGGCTGATGTTGAATATTATCTATTTTTATCAGTTAGTTAGATAGTTTCCGTGGAAAGCATACCCAGTGCGGGATGGCTTCACGTACGGTTCAACACTGAGGGGTCTTACAGGGGGAATGGCAGATCTCTTACAAGCAGAAATCGGTAGGAAAACGATGGTACAGCCGCTTCAATCAGGGGTGTAAGAGTTCAAAATTAATTGAATACTTATGCTTTAAAAGTAGACAAAAGCCGAGATAAATCTCGGCTTTGTATTGTCTGCTGGTTTCTTTAGCTGACCCTTGTCCCAGGAGTCGGGTAGGCCTTGCGCAGTGATTCGGGTGCAAGCACCTCCAGGTTGCCGCTCATGTTGTTCAGCCAGGAGCGGAACTCGGGCGTATCCTGCACTTCGGTCTCCACCACCACGCTGCGCTTGTCGTAACGGGTCATACGCGGGTTATGTCCCGGGATTTGTCCATCGATCAGGGTCGGGCAGTTGGCATCGATGCGCCCGACGAAGCGGATCGGACCGCTGACGTCCTGATAACCCTGGTCGCGGATCAGCTTCTGGATATTGAAGTCCTTCGGCTGGGTCGCGCTGAAGTTGGTCAACTCCACGTTCTTGATGTGATCGAACGGAATGCCGTAGACCTTGGGATCCAGCTCGGAGAGGGTACAGAGCAGGATGGGGCCATCGGGCTGGTTCAGGATGCCGAGGGGATTGATTCGGTCATAGCAGAGCCAGACAGTACGCTCCTTGATGACACGCTGGATCTCGGCGCTGAATTTGCGGCCACGCCAGAGGGCGTCGCGGATCAGGGTGCTGCGGCGGATCTCCGGATTGCCAGCGAAGGGGCGAGGTGACTGGTGCACGCTCTCCAGCCAGCGCTCGGCCAGTTCGCTCTGGCTGTCGCGGATCACCTGGCCAGCCTTGTCGATCAGCGGGTTCAATTCGGTCAGCACGCTTGCCGGCAACAGTTGGCTCGCCTGGTCGCTCCAGGTTTTCAGGGCCACTGCCAGCGAGAGCGGCATGATGTTGGCAAAGTCATTGAGACCATGGCGCTCGAAGCACCAGCCATGAGGCTTGCTGCGCTCATCGGAGGTGAGGTCGAACAGTCCCATGCCGGACATCTCTTCCAGGTCCCGTTGCACGGTACGGAGACTGACGTGAATGCCTTCCTCTTCCAGTTTTACCTGGAGTTGGCTGGCGGTCAGCTTGTAAGGGCGGTGCGGGATGCAACGCGCCAAGGTCAGTTGTCGTAACAGCTTCTTACTCATGGTGCATGCCTTCACTGGTTTAGCGTTGAGTGTATCCTAGCCATGGCCCGCGACAGTCTATGTCGCAAGTTTTGCTGCGACAACTGTCGCCATTTTCATACATGAAGAGCCAAGGCATTGATAAATAAAACAAAATAACAAGTGAAAGGGGTTGTTTGAGCCCTTTTTTTATTGAAAACAAGCCTTGCGAGGATGCTCGCGACCAGGGTGACTGGAAGGAAATGGAAGCAGTAAGGAGGGGGAAGTGGGAAGGAGGTGAGGGACGGGCCCCCACCTCGATACGTCGTTATGCCAGCCAGGACCAGGCTGATTTGGTGATGGCTGCGCCCACCATGTAGCCGAATACTGCGAGAGCGGCTACTCCGGCCACCAGCTTCTGACCGCGGGCAGGGCGCTTGAGCGCCATGACGCCCAGGCCGATGTAGATCACCAGGGCAATCAGCTTGGCCATCAACCAGGGCTGCTGGCCAGGGCTCATCTGCAGGGTCACCGCCAGCAGCACGCCAAACAACAGCAGGAAGGTGTCGTTGATGTGGGGCAGCACCTTCAACCATTTCTGTTGCAGCCGCCCGCTGCCCGCCAGCGCCAGGCTCCAGCGGTAGAGGAAGAGCAGCAGGCTGACCAGGGCCAGGGTCATGTGAAGGTGTTTGAGTATGGGGTAATAGGCAATCATGTTGCTTCCTTGTCGTTGTCGGGCAGACCGCTGTTCCATTGATGGGCGTGGGTACGCTCCTGTCCTTCCTGATCGTCTTGCAGCAGGTCGGAGAGGATGTCGCGGTATTGCAGGCTCTTGTTGATATAGGTGTGCTCGTCGTCCAGGTAGTTGACCTGTTCCCGCAGCAGCCGGTTGTCATACTGCTTGAACATCTGCCCCGCACGCCAGGCCTGATTGGCCCTGAATCCCAAGAGGGTGAGTGCTTCTACCCCAAGATCCACGGCCGACCCCAGGGTTTCGCGGTGCACGCTGTCTATCCCGTGGCGCAGGATCTCGTGGGCATGGGGTCTGTCCTGGGCACGGGCCAGTATTCTGAGGTGCGGGAAGTGCTTTTTCACCATCTCGATCACTTCGAGGGAGGTGGCCGGATCATTGAGGGAGAGCACCAGCAGTTTGGCCTTGTGGGCGCCGGCCGCGTGCAGCAGGTCGAGTCGGCTGGCATCCCCATAAAACACCTGGTAGCCGTACTTTCTCAGCATCTCTATCTGGCTGGCATCCTGCTCCAGGATGGTGGTGCCAATACCATGGCCGTGGAGCAGACGCCCCACTATCTGACCGAAGCGACCGAAGCCGGCGATGATGACCGGGTGTTCCACCAGCTCGGGCTGTTCGTGTTCGGGGGTGTCGCTCTGGTTGCGGTAGTCGAACCAGGGCTGGATCACCCGATCGTTGAGGATAAGCAGCAGCGGTGTCAGCGCCATGGAGAGGGCGACGACCAGAGTCAGCAGTGAGATGGTGCTGCCCGGCAGTACCTTGTTCTGGGCGGCGAACGAGAACAGCACGAAGGCGAACTCCCCGCCCTGGGCCAGGGCCAGGGCGAAGGTCCAGCGCTGGTTCGGGGAGAGGCGAATGACAAAGCCGAGCCCCATCAGCACCAGCCACTTGAGCACCATCAGACCGATCACCAGTGCGGGGATCAACAGGGGATGGGCGGCAAAGAGGCTGAAGTCGATGCCGGCACCCACCGACATGAAGAAGAGGCCGAGCAGCAGCCCCTTGAACGGCTCTATGTCTGCTTCCAGCTCGTGGCGGTATTCGCTGTCCGCCAGCACCACGCCGGCGAGGAAGGAGCCGAGGGCGGGGGAGAGACCGACGGATTCCATCAGCACGGCGATGGCGATCACCAGCAGCAGGGCGGCAGCGACGAAGATCTCCCGCATGTGGGACTGGGCGATGGCGCGAAACACCGGCCGCATCAGGTAATGACCACCCAGCACGATGCCGGCGATGGCGGCCACCACCAGCAGGCCGTGCTGCCAGCCTGCCAGCTCTGAGCTGCCGCTGCTGGCGACAGGTGCGATGGCCAGCAGCGGCAGGATCGCCAGGATGGGGATGACGGCGATGTCCTGGAACAGCAGCACGGCGAAAGCGGAGCGGCCGCTCTCGCTCTGCATCAGTTTGCGCTCCTGCAGGCTCTGCAGCACGATGGCGGTGGAGGAGAGCGCAAGAATGAGACCGATGGCGAGCCCCTGCTGCCAGGGCAGACCCAAAAGATAACCCACCCCGGTCAGGGCGACACTGGTGAGCAGCACCTGCAGGCCACCGGTGCCGAGGATGGGCCCTTTCAGTTGCCACAACAGGGCCGGGCGCAGCTCCAGACCGACCAGAAACAGCATCAGCACCACCCCGAACTCGGCGAAGTGCATCACGTCTTTCTGCTCGCCCACCAGACCAAGCAGGAAGGGACCTATGATGATCCCCGCCAGCAGGTAGCCAAGGACGGAGCCCAGCCCCCACCGCTTGGCCAGCGGGACGGCGATCACCGCCGCCGAGAGGTAGATCAGGGCGTCAAACAGCAATCCATGTCCCATCAGCGGCTCCTCCTTAACATGATGAATGCCGGTGAGGGCTGGCCGGGCCTGCGCCCGGATCGAGTGTGTGTCATGGGAGTACCCCCAGCAGATCGCGCAGATAGGGGCTCTCGGCCAGCTGGGCCGGGGTCAGCTGTTCGTCACGCAGGGCGCACAGCAGTTGGCGATAGTCCTGGCCGCAGCGGCGCAGCGCCTCAGGATCCTCGAGCTTGTGGAAAGAGTGCAGCACGAAAGGGGGCAGCCAGCGCATGCCGCACAGCTGTGCGGTCTGCTGGAAGGGGAGCAGGAAGTCGAGCAGCGGGCGCTGGTTGTAGCCGGCGCGGCAGTAGGATTCGGGGCCGCCCCCCGTGGTGATGGCGCTGAGCCACTGCTTGCCGTTGAGGGCATGGGCCTCGGGGCCGTAGGCATAGCCGTACTCCAGCACCAGGTCCATCCACTCTTTCATGATGGCCGGGCAGGAGTACCAGTAGAAGGGGTGCTGGAAGACGATGATGTCGTGCTCCGCCAGCAGGGCCTGTTCCCGTTTCACGTTGATGAACATGTCCGGATAGCGCTGGCAGAGATCGTGCAGGGTGATCCCCTCCAGCCCCTCGATGGCGTGCAGCAGTTGTTTGTTGGCCCGGGAACTCTGCAGCGCCGGGTGTGAAAAGATGACCAGAATGCGTTTCATGGGATTCCTGAAGAGGGTCTGCTGCCGGCACATGCGACAGACTGTGAGCTGAAACGTTATCAAGAAGCTCCCTGGCCCGCCAGTTCCGGGATCAGTGCGCGCAGCGCCGGATTCAGGGTCTGGTGGGCGGGGTAGCAGAGGCCGATGCGGCGGAACATCCGGGGGCCGCTCACGGGCAGGGTGCACAGGCCCGCTTCGTCCTCCACCAGCCCGTCGGGCAGGAAGCTGATGCCCACTCCGGCCAGCACCAGCGCCATCACCAGCCCCTTGCTCTCGGCCTTGGCCACCAGATTGAGGGTGAGCCGGTCACAGGCCAGCAGGCCTATGGTTTGCTGATGGGCTTCGCAGGGGGGACACTCAATGAAATCATGGTGTTGCAACTCAGCCAGCTCGATACGCGCCCTGCCCGCAAGAGGGTGTCCCCTGGGAACGCACAGCACGTACTCCTCTTCCCAGAGCGGCAGGAAGATCTCGTCCTCCCGGCGCAGGGCATCCAGGGTCAGTCGGCAGTCGGCCGGAGTGCCGTAATCGGAGAGGGTGAGATCCAGCTCGGGCAGTACCCCCTGCACCCGCCGAAGCAATCCCGCCAGCCGACGGCGGCTGAGGTCGGGCATGATGGCCATGTTGAGTCTCGCACGCGTCGCCTTCTGGCGAAACAGGGTTGGCAGGCGACGCGCCTCTTCCACCAGCTTGACGGCGTGGGGATAGAGATAGTGGGCCGGATCCTTCGCTTCTACCCCCTTCTTGCCCCGGATGAAGAGGCTGTCCCCCAGGCTCTCTTCGAGCTGGCGAAGGCCGGCGGAGAGGGAGGGTTGGCTCACGTGGCAGCGGGCTGCCGCCGCCGTGATGTTCTTCTCTTCATAGATGGCGATGAAGAAGCGCAGCAATCTCAGGTCCAGCATGGGGATACCATAGTTAATTCAGATGATAACCAGCGGAAAACTATATTTATCGCCGATGGATGTAGCGACTATAGTGACTGGGTCCCGTGCTGGCCAGCCCTTGTTTGACGCCCATTTCAACGCATCAGAAGGAAAACTCCATGTCCAAGTCCCTCGTGGTGATCACCGGCGCGTCCGCCGGGATCGGTGCCGCCATTGCCCGCGCCTTCTCCGCCGCCGGCCATCCGCTGCTGTTGCTGGCCCGCCGGGTCGAGCCCATGCAGGCGCTGAACCTGCCCGATACCCTCTGCATCGGGGTCGATGTCACCGACACCACCGCCATGAAGGCCGCCGTGACGCAGGCGGAGGCGCAATTCGGCCCGGTGGGATGTCTGGTCAACAATGCCGGCGTCATGCTGCTGGGACAGGCCGACGTGCAGGATCCCGCCGAGTGGCAGCAGATGCTCAACATCAACGTGATGGGGGTTCTGAATGGCGTGCATACGGTACTGGCCGGCATGAAGGCCCGCCGCAGCGGCACCATCATCAACATCAGCTCCATCGCCGGTCGCAAGACCTTCCCGAACCATGCCGCTTACTGCGCCACCAAGTTCGCCGTTCACGCCCTGACCGAAAATATCCGGGAAGAGGTGGCCGATGTCGGCGTGCGGATGGTGACCATCGCTCCGGGCGCGGTGGAGACCGAGCTGCTCAGCCACACCACGGACGAGAGCATCAAGGCGGGCTACCACGACTGGAAGGATCAGATGGGAGGCGTCATTGCACCCGAGGTGATCGCCGACGCCGTGCTCTACGCCTGGCACCAGCCGGCCAACGTCTGCGTGCGGGAGATCGTGCTGGCAGCCACCCGTCAGCAACCCTGATGCAAACGGGGGAGGGGTTGACCCTCCCCCTGGGCCAAGGGTTACCATAGGCCCTCTTTCGTCATTGAGTCGTCTCATGGTCCTGACCCGTCGCCAACTCGCTCGCGCCCGCCGCTGGCTCCCCCTGTGGAGTCTGGTGCTGGTGCTGATGTCGTTTGGCAGCCGTGCGGCCACCGATCTCTGTACCCTGACGCCCCATTGCAGCCAGAGCGAGCGTACCCTGGAAAAAGCCATGCCCTGCGGCAGCTTCACCTCGGCGCTCGCCATGACGGTGCTCACCAACGACAGCCTGACGGTTGCCCGGCTTGAGCCCGACAGGCCGACATACCTCTCTCCCTCTCTGTTCATGCCGGAGGCGCCCCTGAAGCGTCTCGAGCGTCCGCCCCGTCACCACGGCTGAGTCGAGTTTCCCTTTCCGGGCATTTCTTCTTAACCGAGGTGAGATATGTACAAGTCCCTGTTACTGGCCGTGCTGGCCGGTACCGTCAGTGTTTCTGCTCTGGCAACCGGGCAGATGACCGTCTACAAGTCCCAGTATTGCGGTTGCTGCAAGACCTGGATCAAGCACATGGAAGAGAACGGCTTTGAGGTCAAGGTCGTGGAAACCGAGCAGCTTGACCCGATCAAGCAGCAGCATGGCATCACCCCGCAGCTGGCCTCCTGCCACACCGGGGTGGTGAACGGCTATGTGGTGGAGGGGCATGTGCCCGCTGCCGACGTGCAGAAGCTGCTCAAGGAAAAACCGGCGATCCGCGGTCTGACCATTCCGGGGATGCCCCAGAGTGCGCCGGGCATGGATATTCCGGGTCAGCCCTATCGGGTGCTGAGCATCAGTGACGAGGGCGCGACCAAAGTCTGGTCGAGCTACCCCGGCTGATGGATGCTGACCGTGAGCAGACACACTTCCATCATGTGAGGCACACCTGAGCGAACCCGTGTCGCTCACGGTCAGGGAGGAGGGCCGCCATCGCGAGATGGCGGCCCTTTTTCGTCGATTTGGGGGGGAATGTCCGGGGAGCCCTTGCAACCCCGGGCGACAAGGGGCAGATTGATCGCCAATTTTTATTTTCTCAGGGACGCTTTTCCCGCTGCCTGCCGGTGTGCCGTCTGGATGCGTGCAGCACCAGCGGGAGGGGCGGCCCTGTGACAGCGCAAAGGATGCGACATGTTCACCTTTTCCCGGGGGGTGCTGCTGGCTTGCCTGCTTGCTGCGCCCTGTTCCCATGCCAACGAAGAGTCCGCCATGCCTACAAGCGATACTTCCACCCAGCCTGTCATTGTCCCCCCGGTGGCTGCCAAGCACCCCCATACCCTGAAAAAACACGGGGACACACGAGTCGACAACTACTACTGGCTGCGTGACGACGAGCGGCAGAAGCCCGAGGTGCTTGACTATCTCAAGGCCGAGAATGCCTACACCGAGGCCATGCTCGCACCGATCAAGCCGCTGCGCGAGCAGCTCTACAAGGAGATGGTGGCCCGTATTCCCCAGCAGGACGAGTCTGTCCCCTATGTGAAGAACGGCTACCGCTATCAGACCCGTTACGAGCCGGGCAAGGAGTACGCCATCTACTCCCGCAGCAAGGTGGAAGGGGATGGGGCGCCCGCCCTGCTGCTGGATGGCAACCAGCGCGCCGAAGGCCACGAGTTCTATGCCCTGGGGGCGCTCGAGGTGAGCCGCAACAACCGCTGGCTGGCGGTGGCGGAAGATTATCTCTCCCGCCGTCAATACAGGATCCAGTTCCTCGATCTGGAGAGCGGCGCCTGGGCCGCCGACACCCTCGAGAACACCTCCGGCAACCTGGTGTGGGCCAACGACAGCAAGACGGTCTTCTACGTGCGCAAGCACCCCAAGACCCTGCTGCCCTACCAGGTCTATCGCCACGAGCTGGGCACGGATCCCGCGAAGGACACCCTGGTCTACGAGGAGAAGGACGACTCCTTCTATGTGAGCCTCTACGCCACCACCTCGGAAGATTTCATCGTCATCTCCCTCTCCAGCACCACCACCAGCGAGGCGCGCCTCATCGATGCCAATGTGCCGGGCCAGACGCCACGCCTGTTCCTGCCCCGTCAGGTGGATCACGAGTACAGCCTGGATCACTACCGCGGCCGCTTCTATGTGCGCTCCAACAAGGACGGCAAGAACTTCGGCCTCTATGAGACCAAGGAGAGCCCGGTGGATCGCTGGAAGGCGGTGATCGCCCCCAATCCGGACGTGCTGCTGGAGAGCTATGCCCTGTTCAGGGACTGGCTGGTGCTGGAGGAGCGCAGCCAGGGGTTGACCCGGTTGCGTCAGGTCAACTGGCAGAGCGGCGAACAGAAGGAGATCGCCTTCGACGATCCCGCCTATGTCACCTGGCTTGCCTACAACCCGGAGCCGGACACCAGCGCCCTGCGCTATGGCTACTCCTCCATGACCACGCCGTCCTCCACCTATGAGCTCGACATGGACAGCGGCAAGCGGACCCTGCTCAAGCAGCAGCCGGTGGCGGGCTTCGTGCCTGCGCAATATGCCAGCGAGCGGCTCTGGATCACCGCCCGTGACGGCGTAGCCGTGCCGGTGTCGCTGGTCTATCGCAAGGACAAGTTCAAGAAGGCAGGGGGTGGTGCAGGCACCAATCCCCTGCTGGTCTACGGCTATGGCTCCTACGGCGCCAGCATGGACCCGGACTTCAGCAGCTCACGCCTGAGCCTGCTGGACCGGGGCTTCGTCTACGCCATCGCCCATATCCGGGGTGGCGAGGAGCTGGGCCGCACCTGGTATGAAGAGGGCAAGCTGCTCAAGAAGCAGAACACCTTCAACGACTTCATCGACGTGACCGAGGCGTTGGTGGCGCAAGGCTACGGCGCCAGGGATCAGGTCTATGCCATGGGAGGCAGCGCCGGCGGCCTGCTGATGGGGGCCGTCATCAACCAGGCGCCCCAGCTCTATCGCGGCGTGGTGGCCCAGGTGCCCTTCGTCGACGTGGTCACCACCATGCTGGACGAGTCCATTCCCCTCACCACAGGGGAGTATGACGAGTGGGGCAACCCGAACAAGAAGCGCTACTACGACTACATGAAGGCCTACAGCCCCTACGATCAGGTCAAGGCCCAGGCCTACCCGAATCTGCTGGTGACCACGGGGCTGCACGACTCCCAGGTGCAGTACTGGGAGCCGGCCAAGTGGGTGGCCAAGCTGCGTGAGCTGAAGACGGACGACAACCAGTTGCTGCTCAGCACCGACATGGAGGCCGGTCATGGCGGCAAGTCGGGCCGTTTCAAGGCCTATGAGGACATCGCCCTGGAGTTCGCCTTCATTCTGGAGCTGGCTGGCAGCAAGGCGTGATGGCCGAGCCCAAATGAAACCAGCTTGTTACCAAACCCCGTTCCGGCAGCCCCGGATCGGGGTTTTTGCATCTTGGCGACAAAAGCGTCATTAACGTCGTGTTTATGCTGTTCAGTATGCATTTCGCGATATAACGGACCAGGTATCTAATCCTTGCCAGTCAAGGGTTGCGAAAGAATCTGGGCGTGCTTTTTATTGCTTCCCTTTGATAGTTCATGTAATTAATCTGCCCTTGAGAAATGAATGATCCGCTTCAAACTTCTCGCTATTTAAATCCGCCATTTTGCTGTTTTGTTTGATTTATGTTGGTGTTATGTGCTTAATCGGAGCGTTAATGCTTTTGAACTGACCCGTTTCTGGTCAGATCACCTCCGATCGGCATGACGCTGATTATCTCACCGCAGGATGATGGTGGCTTTTGGAAGGGCGCGTGCCGCTCGACCATTTCCTCGTACGAGGTCGTATAGGCGAACCCAGTCTTGATGCGGGTCTGTCTCATATTCTCCCGGGAAACGGGTGAAATAAATCAATGAAAAGGATGAAGAACATGAAAGGATTATCCTTGGCGTGCGCCTTGTCGGCGGCTCTGGTCGGTGTGTCGTTTGGTGGTCCGGTGCAAGCGCAGGAGCGCTTCGTGACCATAGGCACCGGCGGTCAGACCGGCGTCTACTACGTGGCGGGCCAGTCCATCTGCCGCTTCCTCAACCGCGGCGCCGCCGATCACCAGATCAAGTGCAACGCCCCGGCCAGTGGCGGCGGTGTTGCCAACGTCAACGGCATCCGCTCCGGCGAATTCAACTTCGGCATCATGCAGTCGGACCACCAGTACAAGGCGATGAAGGGCGTCGAGCCGTTCAAGGCCGAAGGTCCGATGGATGACATCCGCGCCGTCTTCTCCCTGCAGAGCGAAGTGTTCACCATCCTGGCCCGCAAGGACGCCAAGGTAGCCAGCTTCGACGACCTGAAGGGCAAGCGCGTCAACATCGGCAACCCGGGTTCCGGTCAGCGTGACACCTTTGAAGAGATCATGACCGTGAAGGGCTGGGACAAATCCGCCTTCAGCCTGGTCTCCGAACTGAAACCCGCCGAGCAGGCCTCTGCCCTGGGTGACAACAACATCGACGCCATGAGCTACTTCGTCGGCCACCCGAACGGCGCCATCCAGGAAGCCTCCACCACCACGGACACCGTGCTGGTACCGGTCACCGGCCCCGAGATCGACAAGCTGCTGGCCGAGAAGAGCTACTACAGCAAGGCCGAGATCCCGGGTGGTCTCTACAAGGGCAGCCCGAACCCGACTCCGTCCATCGGTGGCAAGGCGGTGCTCTCCACCAGCGCCAAGGCTGACCCGGAAGTGGTCTACCAGCTGGTCAAGTCCGTGTTCGACAACCTGGACCGTTTCAAGCGCCTGCACCCGGCCTTCGCGGATCTGAAGGAAGCCGACATGATCAAGGTGGGTCTCTCCGCTCCGCTGCATGAAGGCGCTGTGCGTTACTACAAGGAACGTGGCTGGATGTAATCCGGCTGCGTCTTCGGATGTGCCCCGGACTCGCTCCTCCTTCGGGGGAGCGAGTCTCATTTATTGCAGTACCTACAGAGTCACACTATGCAGCAAACACAACAACAAGAGGCGTTCTCGGCCGAGGAGCTGATCGCCCAGGACGTCGGCGCCAGGCTGCCCGTCGGCCCCATGAGCTGGATCATCGCGGGTCTTGCGCTGATCTGGTCCCTGTTCCAGCTCTGGATTGCCTCGCCGCTGCCCTTCTCCCTTGGCATCGGCGTCCTCAACGACACTGAAACACGCTCGATTCACCTGGCCTTCGCCATCCTGCTCGCCTACCTGGTGTTCCCCGCCATGCGCAGCTCGCCGCGAGACAGGGTTCCCCTTGCCGACATCGCCCTCGGCCTCGTCGGTGCCGCCGTCGCCAGCTATCTGTTCGTGATGTACCAGGAGCTTGCCCAGCGTCCCGGCAACCTGACCACCATGGACTTCGCGGTGGCCTGCGTCGGCATTCCGCTTCTGCTGGAAGCGGCCCGCCGTGCCCTGGGCCCGGCCCTGGCGGTCATCGCCATCGTCTTCCTGGCCTACAGCCTGGCCGGTCCCTGGATGCCTCCCCTGCTGGCCCACCGCGGGGTGAGCCTGCATGCGCTGGCCAACCACCAGTGGATCACCACCGAAGGGGTGTTCGGCATCGCCCTTGGGGTCTCCACCAGCTTCGTCTTCCTGTTCGTGCTGTTTGGCGCCCTGCTCGAGCGCGCCGGTGCGGGCCATTACTTCATCCAGCTCGCCTTCAGCCTGCTGGGTCACCTGCGCGGCGGCCCGGCCAAGGCGGCCGTGGTCGCCTCGGCCCTGACCGGCGTCATCTCCGGCTCCTCCATCGCCAACGTGGTGACCACGGGCACCTTCACCATCCCCATGATGAAACGGGTCGGTTTCTCCAAGGAGAAGGCCGGCGCGGTGGAAGTGGCCTCTTCGGTCAACGGCCAGATCATGCCGCCGGTCATGGGGGCTGCGGCCTTCCTGATGGTGGAATACGTGGGCATTCCCTATGTGGAGATCATCAAGCACGCCTTCCTGCCGGCGGCCATCTCCTACATCGCCCTGCTCTACATCGTGCACCTCGAAGCGCTCAAGCTCGGGATGCAGCCCATCGGCAACCGTCAGCCGCGCCCCTGGCTGCGTCGCCTGACCGGCTTCGCCTTCGGTGCCGCCCTCATCAGCGGCCTCTCCATGGCGGTCTACTACGGTCTGGGCTGGCTCAAGCCGGTACTGGGTGACTATGCCCTGCCGGGGATCAGCGTGCTGCTGGCCGTCGCCTATCTCGGACTGCTGAAGATCGCCGCGAGCAACGCGCCGCTGCCGGCGGAAGACCCGGACAAGCCGCTGGACGAGCTGCCCGAGACCCGCGCCGTGCTGCTCTCCGGCCTGCACTTCCTGCTGCCCGTGGTGGTGCTGGTGTGGTGTCTGATGGTGGAGCGCCTCTCCCCCGGCCTGTCGGCCTTCTGGGGTTCGGTGATGCTGATCATCATCCTGCTGACCCAGCGACCGCTGCTGAACTGGCTGCGCACCGACGGCAAGCATGACTACGGCTCCTTCACCGATGGCGTGGTGGACCTGCGCGAGGGGCTGATTGCCGGTGCCCGCAACATGATCGGTATCGGCATTGCCACCGCCACTGCCGGCATCATCGTCGGGGCCGTCTCCCAGACCGGCGTCGGCCTGGTACTGGCGGATCTGGTGGAGTTCCTCTCCATGGGCAACCTGCTGCTCATGCTGATCCTCACCGCGCTGCTGAGCCTCATCCTCGGCATGGGGCTGCCGACCACTGCCAACTACATCGTGGTATCGAGCCTGCTGGCGCCGGTGATCGTCACCCTGGGTCAGCAGAACGGCCTCATCGTGCCGCTCATCGCGGTGCACCTGTTCGTCTTCTACTTCGGCATCATGGCGGACGTGACCCCGCCGGTGGGGCTGGCCTCGTTCGCCGCGGCCGCCGTCTCCAAGGGCGATCCCATCAAGACCGGGATCACGGCGTTCTACTACAGCCTGCGTACCGCGGCGCTGCCGTTCCTGTTCATCTTCAACACCGATCTGCTGCTCATCAACGTGGACTTCGCCCACGGCGTACTGATCTTCATCGTGGCCACCATCGCCATGCTGATCTTCGCTGCCGCCACCCAGGGCTTCTTCCTGGTGAAGAGCCGTTGGTACGAGAGCGTGCTGCTGCTGCTGGTGGCTTTCACCCTGTTCCGTCCTGGCTTCTGGATGGATCTGCTGCACGACCCGTATCGCGACACCGCCCCGGCCGAGCTGGTCCAGACCATGGGGCAGGTGGAGGCCGAAAGCACCCTGCGCCTGCGCATGGAAGGGGAAGATGCGGTGGGCAAGTTGCGCCGCTTCACCGTGCTGCTGCCGGTGCCTTCGGGCGTCAGTGGTGAGGACCGTCTGGCCAAGCTGGGGATCCAGACCTATGAGCAGGACGGCAAGATCCTGATCGACACCATCACCTTCGGCAGCCAGGCCGCCGATCTGGGGCTGGAGATGGATCAGCAGATCCTGAGCGTCAAGGCGCCCACCGAGCGCTGGCCCAAGGAGCTGATGTGGCTGCCGGGCTTCCTGCTGTTCGGGGCCGTGGTCTGGCTGCAACGCCGCCGGGTCGCTCGACCCTGATCATCACCCAATAAAAAACGGCGCCTTCGGGCGCCGTTTTTTATGCTGGGCTGTGATGCCGGCCGCTTCGGGCCATCAGTCCAGGGCATCAGTTGGACTGGGTCTGCTTCTGTTTTTGCAGTTGGTCGAGGGTCTGCTGCTCCTGCGGGCTGAGGCCAAGCTGCTCGCAGGCCTGTTCAAAGCTGATGCCAAGATGGCACATCATGATGTCGATAGCGGGCAGGTAGTTGGTCATAGCGTCTTCCATGGTGATCCTCCAGAACTGTCTCTTATGCCCGAGGGCGGGGATGGGGGCAATTAGACTTTAGGTGTAGGGTGCCATCTGCTTCAGCCTCTGCCACTGGCCGGGGGAATTTGCTACTCTTGCGGGCACTAAAGAGGTTGCCGCCCCAGGGTGAGCAGCCGGTGAGGAGCAGGGCATGTTATTGAGTTTCTTGATCATCGCATCGGGCTGGTGGCACATCCGCGCGGCTTACGGCTCAGACTCCCGTCAGTTCTACATCAGCAAACCCCTGACCATGCTGTTCATCATCGCCCTGGCGTTTGGCTACCAGAGCGACGATCACAACGGCTCCCACGCCTGGATCCTGCTCGGTCTCTGCCTGTCGCTGGCGGGGGACGTGCTGCTGATGCTGCCACGGGATCGCTTCATCCAGGGGCTGGCGGCATTTTTTGTCGCTCACCTCTGCTACATCGTCGGTTTCGCCCAGGGGCCCCTGGTGCTCAAGCTGGTGGACGGCCTGCTGCTGTTGCTGGTGGCCGGCATGGTGTTCGGGCTCCTGTGGGGCCAGCTCGGCGAGATGAGGATCCCCGTCTTCTGCTACATGCTGGTGATCATCGCCATGGCCTGGGTGGCCGCCGGTGCCTGGCATGCTTCTCTCACTGCCGGCAGCGCCGCTGCCCTGGTGGGGGCGCTGATGTTCCTCTTCTCCGACAGCATGCTGGCGCTGGACAGATTCCGCCGCCCCTTCCCCCATGCCACGGCCTGGATCATGAGCAGCTACTTCGCGGCACAGTTCCTGATCGCCGCCTCCCTGGCGGGCTGACCGGCGGGCAGCTATGAAAAACGGGCCTTCTGGCCCGTTTTGCTATGTGATCCCCACCTTTCACGCCTCGACCGGTTCTGCGTCAGGGGCCCTCGGGGCCGGCTGCTTGAGCAGCAGCATCAGGGCGCTGGCGATCAGCAGGAAGATACCCATCACGTAGAACACCTGGTTGTAGGCCATGATGGCCGCCTCGCGGCTGATGGTGTTCGACAGCATGGCCCGGGCCTGCAACTGGGCCTGCTCCGGCCCGGCTCCCTGGGCCATCATGTTCTGGGCCAGCTGCATCAGATAGGCCTGCCCCTCGATGCTGGTGGCGGCAAGGGTGCTGCCGATCTGGCTGACATGAGTCCGGGTGTCGTTGTCGATCAGGGTGGCGATGATGGCGATGCCGAAGGCGCCCCCCAGGTTGCGCAGCACGTTGAGCAGGGTCGAGGAAGAGGGGATCTCGTCCGGCGTCAGGCTGGCGGTCGCCACCAGGGAGAGGGGCACCATGATGAAGGGCTGCCCCAGGGCCCGCACGATGAGGGACTGGATCAGCTGGGGCCCGGCGTAGTCGGCGTTCATGTTCACGTTCATGAAGCAGCTGATGGCGAAGACCAGAAAGCCGAAGCTCACCAGATAGCGCGGATCTATCTTGTGGGTCAGCTTGGGCACCAGGGGGAGCACCAGCAACTGGGGCAACCCCATCCACATCAGCACCTCACCGATTTCCAGGGCGTTGTAATTGTGGATCTGGGTCATGTAGAGGGGCAGCACATAGATGGAGCCCATCAACCCCATGCCGAGCACCAGGTAGGCGAAGCAGGCCAGGGCGAAGCGCGGGTTGTGCAGCAGCCGCAGGTTGACCAGGGGGTGGCGGCGCAGCAACTGGCTGATGACGAAGAACACCAGGGCCACCACCGAGATGACGGTGAGCCGCACGATGAAGCTCGAGCCGAACCAGTCCTCCCGGTTGCCCTCTTCCAGCACCACCTCCAGGAGGCCGAGCCCCACCGCCATGGTGAGGATGCCGATGAGATCCACCCGCTTGATCACCTCCCAGTCCACCGGCTTCCTGTCCAGCCCGTGGGCCAGCATGGCCATCACCAGCAGGCCGGGCGGCACGTTCAGATAGAAGATGTAGTGCCAGGACATCTGCTCCGTCAGCCAGCCCCCCAGGGTCGGGCCGATGGCGGGGGCGAAGGTGGCGCACAGGCCGAACAGCGCCATGCCGGTGGCTCGCTTGTGCAGCGGCAGCAGGCTGACGATGAGGGAGAAGGCCATGGGGATCAGGGCCCCGCCGGTAAAGCCCTGCAGCGCCCGAAAGACGATCATGCTGGTGAGGTTCCAGCTGAACGAGCAGAGCACGGAGGCGACGATGAAGGCGCCCGTGGTCCACAGCAGGTAGCGCCGCACGCTCAGTCCCCGGCTCAGCCAGCCGCTCAGCGGAATGGCGATCATCTCCGCCACCAGATAGGAGGTGGAGATCCAGGAGCTCTCGCTCAGGGTGGCCGAGAGCGCCCCCTGAATGTCTTTCAGGGAGGCGTTGGTGATCTGGATGTCGAGGATGGCCATGAAGGCACCGATGAGGCCCCCCATGACCGCGATCCAGTTGCGGCGTGGTATGGCGTCCATCAGTGAGCGGCCACCACGGGATCAGGGGTGCGGGTGTCGACGATCACCTCGGTGGAGAGGCCGGGCAGCAGCTTGCCCGCCAGGGCGCCCGGATCCGGGATACGGATCTTGACCGGCACCCGCTGCACGATTTTGGTGAAGTTGCCGGTGGCGTTCTCCGGCGGCAGCAGGGCGAACTTGGCGCCGGTGGCCGGAGAGAGGCTGTCGATGATCCCCTCGACCGGTTGATCCGGATAGGCATCCAGGATCACCTCCACCTTCTGGCCCGGCTGCATGTGCTGCAACTGGGTCTCCTTGAAGTTGGCCTCGACCCACACCTGGCTCAGTGGCACCAGGCTGGCCACCTGCATACCGGACTGGACGTAGAGCCCTTCCCGCAGGCTGCGCTTGCCGATGATGCCATCAGCGGGGGCTCGCAGCTCGGTGTAGCCGAGTTCCAGCCTGGCTTGTTCAAGCTGGGCTTCGCTCAATGCCAGCCTGGCCTGGTTCTGCTTGGCTTCGGCATCCAGCACCAGCAGCCGCTCGCGGGCGGCCTGCAGGGCGGCTTTGGCCTCCAGTGCCTGGGCCTGGTTGACCTGCAAGCCGGCGCGCACCTCGTCCAGGCTGTCCTGGGAGCTGTAGTGACGCTCATTGAGCTGGCTGACCCGGCGCACCTGCTGCTGGGCCCGGACCTGTTCGGCATTGGCCGAGCTGACTTTAGCCTCGGCCTGGCGGATGAGGCTCAGCTGCTGGATACGGGTGGCGGCGAGGTTATCCGCCGTCGCCTGGTTGAGGTGCAGATCGGCCTCGGCCTCCGCCACCTTGGTCCTGTACTCGCGGTCGTCGAGCCGGGCGATGAGCTGGCCGGCCTTCACCGCCTGGTTGTCGGTCACCAGTACTTCGCTGATGTAGCCGGAGAGCTTGGAACCGATGCCGGTCACCTCGCTTTGCAGGTAGGCGTTGTCGGTGCTCTCGAAGTAGCGGCCATGCAGATACCAGTAACCGGCAAACAGCAGGCCGAGCAGGGCCAGCACCAGGGCGGCCAGCAGGGGGATCTTCTTGTGTTGACTCATGATATTGGTTTTCCTGAACTGTGGCGGGCAGGCTAACATCGTGCAACTGTTTCGATTAGTATCCATTCATGAGATATACAGTTTCACTGGTGAAACAATGGACCTGAATGCTGCCTTAATCCTCGTTCGTATCGTCGACAAGGGCTCCTTTACCGCCGCTGCCCAGGAGCTGGGCATGACCAAGGCGACGGTGAGTCGCCGCATCGCCGAGCTGGAGCAGCGTCTCGGCGCGCGGTTGCTCTATCGATCCACCCGGCAGCTCACCCTGACGGAAGCCGGTGAACAATATTATCTACGCTGCAGCAAGGCGGTGGAGGAGCTGGCCCAGGCCGAACTGATGCTCAGTGCCAGCCAGCAGGAGGTGACAGGGACCCTCAAGCTGGCGGTGCCCATCGAGACGGGACAGCTGGTGGTGGGCAGGCTGGTGGCGAACTTCCTGCAAGCCTATCCGGGCATGAAGGTGGAGCTGGAGCTGACCAACCGCATCGTGGATCCCATCAGCGAAGGGCTGGATGCCATCGTGCGGGTCGGCGACATGAGCGACTCCAACCTGGCGGCGCGGCGTCTCTGGAGCACCGAGCGGCTGCTGTGCGCCAGCCCGGACTATCTGGCGCGCCACCCGGTGATCCAGAGGCCCGCCGATCTGGTGCATCACGAGCGGATCGCGGTCAGCACGGGGTTCCTCGCCTCGCACTGGTGTTTCGAGCTGGATGATCGCGAAGTGCTGGTGGATCCCCCGTCCCGCTTCCAGGTCAACAACATCACCTGTGCCAGGGAGGCGGCGAAGGCGGGGCTGGGGCTGGCTTCCCTGCCCGCCATGCTGTGCCATGATGAGCTGGCGAACGGGACGCTGGTCTCCTTGCTGCCGGAGTGGCAGCAACCCAGGGTACCCATCTACCTGCTGTTTCCCGAGCGGCGCCTGATGCCGCGCAAGCTGAGGGCATTCATCGATTTTCTGGTGGCCAACGGCCCGGCTTACGGCATCGACAAGCTGCTGTAAGGGTTTCGAGGACAACGTATGGAGCGGTGGATGAATCTGTATCGGGCATCGCACTCCCGGAAGATGCTCGCCCTGGAATGATGGTAGTGCTGGTGATGACGGCACTGGCAAGGGTTTCGAGGACAACGTATGGAGCGGTGGATGAATCTGTATCGGGCATCTCACTCCCGGAAGATGCTCGCCCTGGAATGATGGTAGTGCTGGTGATGACGGCACTGGCAAGGGTTTCGAGGACAACGTATGGCGCGGTGGATGAATCTGTATCGGGCATCTCGCTCCCGGAAGATGCTCGCCCTGGAATGATGGTAGTGCTGGTGATGACGGCTCTGGCAAGGGTTTCGAGGACAACGTATGGAGCGGTGGATGAATCTGTATCGGGCATCTCGCTCCCGGAAGATGCTCGCCCTGGAATGATGGTAGTGCTGGTGATGACGGCACTGGCAAGGGTTTCGAGGACAACGTATGGATCAGTGGATTAACTTGTATCGCGCCTCTCACTCCCTGGAGGCGCATGCCCTGAAAGGGGCCTTGGAAGTAGAGGGAGTCAGGGTGCGCCTCAGCGGCGAAGGGCTCTCCGGCGCGCTCGGGGAGCTGCCGGTGGATCTGCTGCAAGTGACCCTGATGGTGAACGAGCGGGATCGTCTGCGGGCGGGCCGGATCATCGAGCGCTACCAGCAGCGCCAGGGCAATGGCTGGCTGTGCGGCCAGTGCGGGGAGGAGAACGGCGCCAACTTCGATATCTGCTGGCGCTGCCATCACGATCCCCAGGATCATTGAACGCCCCTCGCGCCCTCAGCGCAGGGTGAAGTCGATGTCATCCCCCGCATGGGCATCGTGGTAGGTGGCGAGATCCAGCTCCTTCTCGCTGCGGGCGATGAGCACGGAGACCAGGATGTCGCCGGAGACGTTGACCGTGGTGCGCGCCATGTCGAGGATCCGGTCTATGCCGGCGATGAGCGCCACCCCTTCCAGCGGCAGTCCCACGGCAGTGAGGGTCAGGGTCAGTAGCATCAGCCCGGTACCGGGTGTGCCTGCCGTGCCGATGCTGGCCAGTGTGACGATGCTGATGAGGGTCAGGTAATCCACCAGATGCAGATCCACCCCGAAGGCCTGGGCCACGAACAGGGCAGTGACCCCCTGATAGAGGGCGGTGCCATCCATGTTGATGGTGGCGCCGATGGGCAGCACCTTGGCGGTGATGGCGGGGGAGACCCCGAGCCTGCGTTCGGCGCAGGCCAGGCTGATGGGCAGGGTGCTGCTGCTTGAACTGCTGGTGAAGGCCACCGCCTGGGCATCGACGATGCTCTTGAAGTAGTGCAACGGGTTGAGGCGCGCCATCAGGAGCAGCAGGCCGCTGTAGACGCCGAGCACGTGGAGCAGGCAGCCGAGGTAGACGGCGCCGATCACCTTGAGCAGCGGCAACAGCAGGCTGACGCCGTACTTGCCGGTCATCCAGGCCATCAGGGCGCAGACGCCATAGGGGGCCAGGGCCATCACCATCTGGGTCAGCTTGAACATTCCCTCTGCCAGGGAGGTAAAGAACAGGATGGCGGGGCGGCCGCGTCGTCCGGTGGCGTTGAGGGCGAGAGCGAGGGCCACGGCGAACACGATCACCTGCAATATCTTGCCATCGCCCATGGCCTGCACCGGGTTGCGCGGCACCAGGTGGCTCAGCACGCTGGCCAGGGTAGGTTGCTGCGCCATGGCGCCCCGTTCATAAGGACCCATGTTGGCGCCCATGCCCGGTTCCAGCAGCCAGCCCATCATCAGGCCGATGCAGATGGCGACGGCGGTGGAGCAGAGATAGAAGCCGATGGCCTTGCCGGCGATGCGGTCGAGCCGCTTGCCCTTGAGCAGGGCGGTGAGGCCTGCCAGGACGGAACAGAAGATGAGGGGCACCATCAGCATCTGGATGGTGTTGACGAACAGGACGCCGATGGGCTTGAGCAGCAGGGCCTGCTCGCTGAAGCAGAGTCCCAGACCTATCCCGGTCAGCATGCCGAGCAGAGTCTTCAACCAGAGCGGGCGACGGGTCCAGATCCGCCAGGGTTTGAAGACCAATCCATGGAACAGCATGACGCCAATGTCCTTATTTTCTGTCTGCGGTGGCAAAAAGGGGCGACAGTGTAGCCATCCCCCCGTCAGGTTGCCACATTATCGACAAAGCGGCGCTCACGACCAGCCCGCTGGCGTTAAAAAAGGCGTTTTGTTGGCCTATATCAAGAACCCTCTCCGGGCTTCGGGCTTTAATTGTCATCTGACATGATGATTAAAGAGGTTCGAGATGTCCCAATCGATACACGGTCACGAAGTGATGGAGATGATGCTGGAGCAGGAGAGTCCGTTTACCCGGGCCAGCCTCAGGGCGGCGATCGCCTCGCGCTTCGGTGCCGAGGCCCGGTTCCACACCTGCAGCGCCAGCGAGATGGACGCTGACGCCCTGATCGACTTCCTGGCCAGGCGCGGCAAGTTCATCGACTCGGAGTCAGGGTTCCAGACCCGCGCCGACAAGATCTGCAACCACGGATGATCGCCAGCGGCGAGCGCGGTGGGGCGCTCGCCGAATCCCGCCACCTTTGTTATATTTCGCCCTCCTTCCCCTCTTGTTGAAAGGTTCTGCCCGGGCGCTCTATGGACACATTCTCCGCTGCCGTCATGCTGTTTCTGATCATGGATCCGCTGGGCAACCTGCCGGTCTTCCTCTCCATCCTGCGCCATGTCGACCCCAAGCGTCGACGCAAGGTGATGCTGCGGGAGCTGTTGTTTTCACTGGTGATCATGATGGGCTTCCTGTTCGCCGGTCAGCAGATCCTGAGCTTCCTCAACCTGCGTCAGGAGGCGGTCAGCATCGCGGGGGGCATCATCCTCTTCCTCATCGCCATCAAGATGATCTTCCCGAGCCCCGGTGGCGTGACCGGGCTGGCGGCGGGGGAGGAGCCCTTCCTGGTGCCCATGGCCATCCCCATGATTGCGGGCCCCTCCATCCTGGCTTCCCTGCTGCTTCTGGCCAACCAGGAGCCGACCCGGATGGTGGACTGGTCATTGGCCCTGCTGATGGCCTGGGGGGCCAGCGCCGTGATCCTGATGTTCTACGAGCTGTTCAACAAGCTGCTGGGTGAGCGAGGACTCACCGCGGTGGAGCGGCTGATGGGCATGCTGCTGGTGATGATCTCGGTGCAGATGCTGCTGGACGGGGTACACCACTATCTGGCGGTGACGGGTCAGAACTGACGGGGCGAATGCTGATGTCAACGTGAAACGGGGCTTCTTGAGCCCCGTTTTTTTTGCGCGTCAGGCGGCAGCGGCCGGGCCGTCCGCCGAGGTTTCCAGCTTGCCCATGATGAGGGCGAGCAGGGTCTCCCGCAGCCAGCGATGGCCCGGATCCTCCTCGTGGCGCTGATGCCAGATGAGCAGGTGGGAGATGCTGTCCAGGGCGATGGGCAGCGGCAGCGGCACCAGGGGGTAGACCTGGGTGGCGTGGCGGGCGTAGAGGCGGGAGAGGGTCACTATCATGTCCGAGTGCATGCCCATGCGCAGGGCCGCCTCGAAGGAGGGCACGGTCGCCTCGATCCGGCGATAGAGATCCTGCTCCGCCAGCTTGTGATCCAGCATCCAGCGATCCCGCCCCTCGCAGTAGGTCTGCACATGGGGGTAGGCGAGGTAATGGGCGAGATCCCACTCGGGCTCCTGCAAGGCAGGGTGATCCCGCTGCACCAGGCAGGTGAGATCGTCGATGGTG
Organism: Aeromonas sp. S19(2024); assembly: GCF_041402625.1. Lineage (NCBI taxonomy): Bacteria > Pseudomonadati > Pseudomonadota > Gammaproteobacteria > Aeromonadales > Aeromonadaceae > Aeromonas > Aeromonas sp. S19(2024). The sequence continues at coordinate 23,717 of NZ_JBGLQU010000004.1, forward strand.
AGCAACCGCTGGCAGATGGCGTTGGGCAGGGTGTCGAGGCGAAAATCCGAATTGATGCAGTTCTCCCGCACCGTGAAGGCGATATCCACCTGGCCCTGGCTCATCTCGGTCAGGCTGTGTTCGGTCCACTCCTCGTAGCGCAGGCGGATGCCAGGGGCCTGACGCTTCAGTTCGCTCAGGTAGAGGGGGGCAAACAGGGTGAAGGCGCTGTCCATGCTGGCGATGACGAACTCCCGCTCCGTGCTGGCGGGATCGAAGTCCGGCGGCTGGATCAGGTTGTCCAGGGAGAGCAGTATGGGCTGCAGTTGCTGCTGGAGATCCAGGGCGCGGGGAGTGGGATCCATCCCGTAGGCCGAGCGCACGAACAGGGGATCGTCAAAGGTCTCCCGCAACCGTCCGAGGGCCTTGCTGACGGCGGACTGGCTCAGGTGCAAACGGCGTGCAGCCCGGCTGCCGTTGCGCTCTTCCAGCAAGACTTGCAGGATTATCAACAGATTAAGGTCTATGCGTGCAAGCTGTTCCAGCAACATGATATGAATCCTCTTCAATTCCTAGATGAATATATACCATTTGTTTTCATATCTTGGCGATCCTATGCTCGACGGGTCTCTCGCCCTGGTGGCGGCTGGTACAGGATGTAGCGGTTGAGGGGGACAAGTAGCACCGACTCATACGGCGGCCCATGGTCGCCGTATTTTTTTGCGCCTCGTCGCCGTTTTGTGCGCGATTTTTTCGCCAACTTGCACCGGCCTTGATTTTGCCCAACAATCGATACGCTTTCTTTTGATACAACCTCCAGGTATCTAACAGTCAGGAGTCTCCCTATGGGACTGGGTGGCATTCATATCTGGCATCTGCTGATCCTGCTCGTGGTCGTCGTCGTGGTGTTTGGCAGCAAACGCCTGGCTGGCGCCGGTGAGGATCTGGGCACTGCCATCAGGGATTTTCGCAACGCCTTGCGCGACGATGACAATATCCGGAATAAGTAGGAGTGAACGTATGTCTGTAGACGAGAAAGTGGAACTGAACGAGACCTGTGACAGTTGCGGCTGTTTCGCCGAAATTGGCACCATCATCGGCGAAGGTGACGACGTCATGGAGCTGGTGATCGAGGCCGCTGCAGAAGCCGACGCCCGCGAGAAATTTGCAGCTTACGAGGCGCTGGCCAAGCAGGTCACTGCCGAAGCCAAAAGCAGCAGCGAGCTGAGCCGGGGCCCGGATGGCGTGATCCTGAAGGCCCGCCTGCAATTCACCTGCACCGCCGAGAAGCTGATCTTCGAGATGCGCGCCCGCTCCCTCTGAGATCGTGATGACACGGCAGGCTTGCCTGCCGTCTTGCTCTGCCCCTCGCTTTTTCCCTCCCTTTGCGTTGTATAGTGAGTTATCCCACGGACGATCCGTTTTCCGTCCGGCATGCGCCGATCGGCAGAAGATCCCGCGACGCCCCATGACTTGGCGCAGGCGCCTTCTCTGACAGACCCGACGGTGCGCACCGGCCCACAGCGAGGTGGTTAAATCATGATGCGGCGATGGATCTGGGCCCTGCTGGCTCTCTGCTCTCTCCCTCTGCTGGCGGCGGATCCCAAGCCGCAGTTGCTGCCCCAGGCCGGTGATCTCGAACACATCCTGCAAAAAAAAGAGCTCAGGGCCCTGGTGGTCTATGAGCGGGGGTTTTTCTTTTTCGACAAGGGAGCCCAGTACGGCATCCTGGTCAATCAGCTTCAGGGATTCGAGCGCTGGTTGAACCAGACCTACCTGGCCAAGGAGAAGCTCAAGCTCAAGATCATTTATATCCCGGTGCGCCAGGACAAGCTGCTGGACTATCTGGCCGAGGGGCGCGGGGATCTGGTGGCCGCCAACCTGACGGTCACCCCCACCCGGCGCGAGCAGGTGACCTTCTCCCAGCCGCTGATCGCCCCCATCGAGGAGTGGGTGGTGAGCCAGCGGGAGCTCCCTGCCTTCAATCGCATCACCCAGCTGTCCGGCCGGCGGATCTGGGTGCGAGCCAGCTCCAGTTATTTCGAGAGCCTGCACCAGCTCAACTGGCTGTTTCGGGAGCTGGGGTTGCCCCCGGTCTACATCGAGACGGTTCCCGAATACCTGCAGGACGGGGACCTGCTGGAGATGGTGTCAGCCGGGATCATTCCGCTGACGGTCACCGACAGCTTCAAGGGGCGGATCTGGCTCGACATGATTGGCGGCCTCAAGGCCCACAGGCTGATTCCGCTGCGGGACAAGGGGCGCAGCGCCTGGGCCCTGCGCAACAACAGCCCGGAGCTGCTCAAGGCGGTGAACGCCTACATCTCGGAGTCGAGCAAGCGGACCCTCTACAGTGACATGACATTGCGCCGCCTGCTGGCGCAGAGCGACCGCATGAGCAACATACTGGCGCCGGACCCGCTGGGGCGACTGTCGACCATTCGCAAGGTACTGGAGGCCCAGGCGGACAAGTATCAGCTGGACTGGCTGATGCTGGCCGCGCTGGCTTACAAGGAGTCGGGGCTCAATCCCAATGTCGGCTCTCACCGGGGGGCCGTCGGCATCATGCAACTGCTGCCGAGCACCGGCAAGGAGGTGGGGATCCGAGGCGCCAGACTCACCAGTCTGGAGGGCAATGTGGAAGCTGCCTGTCGCTACATGCGGCTCATCCTGGACACCTACTTCAATGATCCCGGGATGGACAGGCTCAATCGCCATCTGTTCGCCCTGGCCGCCTACAATGCGGGTCCGAACCGTGTCCAGGCATTGCAGGCCAAGGCGGCCGACAAGGGGCTGGATCCGAACGTCTGGTTCGGCAATGTGGAGCAGCTGGTGGCCAACGATGTGGGCCAGGGGCCCATCAACTACGTTGGCACCATCTACAAATACTACGTGGCCTACCGTTTCAGCCTGCCCCAGCTGGAGGGCAAGTCAGAGGCCATCGAGGCGGTGCAGCCCTGAGCCTGTCAATGCTGGCCGGGGAGGGGATCCTCGTGATGCTGCGCAAAGGGCTCCCAGCCCAGATCCCGGTGCTGCTGGTACCAAGGCATCAACAGCCTGGCCGGGGTGGGATCCGGTTGGCTGGCATGAGGTCTCTGACTGAGGGAAGGGTGGTCGCGCAGTTCCATCATCGGCTCCTTGACACTGGGCTATCGGGGCGGTTGTCTGGGTTATGCCACCACCAGATGACAGGGAGATGACCCTTGATCCCCGCCGACTTTGCCTTGCTCGCCGATCCCGGCGCCGCCCTGAAGGCCCGATGCCAGTTGATCCGCCAGGCTCGCCACCGGATCCTCGCCCAGTATTACAGCTGGGAAGAGGACGGCAGCGGCAAGCTGCTGCTGGCGGAGCTGGTGCGGGCGGCCAGGCGCGGAGTGGTAGTGCAACTGCTCATCGACGATCTCTACGGCGGGGAGAACCGCTTTCTGGAGGCGGTGGCGGCGGAACCGGGCATCGAGGTGCGCCTGTTCAACCCCTTCTGGCTGCGGGGCTGGCGTCCCCTTACCTTGCTGCTGGAAGGGGTGCTGAGCTTTCGCCGCATCAATCACCGGATGCACAACAAGCTGCTGCTGGTGGATGGCAGCCAGGCGGTGATCGGCGGGCGCAATATTGGTGATCGTTACTTCGGGCTGGGGATGCCGCCTCACTTCATCGACCTGGATCTGGTCTGCCGCGGCCCCCTCTGTCAGCAGGCCGAGCAGGGGTTCGCGCTGTTCTGGCACAGTCGCTGGAGCCACCCGGTCCGTCGCCTGTTGAGACGCCCCTTGCTGCCAGCCGAAACCCGGGCCCTGAACGATTTCCTGCTGACCCTGACCGACCCCGCCATGGCGGCCGCCTATGATCTGCCGGCCACTCTGTTTGATGAGTGCCCCGTTCCCCTTTGCTGGCATCCCGGGCGAGGGCAGTGCTGGTTCGATCGCCCCGGCAAGGGGCTGGTCGCCCGGCCGACCACGGCGCCCCTGCTGGGACGCATGCTGGCGAGCAATCAGGGGGCCCTGAGGTTGGTGAGCCCTTACCTGATCCTGACACGGGGGCTGCGTCGCCGGCTCAAGGGGCAGCGACGGCAGGGGGTCGACATCGAGATCCTGACCAACTCCCTAGCCAGCACGGACGTGCCCCTGGTCTATGGCGCCTATCGACGTCACCGCCCCTGGCTCGAGCGTCAGGGGGTCACCCTGTTCGAGCTGACGACGGAGGCGTTCAGTCTGCATGCCAAGCTGATCCTGATGGGGAAGGAGGAGGCGCTGCTCGGCAGTTTCAACCTGGATCCCCGCTCCCTGATGCTCAACACCGAGTTGATGCTGCACCTCCATAGCCCGACGCTGTGCGACGAGTTGCAGCAACTCATCGATGGCTGGTTGCAGCAGGCCGTGCACCCGGTGGCGGCGTCCCCCTCTGCATGGCGGCGTCTGCTGGCGCAATTGAGCGATTGGTTACCTTTGCACCGTTGGTTGTGAGTGGGATCCGCCTTGTGCGAGATCTCGCAAAGCCTTGTGCGCCTTCGAGGATAACGTTTGCCATCCAAAGACGGGACTGGATTGCATCGTATTGTTTTTAATCGATTTATATTAAGAACGCAGTAACAAGCCAGGGGCCTCGACTGCATAGAGGTGCGTGTAGAACGGTTTTTTATTTTATTTAACTGCGTAGTATCTCGAGTGCAAGGACAAACACGGCGGCTGGTCTGCCGTGTGGGTGACGGCAACAGGGGAAATGGGCCAACCGGATTGCTCCGGCAGGCGAGGCGGATCGGGAGCGGAAACCCGTGATGCCAGACAGACCCCGTGGTTGCGGGAGCCCAATATGGAACATGCTATTTGCGAGGGGGTGACATGCGAATGTTGCCCCATTTTTTTATGCCTGCCGTCCGTTTGCCCAATCAAAAAGACCGCCTGCTGGCGGTCTTTTGCGTGATGTCTCGGCGATCAGGCGAGGCCCGCCAGCAGACGACTCCAGTTGCGCTTGGCAACGAGGAAACCGTCTCGCAATGTGCGGTACTCCAGTTGCAGCCTGAGCCTGTCGTAGCGTGCGAGGGCTGTGCGCTTGCGCTGCTCCAGCAGTGACTTGCGGCTGGCATAGTAGTGCTGGATCTGCAGGCTCAGCTTGTCGTACTCCTCCTGCAGCAGGGCCTGCCAGCGTTCCCTGTCATCCTGCTTGTGCACTCTGGCCTGGGCGCGCTTGAGTTGCATCTCCAGCCTGGCCTGTTCAATGCGTTCCTCCGGGCAGGATCTCAGGTCTTTGGCGAGCCCGCACCAGGCGGCGGTGCGGATCAGCCACTTGGTGGGATCGAACTGCCACCACTGGATGCCGTTGCGGTAGTCGTTCTCGAACAGGTGATGGAAGTTGTGATAGCCCTCGCCAAAGGTGAAGAAGGCCAGGATGCCGTTGTCCCGGGCGCTGTTGCGATCCGTGAACGGCTGGCTGCCCCAGATGTGGGCCAGGGAGTTGATGAAGAAGGTGGTGTGATGGGTCATCACCATGCGCAGCACCCCGGCCAGCAGCATCATGCCGAGCAAATCCCCGTGCAGGAGGCCGAGCAGCAGCGGAATGCCGATGTTGGTGACCAGAGCCAGGGCGAGATAGTGCCTGTGCTGGAAGGCGACCACGGGGTTGTTTTGCAGGTCGCGCACATTGCTGTAGTCGTGGTAGGTGTCGCGCTGGTATTCCCGCAGCATCCAGCCGATGTGGGAGTACCAGAAGCCGCGACCCGCACTGTAGGGATCCTTCTGGTTGTCATCCACGTGGCGGTGGTGGCGGCGATGATCCGAGGACCAGTGCAGCGCCGAGTTCTGCAGGGCGAGCGCGCCTCCGATGGCGAAGAGCCATTGCAGGGCCGGGTGCGCCTTGTAGGCCTTGTGGGACCAGAGCCTGTGGTAGCCGGCGGTGATGGAGATGCCGCAATAGCAGAACAGCAGCAGGAAGCAGAGCCACTGCCAGAGGTCGTAGCCCTGGCTCAGTCCATACCAGGGGACCGCTATCAGTGCCGTCAGCCCGGAGAGGGCGAACAGCAGGGTGTTGGTCATGATGATCGGGGGGCGGTCCATTTCACTCGGCTCCTTTCAGCGAACAGCTGTTCACTATTCTCCATTGAGCCGGAATGCGGGTCAATGGTAAAAAAGTCGGAGACAAACCTGATCCCGGCCCCGCCTTCGGGTTATCATCTGGCCTCGCTAATCTCAAGGTGACTGTTTTCGTGGGTATTCGCGCGCAACAAAAAGAAAAAACCCGGCGTACGCTGATCGAGGCGGCGTTCAGTCAACTCTGCGCCAACCGCAGTTTCTCCAACCTCAGCCTGCGGGAAGTGGCCAGAGAGGCGGGCATAGCGCCGACCTCCTTCTATCGCCACTTTCGGGACATGGAAGAGCTGGGGCTGACGCTGGTGGACGAGGGAGGGCTGACCCTGCGCCAACTGATGCGCCAGGCGCGCCAGCGCATTGCCGGTGGTGGCAGCGTCATCAGCACCTCGGTGCAGACCTTCATGGAATTCGTCGAAAACAACCCGAACATCTTCCGGCTACTGCTGCGCGAGCGCTCCGGCACCTCGGCTGCATTCCGTCAGGCGGTGGCTCGGGAGATCCAGCACTTCATCGCCGAGCTGACCGATTATCTGGAAGCCACCACGCAGGCGCCACGGGAAGAGGCCTATATCCAGGCGGAGGCCATGGTGACCATCGTCTTCAGCGCCGGTGCAGACGCCCTCGACATGACCCCGGAAGAGTGCAAGGCACTGTCGGAGCGGACCATCAGCCAGCTGCGGATGATCGCCATGGGCGCCGAGGTGCAGAACCGCAAGCGCCACGAATCTCTCACATAACGCAAGGATGGACAGCCTCATGCATGAACCGAACGCGATTCCGAAGAAGCCCCTGGTGCTGGCCCTGCTGATCGGTATCTGTGGCGATGCCTTCCTGTCGGCCTTGATGGAGTCGGTCGTCCCCTTCTCCTTCTACCCCCTCATCGCCCTGTTGCTGGCGGCCAGCCAGCTCTATCAGCACTATCGCCATGAGCCCATGGTGGGCAACACACCCAGCTGCATCCTGCTCTGCTTCTTTATCGGCGTGTTCGGCCATTCTGCCCTGGTCAAGGTGCAGTACCCCGAGCTTGGCAGCAACTTCTTCTCCCTCATTGCCATGCTGCTGCTGCTCGCCGCCCTCTCCATCAAGCTGGGAATCAGCCTCGGAAAAACGCAGAAGGAGTGACGAATCACTCCTTCTGGTCGGGCCGGGGGTGGCCTAGTCGGCCCTGGGGGGGGTCTCTCCCTTCTTCCTAGCGTCTATGATGGCCTGCAGCTTGGTGCGGATATCCATCATGCCGAACACCCCGAAGATCAGCACCTGGGTGAATTCGAGACGAGTGACCGCGAAGTAGGGTTTGCAAGCCGCCTTGATCATGCTGGCCTGTACCCAGTGCATCAATATCACGATGACGCCGCACACAGGCAGAAAGCCGTTCAGTTTGCCCGGCAGGGTGCCCAGCAGGGCGAGTGCCACACCGAACCAGAAGAACAGCAGCACCCCCATCGCCAACAGATTAAACACCCGCTTCATCGTTTACCTCCCGTACATAGAGTTGATAGCAGACCTGATGTGATCGACCTGCTTGTCCTTGAGCCGTTGTCCAAATTGACGGAGAAGGGGACTGTACCCATCTCCCCTTTAAACAGCAGCGTCATGCTTGGTGTCCCGCAGATAGAGCTGATAGCAGACCTGACCAGCTTGCTTGTCCTTGAGTAGTTTCCAGTTGGCGGGCAGAGCCAGATCGGCCATCTCTTTTTCCCGCTCCAGATAGATGAGGGCATCGGATGCCAGCCAGCCGCGCTGCTCGAGCAGCTCGCACACTTGGGGCAGCAGCTCGCGACGAAACGGTGGGTCCAGAAAGACCAGATCGAAGGGGGTGGCCGTGCCTTGCAGCCAGCTCACGGCATCAGCCTGGATCACCTGCCCCTGGCTGCTGCCCAGGGTCGTCAGGTTCTTCTTGAGCTGGTCGGCGGCGCCTCTGTCCATCTCGATCAGGGTGACCTGTTGGGCATAGCGGGACAAGGCTTCCAGCCCCAGCCCGCCGCTGCCGGCGAACAGATCCAGGCAGCGGGTACCGCGCACGTGGGGAGCCAGCCAGTTGAAGATGGTCTCCTTGACGCGATCCGTGGTGGGTCTGAGCCCTTCCACATCCCTGACGGGGAGTTTGCGCCCCTTCCATTGACCGCTGATGATTCGTACCACGCCCGCTCGCCCCTGGGGGGCCGGGTTCTTGCTCGGGCTGTTACGGCTGGATTTCACTCTGGGCATCGCGTTTCGTCGTCAGAAAATAAAGTGATAGTATAAGGCGGTTCATTTTTATGCCGACCCGCCGAGGGACGGCTATCTTAGCAGTCAGCCTTTGATGTGAGTATTTTTAGATGGCAAAAGGTTTGTTTTCCTGGCTGGGTTTCGGCCGCAAGAAAGAAGAGGCTGAGGCCGTTCCATCGCAGGCGCCCGACGCTACCCCGGCGGTAGTCGAGTCGGAGGCCGCCGCTGTTCCCGCGCCTGTCGCCGATGTTGCCCCGGCTGATGCCCGCGCCGCCAAGCCCGAAGCGCCGCTGAGCGGCCCTGACGAAGGCCCCCTGGTTGTGGAAGAGCCGGAGGGCGAGCTTGAGCCCGTCATCGTCAATGAGGCCTTGATCTCAACCGAAGCTCAGGTAGCAGACGAAGCCATTGTTGCCGCCGAAGCCCGCGCTGCGGAAGAGACTCGCATTGCCGCTGAAGCTCGCACCGCGGAAGAAGCCCGTATTGCCGCCGAGGCACGCGCCGCAGAAGAGACCCGTGTTGCCGCCGAGGCCCGCGCTGCGGAAGAGGCTCGTGTTGCCGCCGAAGCTCGCGCTGCAGAAGAGACCCGTATTGCCGCCGAGGCCCGCGCTGCGGAAGAGGCCCGTGTTGCCGCCGAGGCTCGCGTCGCGGAAGAAGCTCGTATTGCTGCCGAGGCACGCGCTGCAGAAGAGGCCCGCATCGCTGCCGAGGCCCGCGCCGCAGAAGAGGCCCGTGTTGCCGCCGAGGCTCGCGTCGCGGAAGAAGCTCGTATTGCCGCCGAGGCTCGCGTCGCGGAAGAAGCTCGTATTGCTGCCGAGGCACGCGCTGCGGAAGAGGCTCGCATCGCTGCCGAAGCCCGTGCCGCGGAAGAAGCCCGTATTGCTGCCGAGGCTCGCGCCGCGGAAGAGGCTCGCATCGCTGCCGAAGCCCGTGCCGCGCAAGAAGCTCGTGTTGCCGCCGAAGCTCAGGCTGCCGAGGAAGCCCGTGTCGCCAAAGAGGCCCAGCGAGCGGAAGATTTGCGTCTGGTCGCCGCGATGGAGGCTGAGGCCGCCGCTCTGGCCGCTCTGCCACTGGCCGCCAAGGTGGACGACGACACTCAGGAGAAGCCGCAGCGGGAGGGCTTCTTTGCCCGCCTCAAGCGCAGCCTGGTGCGTACCAGGGAGAATATCGGTTCCGGTTTCTTCGGCCTGTTCAGCGGCAAGAAGATCGATGACGATCTGTTCGAAGAGCTGGAGACCCAGCTGCTGACCGCCGATCTTGGCGTCGACACCACCACCCGCATCATCGAGGGGCTGGTACAGCACGCGGACCGCAAGCAGCTCAAGGACGCCGAAGCGCTCTACGGTCTGCTCAAACAGGATATGGGCGAGATGCTGGCCAAGGTCGAGCAGCCCCTGGTGATCGACACCAGCAAGAAGCCTTACGTCATCCTGATGGTCGGTGTGAACGGCGTCGGCAAGACCACCACCATCGGCAAGCTGGCCAAACAGTTCCAGGCCGAGGGCAAGAGCGTGATGCTGGCCGCTGGCGATACCTTCCGTGCTGCCGCCGTCGAGCAGCTGCAGGTGTGGGGTCAGCGCAACAACATTCCGGTGATTGCCCAGCACACCGGTGCTGACTCCGCTTCCGTTATCTATGACGCCATCGAGGCTGCCCGCTCCCGCGGGGCTGACGTGCTGATCGCCGATACCGCCGGCCGCCTGCAGAACAAGAGCAACCTGATGGAGGAGCTCAAGAAGGTGGTGCGGGTGATGAAGAAGCTGGACGATGCGGCGCCCCACGAGATCATGCTTACCCTGGACGCAGGCACCGGCCAGAACGCATTGAGCCAGGCCAAGCTGTTCAGCGAGGCGGTGGGCCTGACCGGCATCACCCTCACCAAGCTGGACGGTACCGCCAAGGGTGGCGTCATCTTCGCGGTGGCCGACAAGTTCCAGATCCCGATCCGCTACATCGGGGTGGGCGAGGGGATCGACGATCTGCGCCCGTTCGTCGCCAACGACTTTATCGAGGCGCTCTTCAGCCGCGAAGAATAAATCCGGCTGACATGAGCCGGCCCGGCCGTGACAAGCATGTGTTCCATACCCCGACTCCGGTCGGGGTATGTCACTATGAGGGCGCAGACATGGCTCATCCGGACAAGGATGACATGTGGCATGGTTGCGACCGGTGTTGTCTCCAGGTGTTGTGCCGGTACGGGGGAGTGAGCGCCCCATGCTTTATCCCGGTCGGGGTTTGTCAATCTCAGGGAACCGTTATGATTCGTTTTGACAAGGTCAGCAAGGTCTACAGTGGCGGTCATCAAGCGCTGCAAAAGGTCAGTTTTCACCTGCGCAAGGGGGAAATGGCCTTCCTGACCGGCCATTCGGGGGCGGGCAAGAGTACCCTCCTCAAGCTCATCAGCGTGATGGAACGACCGACCGACGGCCGCGTCTTCTTCCACGGCGATGACGTCAGCCACATCCAGCGCAGTCAGATCCCCTACGTGCGCCGCCAGATCGGCATGATCTTCCAGGATCACCGCCTGTTGATGGATCGTACCGTGTTCGACAACGTCGCCCTGCCCCTGGTGATCGATGGCTACAGCCATGGGGACATCAACAAGCGGGTGGCGGCGGCGCTGGACAAGGTCGGGCTGCTCGGCAAGGAGCGTTACCAGCCTCGCATGCTCTCCGGTGGTGAGCAGCAACGGGTCGGCATCGCCCGCGCCATCGTCAACAAACCACCCCTGCTGCTGGCGGACGAGCCGACCGGCAACCTGGATCCCCAGCTTTCCATGGACATCATGCGTCTGTTCGAGGAGTTCAACCGCTTCGGCGTCTCCGTGCTGATTGCCACGCACGATCTGGGGCTGATCGCCCGGATGCGCTACCGCACCCTGACCCTCAAGGCGGGTCGCATGTATTCGTCCGGGGAGGATCGCTGATGGCTATTGTTCGTCATAAACAGCCGCCGTTGCGTCGTTTGATGATGTATGGTGTGGATCATGTGCGTCAGGCCTTTGCCAGCCTGGGTGAGCTGTGGCGCAACCCGCTCGCCTCCCTGATGACCCTGGCGGTGCTTGGCGTGAGTCTGGCGCTGCCTTCCTGTTTCCACGTATTGCTGAAGAATGCCGAAGTGGTAGAGGGGAGCTGGCAGACCAGCTCCCAGATCTCTCTCTATCTGCGCAAGGATCTGCCGGAGCAGAGCATCCTCGACATGAAGCAGCGGATCCTGCTCTATCCGGAGGTGGAGTCCGTCACTTATATGAACCGTGACGAGGCGCTCAGGGAATTTCGGGAGATCTCCGGTTTCGGTGATGCCCTGGATTATCTGGACAGCAACCCGCTGCCGCCGGTGCTGAGCGTGATCCCGGATCCTCGGTGGCAGAATCCGGAAGGGGCCGCCGAGCTGCTCGTCAAGCTGGAGAACGAGCCCGGTATCGAGCAGGGCAAGCTGGATCTGCAGTGGTTGACCCGGTTGCAGGGGATCATGAACCTGCTGCGCCACACCATTACAGGTATCGCGGTGTTGCTGCTCTCCGCCGTGTTGCTGATCGTGGGCAACACCCTGCGCCTGAATATCCTGAACCAGCGCTCCGAGATTGAAGTGCTCAAGCTGGTGGGAGCGACCGATGCCTTCATCCACCGTCCCTTCCTCTATACGGGCATCTGGTTCGGGGTCATCGGCGGCATGCTGGCCTGGTGGCTGACCGAGGTGATGGTGATCTGGAGCGAGGGGGTGGTGAAGGAGCTGGCGGGGCTCTACAACAGCAACTTCCGTCTGGTGGGGATGGGGGCGTTCGACGGCTTCAATCTTATACTGCTGGGCGCCCTGCTGGGGCTGATCGCCTCCTGGTTCTCGGTGCACAGGCACATTCGCGACATAGAACCGTCCTGATTAATTTGTCAGCATTTTAAAGCGCTGGATTTTGCGAACTGGATCAAGTAAAAGAGTGGCCCGTTTCTGGCACGGGCCACTTTCTCAGAGTAATCTGAATGGTGTCTGCGCCGAGGATCATATGTGGATCCTCTGAACCTTTTGATTTATCAATGGTCTATTGACTGCAACAGAATGAATACGGGTATGGCCCCTATGCCTTGCTCGTCTGACTTGGCAAGCATGTGAAGGTTGCGAGCTCCGCAACAATGGACTTAGCATGCTACTTTTCAGGGGTCCTTTACTGTGACCCCTTTTTTTTGACTGTTCATTTATGATTCATGCCGTCAGCCTAAGATAGGCCGGGTTCATGCTGGGGTGATGTATGATGCAGCACGCAGAATGATACCTGGTCGGTAGACACGTCTTCTCAGGGTGTTAGACTGATTCGATTGAAAAGTAAGAGGTAGAACATGGGAACTTCATTGCAACGCACTATGGCTCTGATTCCGCAAGGTAGTCTGGAAGGCTATATCCAGGCCGTCAACTCGATCCCTGTGCTGAGCGCAGAGGAAGAGCGCGAACTGGCGATGCGTCTGCAGCAGGATGGCGATCTCGAAGCTGCACGCCAGCTCGTTATGTCGCACCTGCGTTTTGTCGTTCACGTGGCCAAGAGCTACTCCGGCTATGGCCTGCCTCAGGCCGATCTGGTGCAGGAAGGCAACATCGGCCTGATGAAAGCCGTCAAACGCTTCGACCCGAGCGTGGGCGTGCGTCTGGTCTCCTTCGCCGTACACTGGATCAAGGCCGAAATCCACGAATATGTGTTGCGCAACTGGCGCATGGTCAAGGTGGCGACCACCAAGGCCCAGCGCAAGCTGTTCTTCAACCTGCGCAAGTCCAAGAAGCGTCTGGGCTGGCTGAACCACGAAGAGGTACAGGCCGTGGCTGCCGACCTCGGGGTATCCGCTGCCGACGTCACCGAGATGGAAGCGCGCATGAGCAATTACGATCAGGCCTTCGACCTGGTCGGTGACGATGAAGACGAGGGTGGCTTCGCGCCGGTGCACTATCTGGAAGACAAATCTTCCGATCTCGCCGCGAACATCGAGAACGACAACTGGGACAGCCATGCCACCCGTCGTCTGAGTGCGGCCATGGCGACCCTGGACGAGCGCAGCCAGCACATCATTCGTGCCCGCTGGCTCGATGACGAGAGCAAGACCACCCTGCAGGAGCTGGCCGATACTTACGGTGTCTCGGCCGAGCGGGTGCGCCAGCTTGAGAAAAACGCGCTGAAGAAGCTGAAAGATGCCATGGATGCCTGACGGCCTCCTCCGGTAAGAAGCAGGGCCTGATGGCCCTGTTTTTGTTTTGCGGGGATCTGGTCGGCCTTGCCTTGGTTACCCTTGTGTATGGTATGTTGCCGCCACTGCCACAGTAGGGAGAGCAGAAGTGAAACTGTTGAACGACTTGTTTACCAACAACCGCGAGTGGGCGGAACGGATCAAGGCCGAGGATCCCAATTTCTTCGCTACCCTGTCCGCCCAGCAGGCACCCGAGTACCTCTGGATCGGCTGTTCCGACAGCCGGGTTCCCGCCAACCAGCTGATGGGGCTCTTGCCGGGGGACGTCTTTGTCCACCGCAACGTCGCCAACCTGGTGGTGCACACCGACTTCAACTGCCTCTCGGTGCTGCAATACGCGGTGGAGGTGCTCAAGGTGAAGCACATCATCGTCTGCGGCCACTATGGCTGCGGTGGCGTCAAGGCTGCGATGCAGAACCAGGAGCTGGGTCTCATCGACAACTGGCTGCGCAACATCAAGGACGTCTACTTCAAATACGGCGAACAGCTCGAAGCCATCGAGGATGAGCACGAGCGCTTCGACTACCTGTGCGAGCTGAACGTGGCCGAGCAGGTCGCCAACGTCTGCCACACCACCATCATCCAGAATGCTTGGCGCAAGGGGCAGGAGCTGGCGGTGCACGGCTGGATCTACGGCATCAAGGATGGCCTGCTGCACGATCTCGATCTCTGCATCAGCGGCCCTGACCAGATCCCGGACGTCTATCGCGCCTGGCCGGACATGCGTCCGCCCCACCGTCGCCGCTGAGGACCATCCGGTGGCTCCTGCGCTCTACCTTCAGATAAAGCAGCACATCCTGGACGGGATCCGCGAACGCCACTATCAGGCGGGCGACCGGATCCCGACCGAGGCCGCCCTGTGCGAGCAGTTTGCCGTGAGCCGCATGACGGTGAACAAGGCGCTGCGTGAGCTGGTGGCCGAAGGCTGGCTGGTGCGCACCGCCGGATCCGGCAGTTTCGTGGCCGATAGGCGTACCGAGTCGCCGCTCCTGGCGATTCGCAATATTGCAGACGAGATCGCCGAGCGGGGCAGCGAGTACAGCGCGCGGGTGATCCGGCTGCAACGTCAGGCCGCCGACGAGAAAGTAGCGGTGCGTCTGGGCCTGCGGGTCGGGGCGCCCACCTTTCACAGCCTCATCGTCCATCAGGCCGATGGGGAGCCGCTGCAACTGGAGGAGCGCTTCGTCGATGCCGAGCGACTGCCCGGCTATGGCGAGCAGGATTTCACCCAGCAGACGCCAAACAGCTATCTGATGGAGATCTGCCCCCTCTCCGAGATGGAGCACGTGGTAGAAGCCGTGTTGCCGAGTGCTGGTGAAGCCGGACTGCTGCAAGTGAGGGTCGACACCCCCTGCCTGCTGCTGCACCGGCGCACCTGGTCAGACGGCTGTCTGGTCTCCTATGCCAGATTGTTGTCGCCGGGTTCCCGCTACAAGCTGAGCTCCAAGACGCGTCTCGCATAATTGTATATACAAATTAAGCATTTAAAAGCCCACCTCTCGGTGGGCTTTTTTGTGCCTACACTCTAATAAAGCCGCTGTTATCAAGATGTGAACTTGATCCTTCCTTTCTTTGCAGAGATCGGCTATAAATTATTGTATATACATTTAGAGGTCGGTATGAACAAGGAACTGTTGAACTGCGAGCGGGTCTGGCTCAACGTGACACCCGCCACCCTACGCCCCGATCTGGCGGACTACGGCCTGCTGGAGCCCCATGCCCTTGGCGTGCGGGATGGCAAGATCCACGCTCTGGTCCCCATGCAGGATCTCAAGGGCCCCTATGCCGCCTCCTGGCAGGACATGAAGGGGAAGCTGGTCACCCCCGGTCTCATCGATTGCCACACCCACCTCATCTTCGCCGGCAGCCGCGCCGAAGAGTTCGAGCTGCGCCAGAAGGGAGTCCCCTATGCGGAGATCGCCCGCAAGGGGGGCGGTATCATCAGCACGGTGCGCGCCACCCGGGCAGCCAGCGAGGAGCGGCTCTATGAGCTGGCGTTGCCGCGGATCAAGTCCCTGATCCGGGAAGGGGTCACCACAGTCGAAATCAAGTCCGGCTACGGCCTCACCCTGGAAGACGAGCTCAAGATGTTGCGGGTGGCCCGTCGTCTGGGAGAGACGCAACCCATCCGGGTCAAGACCACGCTGCTGGCGGCCCATGCGGTGCCGCCGGAGTATCGCGACGATCCCGACTCCTGGGTCGAGACCATCTGCCAGGAGATCATCCCGGCGGCGGCCGAGGCAGGTCTCGCGGATGCGGTGGATGTCTTCTGCGAGCACATCGGCTTCTCCCTTGCCCAGACCGAGCAGGTCTATCTGGCGGCGGATCAGTACAACCTCGCGATGAAAGGGCACATGGATCAGCTCTCCAACTTGGGGGGCAGCACGCTCGCCGCCCACTTCGGCGCCCTCTCTGTGGATCACCTGGAGTACCTGGATCAGGACGGGATCCAGGCGCTGGCCCACCGTGGCGTGGTCGCCACCCTGCTGCCCACCGCTTTCTATTTCCTCAAGGAGACCAAGCTGCCCCCGGTCGCCGCCTTGCGCAAGGCGGGGGTACCCATGGCTGTCTCTTCCGACATCAACCCGGGCACGGCCCCCATCGTCTCCCTGCGCATGGCTATGAACATGGCTTGCACCCTGTTTGGCCTGACCCCGGTGGAGGCCATGGCCGGGGTGACCCGCCACGCCGCCAGGGCGCTTGGCGAGCAGGAACGGCTGGGGCAGCTCAAGGTCGGCATGCTGGCGGATTTCCTTGTCTGGAACTGCGGCCATCCGGCCGAGCTCAGCTACCTCATCGGCGTCGATCAGCTGGTGAGCCGTGTGGTCAACGGGGAGGAGACCCTTCATGGATAAGTTCAACGGGATCGACATGTCGGTCTGGCATGGGCGTCAGGATCCCGAAGACGGCGAGCTGGCTCTGCGCTGGCACGATAGGGTGCAACCCTGGCAGGAGAATCGCGAACCCGGCGTGGTGCTGCTCGGCTTTGCCTGTGACGAAGGGGTTCGCCGCAACAAGGGACGAGTAGGCGCGGCCGGTGCACCGCTGGCGGTGCGCAAGCTGCTGGCCAACACGGCCTGGCATCTGGGCGCCCCCGTCTATGACGGCGGGGATCTGGCCTGTGAGGACGGCGATCTCGATGCCGCCCACGGGCGCTTGGCCGAGCGGGTCGCGAGTGCGCTGGATCAGGGGCACTTCCCCCTGGTGCTGGGAGGAGGCCACGAGGTGGCGTTTGGCAGCTGGAGCGGCCTGAACCGTCATCTTGGCGGCGAAGGACGGGTCGGGATCATCAATTTCGACGCCCACTTCGATCTGCGCATGAAACAGGAGCAGGCGAGCTCGGGCACCCCCTTCTTCCAGATTGCCGAGCAGTGCGCTGCCCAGGGCACCCCCTTTCACTATGCCTGTCTCGGGGTGGCCGAAACCGCCAATACCGCGGCGCTCTTTGCCCGCGCCGAGGCGCTGGGAGTCTGGCACGTGCTGGACGAGGCGATGACGCAGACCGAGCTGCCAGCCTTGCTCAGCGGGCTGGATGCCTTCATCGCCCGTTGCGACCACCTCTATCTCACCATCGATCTCGACGTGCTGCCGGCGGCGGTGATGCCGGGAGTCAGCGCTCCCGCCGCTCGCGGCGTGGAGCTGGCGGTCATCGAACCGCTCATCGCCCATATCCGGGCCAGCGGCAAGCTCAGGCTAGCCGATCTGGCCGAGTACAACCCGAACCTGGATCAGGACAACCGCAGTGCCCGCGTGGCCGCGCGCCTGGTTCACCAGTTGACCAAGTAGTGGCGCACCGCGTCGCCTGACTACATCGCTAAACAAGGAGTGTCTATGTCTGTACAACACCAGGATCCCCGCCACGATCCGAGCCGCGTGATCCGTGCTCCCCACGGCACCCAGCTGACCGCCAAGAGCTGGCTCACCGAAGCGCCACTGCGGATGCTGATGAACAACCTGGATCCGGATGTTGCCGAGCATCCCCAGTCCCTGGTGGTGTACGGCGGCATCGGCCGCGCCGCCCGCAACTGGGCCTGCTATGACAAGATCGTCGAGGTGCTGACCCGGCTCGAGGACGATCAGACCCTGCTGGTGCAATCCGGCAAGCCGGTCGGGGTGTTCCAGACCCACAAGGATGCGCCGCGGGTGCTCATCGCCAACTCCAACCTGGTGCCCCACTGGGCCAACTGGGAGCACTTCAACGAGCTCGACAAGAAGGGTCTGATGATGTACGGCCAGATGACCGCCGGCTCCTGGATCTACATCGGCACCCAGGGCATCGTGCAGGGCACCTACGAGACCTTCTTCGCGGTGGCCAACCAGCACTTCAACGGTGAACCAAAAGGCCGCTGGATCCTGACCGGGGGCCTGGGTGGCATGGGCGGTGCCCAGCCCCTTGCCGCCACCATGGCCGGTTTCTCCATGATCGCCGTGGAGTGCGACGAGACCCGTATCGATTTCCGTCTGCGTACCCGCTACGTCGACAAGAAGGCCCACAGCCTGGATGAGGCGCTGGCCATGGTCGAGGAGGCCAAACGCAGCGGTACCGCCGTCTCCGTCGGCCTGCTCGGCAACGCCGCCGACGTCTTCGCCGAGCTGGTGGCTCGCGGCATCACGCCGGACGTGGTGACCGACCAGACCTCCGCCCATGACCCGGTACACGGCTACCTGCCCCAGGGCTGGAGCGTGGCCCAATGGCGCGATCTGCAAAAGAGCGCACCGGACGAGGTCAACGTGGCGGCTCGCCGCTCCATGGCCCGTCAGGTCGAAGCCATGCTGACCCTGCAATCCCGCGGCGCCGCCACGCTCGATTACGGCAACAACATCCGCCAGATGGCGCTGGAAGAGGGGGTCAAGAATGCCTTCGACTTCCCGGGCTTCGTGCCGGCCTACATCCGCCCGCTGTTCTGCGAGGGCATTGGCCCGTTCCGCTGGGTGGCGCTCTCCGGCGACCCGGAAGACATCTACAAGACCGACCAGAAGGTAAAAGAGCTGATCCCGGACGATCCCCACCTGCACAACTGGCTCGACATGGCCCGCGAGCGCATCGCCTTCCAGGGCCTGCCGGCGCGGATCTGCTGGGTTGGCGTCAAGGATCGGGTGCGCCTGGGCCTGGCCTTCAACGAGATGGTGAAGAACGGCGAGCTGAAGGCACCGGTCGTCATCGGCCGTGACCACCTGGACTCCGGCTCGGTGGCGAGCCCGAACCGCGAGACCGAATCCATGATAGATGGCTCCGACGCCGTTTCCGACTGGCCGCTGCTCAACGCCCTGCTCAACACCGCCGGCGGCGCGACCTGGGTCTCTCTGCACCACGGTGGCGGGGTCGGCATGGGCTTCTCCCAGCACTCCGGCGTGGTGATCGTCTGTGACGGCACCGACGATGCCGCCAAGCGGGTCGGCCGCGTGCTGCGCAACGACCCGGCCACCGGGGTGATGCGTCACGCCGACGCCGGCTACGAGATTGCCATCAACTGTGCCCATGAGGCGAAACTGGATCTGCCGATGATCGACGCCACCGGCAAAGGGGTGAAATAAGATGTTCGAACTCAATCTGCAACCGGGCAAACTCTGCCTCGCCACCCTGCGCCGTGTCAGCCGTGAGCCGGTACACGTTAGCCTGGATCCGGCTGCCCTGGCGGGGATCCACGCCTCCGCCGCCGTGGTCACCAAGGTGATCGAGCAAAACCGGGTGGTGTACGGCATCAACACCGGCTTTGGCCTGCTGGCCAACACCCGCATTCCGGTGGAGCAGCTGGACGAGCTGCAGCGCTCCATCGTGCTCTCTCATGCGGCGGGGATTGGCGAGTACATGGATGATGCCACCGTGCGGCTGATGATGGTGCTCAAGCTCAACTCGCTGGCGCGCGGCTTCTCCGGCATCCGGCTGGTGGTGCTGGAGGCTCTGATGCGGCTCATCAACGCCGAAGTCTATCCGGTGGTGCCGAAGAAGGGCTCCGTCGGCGCCTCCGGCGATCTGGCGCCGCTGGCCCACATGAGTTGCCTGCTGATCGGTGAAGGCAAGGCCCGTCACAAGGGCGAGCTGATCGACGCCGCCACTGCCCTCAAGATTGCCGGGCTGGAGCCCATCGCGCTGGCGCCGAAAGAGGGGCTGGCCCTGCTCAACGGCACCCAGGCGAGCACCGCCTTCGCGCTGGAAGGGCTGTTCCATGCCGAGGATCTCTACGCCGGCGCCATCACCATCGGCGCCATGAGCGTGGAGGCCGCCCTTGGCAGCCGCCGGCCGTTCGATGCCCGCATCCATGCAGTGCGCGGTCAGCGTGGCCAGATTGACGCGGCCGCCTGCTACCGCCACCTGCTGGTGGATGGCAGCGAGATCGGCATGTCCCACCACAACTGCGAGAAGGTGCAGGATCCTTACTCCCTGCGCTGTCAGCCCCAGGTGATGGGTGCCTGCCTGACCCAGATCCGTCAGGCCGCCGAGGTGCTGGTGTGCGAGGCCAACGCGGTCTCCGACAATCCGCTGGTGTTTGCCGAGGATGAGGAGATCATCTCCGGCGGCAACTTCCACGCAGAACCCGTGGCCTTTGCCGCCGACAACCTGGCCCTGGCCATCGCCGAGATCGGGTCGCTGTCCGAGCGGCGCATGGCGCTGCTCATCGACTCGCGCATGTCCGGCCTGCCGGCCTTCCTGGTGAACAACGGCGGGGTGAACTCCGGTTTCATGATCGCCCAGGTCACTTCGGCGGCCCTGGCCTCCGAGAACAAGACCCTGGCCCACCCGGCCTCGGTGGACAGCCTGCCCACCTCGGCCAACCAGGAGGACCACGTCTCCATGGCCACCTTCGCCGGTCGCCGGCTGGCGGACATGGCCGAGAACACCCGTGGCATCCTGGCGGTGGAACTGCTGGCAGCGGCCCAGGGGCTCGACTTCCGCGCTCCCCTGCGCTCCACCGAGCTCATCGAGCTGGCCAAGGGCCGTCTGCGGGAAGAGGTCAGCTTCTATGACAAGGACAGGTACTTTGCACCGGACATCGAGGCGGCGGCCGCCCTGCTGGGCCGTGCCAGCTACAACGACCTGATCCCGGCCGGGACTCTGCCCAGCCTCTGAATTGGAGCCTGAGTAACCATAAATAAGACCGCCCATGGGGCGGTCTTTTCATTTCCGTCTCCCGCGCCTCGCGTCGGGGCCATCGGAAGCGCGCTGCGCAGAGTGGCAGCAGGCAGGTGGTGGCGGCCTTATCCGTGTTCAAACATCCGGAACAGATAAACCACGAACAACACTGGGGTGAGTGCTGGCAGCCTTATCCGTGTTCAAACATCAGGAACAGGTAAACGACAAACAGCACAAGATGGGTGGCGCCGTGCAGGGCGTGGGTACGGCCGCTGCTGAAGGTCACTTTACAGACCATGAGGGTGGTGATGAGCAGCACCATGTCGGCAGGGGAGAGGCCCAGGCGCACTTCCTGCCCCATCAGGGAGCCGATGAAAAGTACGGAGGGTACCGTGAGGGCGATGGTGGCCAGCACGGAGCCGAAGTAGAGATTCATGGCCCGCTGCAACTGGTTGTTGAAGGCCGCCTTGATGGCGCCGACCGCTTCGGGGGCCAGTACGATACAGGCGACGATGAAACCACCCAGCGCCATCGGGGCTTCCATCACGTGCACCCCGTAGTTGATGGGGATGGCCAGGGTCTTGGCCAGCAGGATCACCACCACCAGGTAGGCGAGCAGCAAGAGGGTGTGATAGACGTTGCTCTGCAGCGGGCCGTGGTGATCCTCGAGATCCTCGTGATCGCTGTCGACGAAAAAGTGGCTGTGGCTGCGGGTCTGGATCAGCAGGAAGACACCATAGAGCAGGATGGAGATGATGATCAGCATCCATGACATGGCCTTGGAGAGGCTGCCCAGAGTGCCGCCCTGGGTGAAGTTCGGCAGGACCAGACAGAGCAGAGCCAGGGGAATGATGGCCACCAGATAGGATTTGACCCCGTCCAGATTGAAGTTCTGGGTGTGATAGCGCCAGCCGCCAAACAGCAGGGTGAAGCCCACCAGACCGTTGGTGACCAGCATCACCACCGCGAACATGGTGTCACGGGCCATGGTGGGATTGGGATCGCCGGTCAGCATGACGGAGGAGATCATCACCACTTCCAGGGAGATGACCGAGAGGGTCAGGATCAGGGTACCGAAGGGTTCCCCGAGCTTGATGGCGAGGGCGTCAGAGTGACGCACGACGGAGAAGATGGCCCAGGTCACGATGGCAAGCAGGGCCAGCGACACCGGCAGGTAGACTGCAAGGGGGGTTGTCTCTGCCAGCAGGTCGCTCCCCAGGGTTTTGAAGAAGAGCAGGGTCAGCAGACCGGCAGGCAGAGCAATCTCTTGTCGGATAAAAGACTTCATAGGCAGTGGTTCTCATCTCGGGGCGGCCTCGGCCGACGGGGTATGGAGCGACTTGGTGCACCCAAGGTGCACAGACCCATGATAAGGGGAGATGCTCCTCATGCGGAGCATCATTTTGTTGCAGAGGGTGAGAGGCGGGGTAGATACCGCCTCAGTGCGGGTCGGAGGGGCTGGTTGTCTCGCCCTCTTGCCATGCCATCAGCCAGATCTTCAGTTTGCTCAGGGGCATGGGCTTGGCATAGACGTAGCCCTGGATCAGGTGGACTCCGTGGCGATGCAGATAATCCACCTGCTCCTGGGTTTCGACCCCTTCGGCGATCATCTCCATGCCCGATTTGAGGCCGAAAGCGATGGTGGCATCCAGCACGCTGCGCTTGAGGTCGTCCGTGCCTATGGTATCCACGAACATCTTGTCGATCTTGATCTGGCGAATGCCGAGCCGTTGCAGGTAGGCAAAGCCGCCATAGCCGGTGCCGAAGTCATCCAGCTTGAAGTGATAGCCCCTCTCCTGCAGAGCTGCGATCTCCGCCATGGCCCCCTGGATGTGCTTGATGGGATCCCGCTCGGTGAGTTCGAAGGTGAGGCGGGCCGGCGAGGGCCAGCCATGGCGCTGCAACTGGGTGCGCAGACGAGGTTGCTCGATATGGCCCGCCACCAGATTGACGCTGACCCACTGGTGCGGGGCCAGGACGGGGAGATCCGCCAGGATGCGCTCCAGCAGTTGATCCGTCATCGGCAGGATCAGCCCCTGCTCCTCCGCATAGGCGATGAAGGTGCCTGGCGACACCAAATCCCGTCCTCGCTGCCAGCGCAGCAATGCCTCGAATCCCACCACCCTTCGGTTTCTGCTGTCCACTATGGGCTGATAGAAGGGGATGAACTCCCGCCGAGCCAGCCCTCTTTGCAACAATCCTTTGAGGGAGCGCCGGTAGTTTCTAAGGCTCCAGTAGAGGGCCGCCAGCAGCGCCCCCAGCGCCCCGGCCGACCAGAGGCCATCACGGTGTATCTGTGAGCGGGCGTAGCGTTTCAGTGCCTCGCCAGCCCAGAGGGTCTGTTCCACCTGATGCTGGGGGTCGAAACTGAGCAGCCGCATCGGGTTTGCCTCTTCTCGAATGTGCTTGTTGCCACGGGGGAAAAAGAGCCCGGACTGGGTCGGGTGCTTGTGGTTGAACTCCAGGTAGAAACAGTCGTTGCAGGGGGTGCGCAGCAGCTCATGGCTCCAGCTGCTGTCGAGCACCCAATAGGCCAGATTGCCGTTGCGTCTCGCATAGACCAGGGTTTCGCGTTCGGTATCGAACATGGGGGCCGTGCTGGAAATATGAAAGTCGGGGGAGACCGGTATGCCGGCGTCGGCAAGCTGGGGCAGGGCGGGGCCCAGGGTGGAGCAGCCGCTCCCGTTGGCAAGCTGCAGGCCGGCCAGGCGAATATGGCGGTTGTAATACTGAGGTGAGCGCAGCAGCGCCATGTCTTTGGGGCCGCAATCGAAGGCAAAGTGGGCGAGTTGAGCGGGGACATCTTGATCCAGGAGCTGGTTGCGCTCCTGCTGGTAGTCGAGCAGAGCCCTTTCCTTTGTCTGCAACAGGTGGTGAGCCAGCTTGTCGCTCAACAGGGGGGTGAGCAACAGCATCAGCAGCGGGGGCAAACAGAAGAGGCCCAGAGGAATCCATAACGGAGATCGTGCAGACATGGTGGGCCCCCTTCTTCCCTGAAATGAAACAACCCGATTGAGACTCAAGCATCATAGCATTAGCTGCATCGATTTGAGCCAAGTTGGTCACACTTGGAACAAAAACGATAATTAATTGATAAATAAAGGATATGACTACACACCTGAACAAGATTCAATCGCTGACCTGTCATAAATGACAATTGTCCAGCTTATCTGAAGTGGCTAAAGTAGCGGTGCGGTTTGACTCACCGTGTGTTCAATACTCCTGTATCTATTTTTGTCAGTAGCACAGAGTGTTAGTTTTGATATGAGTGTTTCTTTTGGTCCCCGTTGTGGGACCATTTTTCTGTCCGCTCCTCAGCCTGTGTCCCCTCGTTCTCTCCCTTGATGCCTCTTTTGCGGCCCGCACAACGGCGCCGCATGACGCATCCGCCCGCTTATTTGCAGAAGCGGGATCTTCATCCATAGGCGGCGTTTGGTCTGGGCTGATACCATGATGCCCTATGGATGCTGTCGGCTACGGAAAGGCACATGAAACTGACCACTCAACTCGTCTCTTTTATTACGCTGTGCGTGATCTCGGCCATGGCCATGGTGATGCTCGGCGGGGTCTTCAGTTTCCGCCAGATGGGAATGGAGCTGCAGCAGAACCGGGTCGACTCCCTGGTGGAGATCATCGACAAGCAACTGGGGGTGACCGATGACCAGCAAGCCCTTGCCCGGTGGCTGCCCTCCCTGTTGCGGGCCTCCCATGTGGTGGAGCTGGAGATCCGTCAGGACAAGCAGCGGGTCTACTGGTTTCGCGATGTGCAGCAGCAGACGGACGAGAGCCTGCTGATCGCCTACAGCGAGGCGATCCCCAATCAGGCCGGGATGCGGGCCGACTTCAAGCTGGACAGGCCGTTCAAGGAGTTCGAGTACTCCATGAAGGCGATGTTCGGCATCTCTCTGGGTATCTTCATCGTGGTGTTCGGGCTCTGGTACTCCATCCGCTGGCTGCGTCTGCAGTTGCGCGGTGCCGAGCTGCTGGCGGAGCGTGCCCAGCTGATCCTGGATGGCAAGCTGACCAAGCTGGCCCATGACCCTGCCGAAGAGTGGCCTGTTTCGGCCAGTCAGGCCCTCACCCATCTGCTGACCGAGCTGGCCGACGCCCGCAAGGAGCGCAGCCGCTTCGACAACTTCATCCGCAGCAACGCCTTCGTTGACAAGACAACGGGCATCGGCAACCGCCTCTTCTTCGACAACCGGCTGGAGAGCGCCATCATGGAAGCAAGCGTGATCAGCGGCGGTGTGCTGCTGATCGAGCTGGCCGGTCTGGAGGAGCTGGATCCCGAGCTGAGCGGGCGCCCGAGCCAGGAACTCCTGATGGAGGCGAGCGCCACCATCGCCGCCTTCGTGCGAAAGCACAGCGGAGCCCTGCAGGCGCGCTATGCCGGTCAGGTCTTTGCCGTGCTGCTGCCTAACATGTCAGAGAGCGAGATGGTGGACGGTGCCAGCCAGTTGCTCAAGAGTCTGCAGCGGCTGCACTGGCCCGAAGCGGTCAATGCCGACACCGCCGTCTATCTCGGTGCGGTCTGCTACCAGGCACAGGATTCCCTGCTCAAGGTGCAGGAAGAGGCAGAGCTGGCGCTCAAGAGCGCACGCCTGCAAGGACACAGCGGCTGGTTCCTGTTCGAGAAATCCCTCAACGAGGAGGCGAGCAGCAAGGGAACGGTGCGCTGGCGCACCCTGATCAGCCGTCGCATCGAGGAGCAGGGCATCGACTTCTACGTCCAGCCTGTGCAACAGGAGCGGGAGCAGGTGGTGTTGCAGCAGGAGCTGCTCATCCGCCTTCACGACGAGCAGGGCCGGGAGCTGCAGGCGGGGGTCTTCATGCCCATGGCGGAGAAGGCCGGTCTGCTGCTGCCGCTGGACAGACTGGTGGTGGCCCGAGCCTTGCGACTGCTGCGCCAGCGACCGGCATCGAGCTGCCCTATCAGCCTCTCTCTGTGCGCCCAGAACCTGCTCACCCGCGAGTTCCAGCGTGAGCTCTTCTTCGAGCTGTTCCAGTTGCCGCGCAGTACCAACGAGGGGTTGATCCTGCAGTTGTCGGAGTCCCAGGTGACCCGCCACTACGAAGCCCTCAAGCGGCCGCTTCGGGCGATGCGCATGCTGGGGTGCAGGCTGGCCATCGATCATGCGGGCCAGGACGTGGTGAGCACCCAGTACATCAAGGAGTTCGAGATCCACTTCCTCAAGCTGCACCCCAGCCTGGTGCGGGAGATCCACCTGCGCCAGGTCAACCAGATGGCGGTACGCAGTCTGGTGGGGGGCTGTGCCAATACCCAGACCCGGGTCATCGCGGTGGGGGTGGAGAGTGGCGACGAGTGGAAGATGTTGCGACACCTGGGCGTGCATGCCGGTCAAGGTCCCTGGTTTGCCGACCCCGAGCCCCTCAACCTGCCTGACTAGCGCCCCGGCCGGGGTGACAGGCGGCCCTGCTCCTGCAGGCCCGCCAGCCCCTGCAAGCCACCGGTGTGGATGAAGATGATCTTGCTGCCGCGCGCAATGCGGCCTGCCGCCAGTTCGCGAAACAGCCCCCACATCGCCTTGCCACTGTAGATGGGTTCCAGCGGCAAGCCGGTTTCGGCACTGAATGCCTGCACCCATTGCCAGAGTGCCGGACTGAACCTGGCATAGCCGCCGTCGTGGTGATCCAGCGCGATGCGCCAGCCCGGGATGGTGGCCGCCGCCGGATGCAACCGGCATACCTCGCCGGTGATGAAGTCGGCCCCCTTGAGCACCGCGATGGCCAGGATCTGCTCCTGCGCCCGCTTGCCCGCGATGAGCCCCGCCAGGGTGCCGCCGCTGGCGCAGGGCAGCACCCAGAGATCCGGCGAGAAGGGCACCTCGTCGACCAGCTCGGCCACCCCGGGGATGGCCAGCGGGCTGCTGCCTCCTTCCGGTACCAGCAGGGTGTCGTCATCCTCGAACCGGGCAAGCCATTCGGGATCCTGGCGCCGGCGATAGTCCTGCCGGTCGACAAAAACGAGATCCATGCCCCAGCCTTTGGCCGCTTTCAGGGTGGGATTGCTGACGGTATCCCCTTCACCGCGTATGATGCCCGTGGTGCGCAGTCCCAGTCTGAGTCCTGCTGCGGCCAGGGCGTGGATGTGATTGGAGTAGGCGCCGCCAAAGGAGAGGATGTGGCCCTTGCCCAGCATCTGTGCCTGTTGCAGATGGTATTTGAGCTTTCGCCACTTGTTGCCGGAGAGGGTCGGGTGGATCAGATCGTCCCGCTTGCACCAGAGCGTGACGTCATGGGCTGCCAGCAGAGGATGCCGGATCCGGTGCAGGGGGGAGGGGAGCTGAAGGGGAGCCATGGGATCGTCTCCCGTGGGTGCCAGCGTGGCCGTCGATGCGTCGTTTGTCATAAAGTTGGAGGCTAATAGCCTGTTTATGTTAAGGTTTAGTCCGTTTTACGCGGCCAGGTGAAGATCCAGATGATGTCACTGTTCAGACGTTCTCCCTCCAGCCATCAGGTCGGGATCCTGCTGGCCAGCGATCGCATTCTGCTGGCCTGCGTGGACCCCGTTCCCGTGTTTGCCAGCCAGCCTGTCAACGGCCCCCACGACTGGTCCAAGGCCCTGGCCGAGCTGTTTTCCCGGCACGGTCTGGCCAAGTCTAAGGTGCGGGTGGCCCTCGCGGCCAGCCTTTATCAGCAGATCCAGATCGACAAGCCTGCCGTCCCCGATGCCGAGATGGCGGGGGCCCTGCCCTGGGCCATCAAGGATTTCGTCAACGAGCCGGTGTTGCAGCTCGCCATGGATTATGTGGACCTGCCGACTCCCCCTGCCGGGCGTCCGCGCATCAACGTTGTCTGCATGCCCAAGAGCCGGGTGCAGCAGGTGGCGGATGCGGTCAACGGCGCGGCGACCCTGGAGGCCATCGTCAGTGACGAGCTGGCCATGACGGCCCTCTACGAGGCGGACCAGATGGTGCGCATGCTGCTCTGGCAACCCCGGGGGCAGGAGCTGCAACTGCTGGTCTTCCATCGGGGCGGACTCTGTTTCTCCCGCCAGTTGCGCGGATTTGCGAGCCTCACCGGCAGCCATGAGCCAGATGCCGACCAGCTCGACGCGCTGGCGCTGGAGATCCAGCGATCCATCGATTATCTGGCCGGCCATCTCAAGTTGCCCGAGCCCGGCCAGTTGCAACTGGCCATCGCCTCCTCCGCCATGGGGGTACTGGTGCGTCACCTGGAACAGACATTCGGTTTCCCGGTGTCGGCCATGGCAAACAAGGCGGTACTGGCGGGAGTCGAATACCTCAGTGCCTATGGCGCGGCCCTGGGCAGGAGCGACTGATGAAACACCATATCAACCTCTATGGCGCCGAATTCCGGCCAAGACGCCTGTGGGCCAGCCTGCCCCAGATGGCGTTGGTCTGGGGTGGCGTCCTGGTGCTGCTGCTGGGGGCCACCCTCTTCTATGGCTGGCAACAGCAGGGCCTCGATCGTGAATTGGCTGGCGTGCGGGCACAGCTCGACGTGCAGCGCGGCGAGGCCAGGCGTCTCGATGCGGAGCTGGCGCGCCATCTGGCGAATGCAGACTTGCAGCGGCAACTGGCCGACAAGCGGGAAGAGCTGGGGGCGAAACAGGCGCTGATGCAGCAGCTTGGCCACCTCTCCCTGCAAAAATCCCAGGGCTATGCGGGGGTGATGGCGGACCTGGCCCGCCTGCGGGATCCCCGCCTCTCCCTGCAACGGATCGAAATAAGCGACGGGCGCATCAACCTCGCGGGCGTGGCCGAACGCAGTCAGGACGTGCCCGCCTGGGTGAACCGCTTCAAGCAGACCCCCTCCCTGGCGGGCAAGCAGTTTGGCGAGCTCACCCTGAGTCGGGACAAGGAGGGCCAGCTTGCCTTCCAGCTCAGTGGCATAGCGCGGGAGACTCCCTGATGGACATGAAGGCACAATGGCAGGGATGGGGGCAGCAGATCGCAGCCCTCAGCCTGCGTGAGCGGATCCTCATTCTGTTGACCGGGGTCGTGCTGCTCGGGGCCATGGGCATCTATGGCTGGCTGGATGACGCCGACACCCGGCTGGGCCAGGATCGGCAGGCCCTGGCTGCGGCGCAGCGGGATCTGGAGATCCTGACCCTGGAAAACCAGGGCAAGCAGGCCAGGCTGGGGCGGGATCCCGATGCCCAGGTGCGCGATCAGCTCGCCGGTGTCGAGACGTCCCTGCGCCAGATGGATGCCGAGTTGCTGGCTCAGACGGTGGATCTGATCCCCGCCCACGAAATGCCCGCAGTGCTGGAGGCCCTGTTGTCCCGCTCCGCCAACCTGCATATGCTGGCGCTCACCTCCCTCAAGCCCGAGCCGCTGATGGCCGGGGAGCAGAAGGTGAACCTGTTCAGGCACGGCATCCGGCTTCAGCTGGAGGGCGGCTATTTCGATGTCTACCAGTACCTGAAAGCGCTCGAAGCCCTGCCTCGGCACTTCTACTGGAAGGGCTTTGACTACCGGGTGGTCGAGCATCCCAAGGCGGCGGTAGCGATGGAGATCTACACCCTCAGCACCAGCAAGGAGTTCATCCGTGGTTAAGCGGCATGTCGGCGGGACGGGATCCCGCATTTTTGCCTTCCCATCCTGGCGCTGGCTGGCCCTGTGGGGGAGCCTGCTCGCGCTGCAGGCCCAGGCCGAGGTGCTGCAGGATCCCACCATGCCCCTGGCGGGATCCGGCTCGGCGGCGAGTGTCGCCAAGGAGGCCGGTCTGCCCAGGTTGCAGAGCGTCATCCTGGGGAGCGGGCCCGCCCTGGCTGTGCTCGACGGTCAAAGCTACCGGGTCGGCCAGCAGGTCAACGGATTCCGGCTGGTGGGGATCAGCGCCGACAGCGTGGTGCTGGAAAAAGCGGGCAAACGCCAGACACTGACCCTGTTTGGCAGCAAGATCCGGATGTGAAGTGGGTGTCGCACGGGATGGTGCGGGCCAGGTTTGTCGAGTTTCATAGCGAGTCAGGTGCACGAATAACATGAAAAAACACCCTTTTTGTCTGCTTCCCCTCGCGCTGGCGGTGGCGGGTTGCACTACCTATCGTCACCCCGAGCCGGTACAGGCCAAAGATGCACTCAAGCAGGCGATGAGCGAGCAGAGCCCGACCGCCCCCCTGACTTCCCTGCCGCCCTCGGTGCAGAGCGAGCTGTTGCAGCTCAATCGTCCCCAGCAGCCGATGACCATTCCCGAGAAGCGGATGCGCATCGCGGCCCATGACGTGGACGCGGTGGAGTTCTTCGGATCCCTGTTCAAGGGCTCCCGCTACAGCGTGGCGGTCCATCCCGGTGTGGCGGGCGTCATTTCGGTAGAGCTCAAGGACGTGACCCTGCAGGAGGCGCTGGCGACCGTCGGCGACATGTACGGCTTCGACGTACAGCGCAAGGGCAACGTGTTCCACGTCTATCCCGCCGGTCTGCGCACCGAGACCATTCCGGTCAACTACCTGATGATGGCCCGGCGCGGTCTCTCCCGTACCTCGGTGAGCACAGGCGGGGTGACGGCCAACGACAACAACAATGGCAATAACAACAACTTCGACAACGGCCTGAACAACAGCGGCAACAACAACAGCCAGGGCAACACCGCCAGCGGTGACAACAACACCAACAGCAACGGCACCCGCATCGAGACGGACAGCAACAACGACTACTGGACCGATCTGCGGGATGCCCTGCAGACCCTGATCGGCACAGGGGAAGGGCGGGCCGTCATCACCAGTCCCCAGGCGGGCCTGGTCACGGTGCGTGCCTATCCCAAGGAGCTCAAGGCGGTGCGCGAGTTCCTGGACCAGTCCGGCGAACACCTCAAGCGCCAGGTGGTGCTGGAAGCGCGGATCCTGGAAGTGTCCCTCAACGAGGGTTACGAGCAGGGGGTGGACTGGAGCGGCCTCTCCGCAAGCTGGGACGGCGGCAAGGGCATCACGGGGGGCGGCTCCCTCATGGACAGCCCCATCGCTTCGACTCCCAACCAGATCTTCCGGGCTCTGGGGGGCGGCGCCGGTTTCACCATCTCCGATGGCAACTTCAACGTCGCGGTCAGCCTGCTCAAGACCCAGGGGGACGTGAACACCCTCTCCAGCCCGCGCGTGACGGCCACCAACAACCAGAAAGCGGTGATCAAGGTGGGGACGGACGAATACTTCGTCACCAACGCCTCGACCACCACCACCACCTCGGGGACTTCGGCCCCCATCGTCACCCCGAACGTGGAGCTGACCCCCTTCTTCTCGGGGATAGCCCTGGACGTGACGCCCCAGATCGACGAGCAGGGCAAGGTATTGCTGCATATCCACCCCTCCGTCATCGACACCGAGGAGCAGAGCAAGACCATCAGCGTCGGCACCGCCGATCCCCTGGTGTTGCCGCTGGCCAAGAGCTCCATCCGCGAGTCCGATACCGTGGTGCAGGCCAACAATGGGGACATCATCGTCATCGGTGGTCTGATGAAGACCGACAGGCAGGAGATTGTCAGCAAGGTGCCCCTGCTGGGTGACATCCCCTGGGTCGGTGAGGCCTTCACCAACCGCCGGGAGAGCAACCGCAAGGTGGAGCTGGTGATCCTGCTCAAGCCCACCGTGGTGGAAAAGGATACCTGGCAGAAAGAGCTGCAACGCTCCTCCGAGCTGCTCGACAAATGGTATCCCCCCAAGGGCTGATCCGGGATGACACGCCTGTTGAGCACTCCTTCTCCCATGTGGCGGCGCCTCCCGGCTGCCGCCAGTCTGCCCTGCCCGACGGCGGAGGCGCCATGTCGCTGATCCGGGGCTGTCTGCGGCTGCGCACCCGGGGCTCTGGCCGGGAGGGTGCATGTATCTGAGCCACTTCGGACTGCGGGAGGCCCCCTTCGGCCTGACCCCGAACACCGGTTTCTATTACGGCCTGCCCCCCCACGAGGAGGCCATGCAGGTACTCAACTGGGCGCTTTCCCAGGGGGAGGGGTTCATCAAGGTGACCGGCGAGGTCGGCACCGGCAAGACCCTGCTCTGTCGCAAACTGCTGAGCGAGCTCGGCTCCGAGGCCTGCCCGGTGCGCCTGGCCTGGCTGCCCAACCCCCATCTCACTCCGGGGGAGCTGCGCACGGCCCTGGCCCTGGAGCTGGGGTTGACGCTGGCGGGGGAGAGCGAACTGGATCTCACGGATCGCATTCACCGCCATCTGATCTCCCTGCATCGGCAGGGGAGTCGGGTGGTGGTGCTGATCGACGAGGCGCAAGCCCTGCCGGACGAGACCCTGGAGGCGATCCGGCTGTTTGGCAACCTGGAAACCGAATCCAGCAAGCTGCTGCAAATCGTGTTGTTCGGCCAGCCCGAGCTGGATGCCAGGCTCGGGCAGCCCCGTCTTCGCCAGTTGCGCCAGCGCATCGGTTTTTCCTACCGCCTGCGGCCGCTGCGGCTCGACGAGACCCGGGCCTATCTGGAGTACCGGCTGCAGGTGTCCGGCTATCGCGGGGCCGCCCTGTTCGATGGCCGCGCCCTGCGCAGGCTGTGGCGCGCATCCCGCGGCATTCCCCGCCTCATCAACATACTGGCGCAGAAGTGCCTGATGCTGGCCTATGGCCGCGGTGTACGGCGGATCGACAGCGCCCTGGTCCGGCTCGCCATCCGGGATACCGATGATGCCCGCCGTGGCCGTCTCACCCTCTGGTGGCCCCTGTTGTTGTTGCTGGGCACCGCCCTGGCGTATGGAGTCTGGTCATGAGCGTGATCAATCAGATGCTGAAAGATCTGGATAGGCGTCAGCAAGAGGCCGAGGGAGCCGCCGTCTATGTGGCGCCGGTGCGCCAGCAAGGCTGGTGGATGCTGGTGCTGACCCTGCTGTGTACCCTGGCCCTGGGGATCCTCGGCTGGCGCACCTGGATCTTCTGGCAGCAGAGCCAGCGAGCCTCCCTGCCAGCGGCGCAGGTCGAGGCCCCCCGTACCGCCCCTGCGGTGGCGCCATCCGCGCCCCTGGCGGTGGTGGCCACCACGCAGGCGGTCTCCTCTGCCGCGCCAGTGGCAAAGGTGCCCGCCGCCAGTGCCGAGTCGACCGCCGCGAGAGTGGCCCCCTCCGCAGCCGAGCAGGCTCCGGCCGATGAGGCCGTGCTCGCCGATGAGGGCAATCCGGAGGAAGCGCTGGGGGACGAGACGATCCCGAGCGACGAGGAGCTGCAGCCGGACCTCTATGCCGAGCTGGCCGCGGAGCAGAGCGCCGAAGAGGCGCCTGCACCCGCCGCGCCGCGCAAACCCGGGATCCTGAAGATCGAGACGGTGGAACTCTCCGACGCCGAGCTGGCCACCCTGGCCGAGCGCAAGGCGACCACGGCCATGGCCAAGGGACGGATGGAGGAGGCGCAGGATGGCTACTACGAAGTGCTGGCCCACGATCCCCACAACCAGGGGGCGCGGGAACAGCTGGCGGGCCTGCTCTATGGCGCCGGACGGCTGACCGAGGCCGCCCAGGTGCTGGAAGAGGGGCTGAGGCTGGATCCCGCGCAGGCGGACCTGCGTCTGCTGCTGGCCCGTGTGGCCATCAGCGGCGGGGATCGGCAGAAGGCGCTGGACTGGCTCACCGGCTATCAGCCCGATATTGCCAGCAATCTGGATTATTACGCCACCTGGGCCGGTCTTGCCCAGGAGCTGGGGCAGCCTGTCCAGGCGTCCGAGATGTACGTCAGGC
This sequence comes from Aeromonas sp. S19(2024), assembly GCF_041402625.1. Taxonomy (NCBI): domain Bacteria; kingdom Pseudomonadati; phylum Pseudomonadota; class Gammaproteobacteria; order Aeromonadales; family Aeromonadaceae; genus Aeromonas; species Aeromonas sp. S19(2024). Next base: position 56,922 of record NZ_JBGLQU010000004.1, read on the forward strand.
TGCTGCGCCAGCAGCCGGATCAGGGGCGCTGGTGGCTGGGACTGGGGGTGGCGGAGGATGGTCAGGGACACCGTCAACGGGCACTGGATGCCTATCGCAATGCCCAGTTGCACGGCAATCTGGGGGAGGCCTCCACCCAATGGCTCGAACAACGAATTGGCCAACTGACCCATTGATTAAAGCGGCAGTTCGATGAGCCCATGCCATCGGACAAGGCAGCGGGCGTGAAGCAACAGAGATCGGAGCAATAATGGCACAACCCAGACTGAAAATGCGCCTAGGCGACCTGCTGGTACAGGAACAGATCATCTCGGATGATCAGCTGCAGCTGGCCCTGCAGCAGCAGCGTCAGACCGGCCGCAAGCTGGGGACCACCCTCATCGATCTCGGCTTCATCAGCGAGGTGCAACTGCTGACCTTCCTCGCCCGTCAGCTGGATGTGCCCTTCTTCGATCTCAACAACCTCACCATCGACGTCTCGGCCGTGGCGCTGTTGCCCGAGGTGCAGGCGCGCCGCTACCGGGCGCTGGCCGTCAACCTGAGCGACGACAAGGTCACCGTGGTGATGTCGGATCCGGCGGATCTGAGCGCCCTCGACGCCATCGCTGCCCTGCTCAGCCCGCGGGAGCTGGTGCTGGCCGTGGCCCGTGAAGGCCAGCTGCTGGAGTATTTCGACCGCCTCTATCGCCGCACCCGGGAGATAGAGAACTTCGCGGTGCAACTGCACGAAGAGCACCAGGAGACCGGCTTCGAGCTGGGGGCCGGCAGCCTCAATGCCGCAACCGACGAGGGGGAGGCGACGGTGGCCAAGCTGCTGCGCTCCCTGTTCGAGGACGCGGTACAGGTGGGTGCCTCCGACATCCATATCGAACCGGACGAGAAGGTGCTGCGCATTCGCCAGCGTATCGACGGCGTGCTGCATGAGAACATCCTCAACGAGGTGCGCATCGCCCAGGCGCTGGTGCTGCGCCTCAAGCTGGTGGCCGGGCTCGACATCTCCGAGAAGCGTCTGCCCCAGGATGGCCGTTTCAACATGAAGGTGCGCGGCCGCGACGTGGATGTGCGGATGTCCACCATGCCGGTGCAGTATGGCGAGTCCGTGGTGATGCGGCTGCTGGATCAATCCTCCGGCATCTTGTCGCTCGCCGAGACCGGGATGCCGCCCGCCATCCTGACCCGCTTCCGTCGTCAGCTCAAACGTCCTCACGGCATGATCCTGGTGACGGGCCCGACCGGCAGCGGCAAGACCACGACGCTCTACGGTGCCCTCTCCGAGCTCAACCAGGCCAGCCACAAGATCATCACGGTGGAAGACCCGGTGGAGTACCGCCTGCCCCGCATCAGCCAGGTGCAGGTCAACCCCAAGATAGGGCTCACGTTCTCCCAGGTACTGCGCTCCACCCTGCGCCAGGATCCGGACATCCTGCTGGTGGGGGAGATGCGGGACAACGAGACGGTGGAGATCGGCCTGCGCGGCGCCATCACGGGTCACCTGGTGCTGACCACCTTGCACACCAACGACGCCGTGACCAGCGCTCTGCGTCTCATCGACATGGGGGCGCCCGGCTATCTGGTGGCGAGCGCCCTGCGGGCCGTGGTGGCCCAGCGCCTAGTTCGGCGGGTGTGTGAACACTGCGCCTGCGAGACGGCGCCGGACGAGGGGCAGGCCACCTGGCTCTCGGTGCTCTCCGGTGAAGCGCCGGGGCAGCATCGCTATCGCAAGGGGCGGGGCTGCCAGAGCTGCAACTTTACCGGCTATGCGGGCCGGATCGGGGTCTACGAGCTGCTGGAGCTGGATCAATCCATGATGGATGCCCTGCGCCGCAACGATGCCGAGGGGTTTGCCCGGGCGGCACGGGCGCACGAGCACTACCGCCCCCTGGCCCTGACGGCGCTCGACTATGCCCGCGAGGGGATCACCTCGGTGGACGAGGTGCTTCGGCTGGCCGAGGACCTGGGGTAACGCATGAGGCATCTGGATCGTACTGAATCACTCTGCCGGGGTCGCCCATGAACCGTTTTGCCTACAAGGGGCGTGACAGCCAGGGCCAGGCCGTCAGCGGTGTGGTGGAAGCGGTGAGCGAACTGGCCGCCGCCGAGCAGCTGATGCGCCGCGGGGTGATGCCCACCGAGCTGAAGGCCGGCAAGGCCAGGTCTGCCAGCATCGACTGGTCGCTGCTGCTGGAAGGGAGCGTCAAGCTGGAGGAGCTGGTGGTCTTCAGCCGCCAGATGTATGCCCTGACCCGGGCAGGCATCCCCATCCTGCGCGCCATCGCGGGGCTGGAGGAGAGCGCCCACAGCAAGCCCCTCAAGCGGGCGCTTCACGCCCTGGGGGAGGATCTGGCCAACGGCCGGCCGCTGTCGAGCGCGATGCAGTCGCACCCGAAGGTGTTCAGCAGCCTCTTCGTGGCCATCATCCACGTGGGGGAGAACACGGGTCAGCTGGAGGAGGCCTTCCTGCAGCTCGCCAACTATTTCGATCTGGAGCTGGAGACCCGCAAGCGGATCAAGACCGCCATGCGCTACCCCACCTTCGTGCTGATTGCCATCGCCGTCGCCATGGTGATCCTCAACATCATGGTGATCCCCGTCTTTGCCGGGATGTTTGCCAAGTTCGGGGTGGAGCTGCCGCTGGCGACCCGTATCCTGCTGGCCACCTCCCACTTCTTCGTTCACTACTGGTGGCTGCTGCTCGCCATCCTGGTGGGCGCCGTCGTCGGCTGGCGACGCTGGGTTGCCACCACCAAAGGCAGGCTGACCTGGCACAGATGGCAGCTGCGGCTGCCCATCGTCGGCTCCATCATAGAGCGCTCCCTGCTTGCCCGTTTTGCCCGCAGCTTCTCCATGATGCTCAAGGCCGGCGTGCCGCTCAACACAGCGCTGACCCTGGTGGCCGATGCGGTGGACAACGCCTGGATGGCGGGGCAGATCCGCGACATGCGGGGCGGCATCGAGCGGGGGGAGAGCCTGCTGCGCACCGCCGGGGCCAGCGGCCTCTTCACCCCTCTGGTGATGCAGATGATCGCGGTGGGGGAGGAGACCGGTCAAGTGGACGAGCTGCTGCACGAAGCGGCCGAGTATTACGAGCGTGAGGTGGATTATGACCTCAAGAGCCTCACCGCCCGCATCGAACCCATCCTCATCGGCATAGTGGCGGTCATGGTACTGGTGCTGGCGCTGGGTATCTTCACTCCCATGTGGGACATGATGAGAGCGGTGCGCGGCCAGTGACAGGGTTCAGCATCTTTACTCCCCTGATGGTGAGACACGATGAGAGCGGTGCGCGGCCAGTGACAGGGTTCAGCATCTTCACACCTCTGATGGTGGGACACGATGAGAGTTGTTCGCGGTCAGTGACAGGGGTCAGCATCTTCACTCCTCTGATGGTGGGACATGATGAGAGCGGTGCGCGGCCAGTAGGCAGTATCTTCACGGTCATCCGGATGCCGCCCATGCCGGGTACAGAGAACAAGGTATAAAAGAGCATGAGCAGAGAGTCCGAGCAGGATGAGCACTGGCTGGGGGGATATCGGCGGGTCGTCGTCTTTATCCTGCTGGCGGTCATCGTCACGACCCTGGTCATGAGCTATCGCAATCACAGGGAAGAGGCGCTGGCCATCAGCGCCAGCCTGCTCGGTGAGCAGTTTGCACAGCGGGCCCAGCGCCTGCACGGACGCTGGCTCGACGAGCGGCGTCCGTCGGTGCTCCATGCCGAGGGCACAGCCTGGCAGTTCGATGAGCGGGGCTGGCCTCTGGCGGTGTTGCCGCGCCAGTCGCCATCGGCCGATTGCCGTCAGCTCTGGCTCGCCCTGCTGGGGCACGATGAGGGGCTCTCATCCTGGCAAGCCCTTGCCAGCGAAGGGGGCGGCGGGTGTGAATTCGGCCAGGAAGGGCACTGGCTGCACTACAGCTTCACCGATGGCCGGGTGGTGGCCCGCCCCTGATTGGGTGCTTCAAGTATTTCATTGACATGATTTTTTTCTATCCGCATGAAATAATGCGGACCATTACGGAGGCAGCATGGCAGCAAAGAGAGTGAGACCCGTTCGGGCGCTTGGCCGGATGGCCGGTTTTTCCCTGATTGAGCTGGTGATCGTCATCGTGATCCTGGGGATCCTGGCCGTCACCGCCTTGCCCCGTTTTCTCGATGTGACCGACGAGGCGAAGAAGGCGAGCGTGGAAGGGGTGTCCGGCGGTTTCGCCACCGGGGTGTCCCTGGTGCGTGCCCAGTGGGAGGCCGAAGGGCGCGCCAGGCAGGATGGGCTCAACACCGTGCTCTATGACGGCTCGCGTTTCTATCTGACCACGCCGACCGACAGTCAGGTCAGCAATGGCGAGCTCTCTCCCGGGTATCCCATGGACACGGCGGCAAGCGGCACGCCCGATGTGGATCCGGCCAGCCTGACGGCGGCCCGCTGCCTCAATATTTGGGAGGGGTTGTTGCAGAATCCTCCCAAGGCTACTGCCCGCTTTGACGAGGTGCGCGGTAGCGGCAATGACCTGAAGTTCTATGCCACGGTGAGCAACAATGGACTGGATTCGGTCTGCCGTTACTATCTGGTCAACAGCCTGAGCAAGGGAAGTGATGGACGTTATCAGGATCCGCAAGGGAGCACGGATGCGTTCATGAGTTTCAGTTATCGCCCGGCCTCCGGCCAGGTGACCACCCATATCAATTGATAAACCGAGGAAAGACGTAATGAAAAAGCAATCGGGCTTTACCCTGATCGAACTGGTCATCGTGATCATCATTCTGGGCATTCTGGCGGTCACCGCCGCACCCAAGTTCCTGAATCTGCAGGATGATGCGCGCACTTCTACCCTGAAAGGCGTTGAGGGCTCCCTGAATTCTGCTGGCGCCATGGTGTACAGCAAAGCCGTCATTGCAGGTAAAGACGCTGCCGAATCCGAAACGCTGGACATAGGCAATGGTGTCAACGTGGGGATCGCGTTTGGTTACCCCAAGGCAACCCAGGATGATCTTTCCAAAGTGCTCGAGCTGAGCTCTGGTGACTGGAGCTATAAAACTTCCGGTGCAAGCAGCATTCTGATCTTCCCGGCCGCTATTTCTTCCTCCACCGCGACCGATTGCTTCGTCACTTATACCCAGGCTACTTCGGTATCCCTGCCGACCTCTGAAGTGACGGCCTGTAAGTAAGGTCAATTTCAATCAAGATGGAGAGAGGGTCTCTCTCCATCTTCCTCCCAAGGAGTGCTGTGTCATGGCGGCACGAAGTGATGGTTTCACCCTGATTGAACTGGTGATCGTGATCCTGTTGCTTGGGATTCTGGCCGCCTTTGCCGTGCCTAAATGGCTGGGCAAAGGCGGCTTTGAAACCCATACCCTGCGTGACGAGCTGGTGGCCCGGCTGCGGCTGGTGCAGACCATGAACATGCAGGAAGGGGACGCGCGCTGCACCCAGCTGGTGCTGGAGGCGGGGCGTTTTGGCCATCTGACCGGGGCGAGCTGTGCGCCTGCCCCCATTTCGGGCTGGAGTGGGAATGAGCAGAGTCGCGGGCGCCTGGTTCAGGCGTCCGGCAACCTGCAACTCTCCCCCCAGGGGACATTCCATTTCGACAAGCGCAGCGGCAGGCCCCTGTGGCCTGGCTGCATCAACGGCTGCGAACTGGCAGTCAGCAGCGGCCAGGAGAGTGCCCGGCTGCGCATAGAGCCGGAAGGCTATATCCATGCGATCCCCTAAGGCGCGCCGCGGCTTCACCCTGGTCGAGTTCGTGGTCGGCATCGTGCTGCTGGCCGTCGCCCTGACCGGCATCCTGGGGCTGCTTGTCAATCAGGCTCCCCAGGCGGTGGACCCGGTGCAGCAGGTACGCGCCGCCCAGCTCGCCCAGCGCATCCTCGGCGAGATGCTGGAGAAGTCTTTCGACGAGCATTCCGATCACAACGGCGGCCGTTTTCGCTGCGGCGAGACGGCAGGAAGCCTGGCGGTGGCCTACCCGGCCTGCACCGACAGCGCCAGCTATGGCCCGGACAGCGGCGAGACCCGTCCCTACCAGTTCAACGATGTGGACGATTTCGACACGGCAGGCCGCTGGGTGGACGCCAGCTACTTTACTCAGGCCTCGGCCGCGAGCAGCGAAGAGGAGTATCGGCGCTACCAGGTGAAGATCGCGGTGGTGCCGGATACCCTCTTTGGCAGCGCGGGGGAGGGGGCTGAGTCCATCGGCAAGCGCATCACCCTGACCGTGCGCCTGCCGGACGGGAGTGAGCTGGTCTTCGGCCTCTATCGGGGGAACTACTGATGGGCAAGCCACATTCCCGTGATGCCGCGTGGGAATACCCATGCGCCAGACTCGCCCGTGACCGCGCCCGACTCGGGCGTGAGGGGGGCTTCACCCTGGTGGAGCTGGTGATGGTGATCCTGCTGCTCGGAGTGATGGCGACATTTTCCAGCCAGTTTATCGGTATCGGCACCCAGATTTACGGAGATGCCAGCCGCCGCGAGCAGCTGATGAGCGATGCCCGTTTCGCCCTGGAGCGGCTCAACCGCGAGGTGCGCGACGCGGTCCCCGGCTCGGTGCGGGTCGAGGACGAAGGGGGCGGTGCCCAGGAGCAGGGGGCCTGTCTGCGGTTCTGGCCCATCGCTACCGCTGGCCGCTACCTGGAGACGGCGAGCAGCACCGTGCTTCGCATCGTCGAGCCTGTCACCATGCCGGCAAAGGAAGATACGGCCATCATCTATCCGCTGCCTGACACGACCTCTGGCAGTACCATCACGCTGGACAAGGGGTGTGTGCAGGGGCGTTGCACTGCCAGAGTGACCGAGGTAGGAACTCCCGTCTCCGGGGCCGTGCCGCTGACCCTGGCTGGTGCGCTCGCCAAGGACTCGCCGGGCCAGCGCATCTATTTTGCGAATCAGCAGGTGCTCTATTGCGTGAGAGGGGGCAACCTCTGGCGCATGGCCAAGTCCCTCGACGACACCCTGAGCAGCAGCGAGACCACCCGGTTGATGGCGGAGCATATCCGTCCCGCCGCCTATTACTTCTATCGGGAACCCGCCGCCTTCAACCAGAGCGAGGTGGGGCTGCGGCTGGAGTTCGAGCAGCGCGACGAGCGCGTCGTCTTCCACCACAAGCTGGAGACCCTCAATGCGCCCTGACACTCCCTCCATGGTGAGGTCTCAGCGGGGCAGCGCCATCCTGATCGCCCTCTTCGTCATCGTCATCATGGCCCTGCTGGCGGCGGCCATGGGGCGTTTCCTGGTGGACAGCAGTGAGAAGCACACGGTGGAGGTGCGCGGTGTGCGTGCCCTGATGGCGGCCCAGAGCGGGCTGGAAATTGCCCTCTATCGACTCTATCCCAATGGCCAGTGGCAAGGGCAGCAATGCGCCGCCAGCACCAGTCTCAGTTTCACCGATGCGGGACTGACGGGCTGTCAGGCCATCGTCACCTGCAACAAGGTGCCGGTGAGTGCGGCCGGCGGGACCCAAACCGGATACCGATTCAGCAGTGAAGGGCGCTGTGGCCAACCCGATGCCGGCAGCGGCCCGAACCCCGATTTTGCCGTCAGCCGCACCCTGGTGGCGGAAGCTTTTGATGGAGTGACGCCATGAGCCCCCTGCCAAGGAGCCAGACCCCATGAAGTCCAGCCAGCCTCTTCGCGGCGCCCTGTTGTGGATCTTGCTGGGATCCACCTCGGTGCAGGCCGCCAGCCAGTGTACCGAAGCCTTCCTTTTCCCGGTGCAGAGCCACGCCTCCCCCGGCGTGCTGAGCATGAACAATGAAAGCAAGATCATCAGCACCACTGTGGGGGCCAGTTACCCCTTCCTGACCAAAAACATCCAGCCCAACGCCAACTGCAACAACGGTGGTTTCTGGAACAACGGCACCTGGGTCTCCAATTGCAACGTCAGCGGCACCCTTGCCAGTGTGCTCAAGGATGTGACCTTCATCAGCGATCCCGACGCGTTTCCGGCCAACCCGGGGGGCTTCCCCTCCTACAGCGGGAAAAATGATCTCGCTTGCGACGGGACCACCTCTCCTGCTGCCGGTGACTACAAGAACGCCTCGTGGGGGGGCAACAGCTGCGTGGCGACCCTGAAATCGGGCCAGACCTATCGCTTCGATACCTTGTCTATCAGCGAAGGGGCGATGCTCAACCTCAACGGTGCGACCGTCTATGCCCAGAAGATGACCATCAAGAATGGTTACAACAGTGGCGTCACCGGGTCGGGAGATCTTCATGTGAACGATCTGACGGTGACGGGTCAGGGCAAGCTCAATGACGCCAGGGTCACCGTCTACAGCACCCTTGAGGTCTCGGGCAATGGCAATACCGGGACTGCCGTCTTCCAGCCGCACTACCTGGACAAGGTCACCATGGAGGTCTCTGCCAGTGGCCAGAGCGTGCTCATGGGGGCAGGGGACTGGTTTATCAAAAGCCTGGGGATGAAGAGCAACAGTGCCATGACCTTCCAGGGGCAGAGCTCCCTCGCCGTCTATGGGCTCAAGATGGAAAACGAGAGCCGGATCTCCGCCGCAGGGAGTCGCAGCGACCTGACGCTCCAGCTTCACCAGACCCTGGAGGTGAGTGGCAACGGCACCCTCAACGGATATCTGCAGGCCCGCTACCTCAAGACGTTCAAACACCAGAGCACCTCCAACATCAATTTCTACTTTCGTGGCGGCAACCACTGGATAGACAAGATGGAGCTCGGTCAGAACGACAAGCTGATCTTTGACAGCGGCAGTGCCGCGAGGTTGTACATCAAGAGCGATCTGGCCCTGAGCGACCAGATGGAGGTCAATGCCGGGGGCAAGGCCAACGACCTGATGATGTATCACTTCGGCAAGGTCACCATGAGCGGCAATACCAAGCTCAACGCCATTCTCTATGTGAACGCCGGGGATCTGGCCATGAGTGGCCAGGCCGTGCTGACCGGCGCCGTGTCGGCGGTGAACGTCTCCATGACCAACAACAGCCAGGTGATCCACGAGCCCTTCAACGGCGACTGGCCGGGCATGTGTGAAGACCCACTGACCTGTTTCAGCGACGACTTCTCTGCCAGCACCCTTGGCAGCGACTGGGTGGTGGCTCAACGCAATGGCAGTACCTTGCCCTCTTTGCAAAACGGTCGCCTGCGGCTGACCCAGAATACGACCAACCAGGCCACCTCTGCGACCTTCCAGCGCCTCTTCCCGGGGGCCAGCAATCTGGTGACTATCGAGTTTGATCAGTATGCCTACAAGACCTCCGGCTCGAGCGGGGCGGACGGGATGGCGGTGGTGCTCTCCGATGCGACGATCACGCCCCAGCCCGGCGCCTTCGGTGGCCCGCTGGGCTATGGCTTCAAGACCGGGATCAGCGGTTTTGCCGGTGGCTGGATGGGTGTCGGTATCGACGAATACGGCAACTATGCCAACGAGGGGGGCTCCTATAATCCCGGGTCTCGTCCTCAGGCCGTTTCCATTCGTGGCTCCGGTGCCAGTTCGGGGACCTCGGGCTATCGCTATCTGGCGGGAACGGCGAGCAACCTGAGCCCGGCAGTGGACAGCGGAACCAATGGCAACCGCCCCCATCGTTACCGCATCACCATTGACTCGCGCACTGCCGGCAGTTCACTTGCGTCGGTTGAGCGGAACACGGGCTCGGGTTACACCATGCTGGTGGGGCCCATCAATATGGTGAACCAGACGGGGCAGGCGGCGGTGCCCGCCAACTTCCTGCTGTCGCTCACCGGCTCCACCGGTTCTGTGACGAACCACCATGAGCTCGACAACGTCCGGATCTGCGCCCTCAAATCCAATCCGGTGGGCACCCAGATCGATCACTTCGAGTTCGATCACTCCGGTCAGGCCCTGACCTGCAACCCGGAGACCCTCGTCATACGGGCCTGCGCCAACGCCAGTTGCAGCCAACTGTTCACGGACCCGGTGAGCGCCATCCTGACCCCCCTCAAGAATGGCAGCAACGGCTGGATAGCCGACAGCCAGGTGAGCTACAACGGCAACACCGCCACCGTCAATTTCAGCAACGGCACCGCCAAATTGCAGCTGCGCAACAATCTGGCGACGGCCATCACAGTGGGAGTGAGCGGCTCGACGCCGTCCACCAAACCCCTGAGCACCACCCTGTGCCGCGCCGGCAGTGGTGCCCTGAGCGCCGCCGCCTGTACCTTGAGCTTTGCCGACAGCGGCTTCCTGTTCAATGTGCCGGATACCCTGGCCAACAAACCACAACAGGTAGTGATGACGGCGGTCAGGAAGGACAACACGAGCCAGCTGTGCGTGCCGAGTTTTCAGAAGCAGACTAAAAGAATCACGTTCTGGAGTGATTACAACATGCCTGCGACCAATCTCTTTGGCAGCCAGATAAGGATTGATAAGACAGCCATAGCCACCACGGCGGGGGCTCCCACTGCCATGGATCTCTATTTCAATGAGCTGGGCGAAACCACGCTGAAGGATGTGAGTTATCCGGATGCGGGTCAGATGCGACTCAATGCCCGCCACGATGGCAGCGGGGATACCGCAGGGCTGGTGATGACGGGCTCGGATCTGTTCGTCAGCCGCCCGGTAGGGCTCTGCATCACGCCCACCCAGGGGACCTGTGCGGCAGGGGATATCACCTGCCCTGTGTTCAAGAGGACGGGAGACAGCTTCTCGCTCAATATCCAGGCCATGGCGTGGCAGAGCGACAGCGATGGGGATATCTGCACCGGCAATGGCACCACCCCCAACTTCGTGTTGTCCGACATCGCCCTGACCAGCGAGCTGGTGGCCCCTCAGGGTGGTGTGGCCGCCCAGGTCACCCCAACCAGGTACAGCCATGTTGCAGCCAGTGCCAGCCTCAATACACCCGCCCTCAGCCTCAATGAGGTCGGGGTCTTCAGGATCAAGGCGACGCCACCGGTGGCAACGTCGCCAGAGGGAAGCACAGTATCAACGGGCTATTTCGGTTACTCCATCCCTCCCGCCACCAGCGTGCCGCTGGGGCGCTTCGTACCCTGGGACTTCAACATGACGAGCGGTACCGTCACCCCGGCCTGCGGTGGTTTCAGTTATATGAGCCAGCCATTCGGGGTACAGACTGTGGTGGAGGCGCGCAACAAGGAAGGGAGTGTCACGAGGAACTACCGTGATGCCTTTGCCAGAGGGGCCCTCACCCTGGTGGCCGCCAACAATCAGGACGGGGTGGACAGATCCACTCGGCTGGCGCCACTGGCCGCCAGCTGGACCGAAGGAACAGGCAAGCAGTCAGGTCAAACCCGCTTTATGCGGCTGCGCGAACTGACCCCTAGCCTGACCGCACCGGAAGAGCCCTTGCCGCTCCTGCGACTAGGGCTCAGAGTGACGGACGGTGAGACTCCTGAGACCAGCTTCCTCAGTGGACGGAACATGAATCCGTCCGTCAGCGGCACTTGCCAGAGCGGGGTGAACTGCACCGCCAAACAGCTCTCCATTCCGAAGGGATCGGACGATACCATGATCGCCTACTACGGCCGGCTGCTCGCCAGCACCCGTCAGGGGGTCGATAGCGCCCCGCTGGCGCTGCCCCTGCAGGTGCAATATTTCGAAGGGGGCCTGTGGCGAGCCAATTCGCAAGATAGGCGAGCCAATTCGCAAGATATCTGTACCCAGATCTCCCTGGCGGGAGGTGGTATCGTCTTTACCGATGCGGAGCAACGCTATGACTCCGCGACGGGGGATCTGATCCTCAAAGACGGTACCCGCATTCGCCTTGGTCTCGGCAATGTGGCTCCGGGCGGTACTCAGGTCGGTTTCGACGCAGGCGAGACCCGGTTCCACTTCGCGCCGCCCAATCAGGCGGTGCGCATTCCCTATCGGATCGTGCTGGAGCAACAGCCATCCCAACCCGTCTGGTTGGCGGATCCCGCCACGACGGGTCATCTGCAGGGGGAGGCAATTTTTGGTCGGGATCGGGGCAATGATCGGATTATTTATCGCCGCGAAGTGATGCCCTGACACCCGGGCTGACACGGGGAGATAGACGCATTGCTGTACAGTGGCGTCTTATCTCCTTGTTTCGTAGTGTTTGTCGGCCTGAGCGGGTGAGTGATGACTCGCATTTTTGTCGCGCCTGATTGATTGGCGACAGTTTGAGCGCTTGCCCATTGGGGTGGGCATTGGTAAAGTTAGCCGGTTTTCTGCACCTCCAAATTCTTAGGATTTCCCGTAGCCATGTTCAAAAAGCTCAGAGGCGTCTTTTCCAACGATCTGTCGATCGACTTGGGAACTGCCAACACCCTGATCTATGTAAAAGATCAAGGGATCGTCCTTAACGAACCCTCAGTTGTCGCCATTCGCCAAGAGCGCGGGAACGCCAAATCGGTCGCTGCTGTCGGTCATGCCGCCAAGCAGATGCTGGGTCGTACCCCGGGTAACATCTCCGCCATTCGCCCGATGAAAGACGGCGTGATCGCCGATTTCTACGTGACCGAGAAGATGCTGCAGCACTTCATCAAACAGGTTCACGACAACAACTATTTCCGCCCCAGCCCGCGCGTGCTGGTGTGCGTACCCTGCGGCTCCACCCAGGTGGAACGTCGCGCCATCAAGGAATCCGCTCTGGGCGCCGGCGCCCGCGAGGTTTACCTGATCGATGAACCCATGGCTGCCGCCATCGGTGCCGGCCTGCCGGTCTCCGAAGCGACCGGTTCCATGGTGGTGGACATCGGTGGCGGTACCACCGAAGTGGCCATCATCTCCCTGAACGGCGTGGTCTACTCCCAGTCCGTCCGTATCGGTGGCGACAAGTTCGACGAAGCCATCATCAGCTACGTCCGTCGCAACTACGGCAGCCTGATCGGGGAAGCCACCGCCGAGCGCATCAAGCACGAGATCGGCTCCGCCTACCCGGGCGAAGAGGTGCGCGAGATCGAAGTGCGCGGTCGCAACCTGGCCGAGGGTGTGCCCCGCAGCTTCACCCTGAACTCCAACGAGATCCTGGAAGCGCTGCAAGAGCCGCTGTCCGGCATCGTCTCCGCTGTCATGGTGGCGCTGGAACAGTCCCCGCCCGAGCTGGCGTCCGACATCTCCGAGCGCGGCATGGTGCTGACCGGTGGTGGTGCCCTGCTCAAGGACATCGACCGTCTGCTGATGGAAGAGACCGGCATCCCGGTCGTCGTGGCTGAAGATCCCCTCACCTGTGTCGCCCGTGGCGGTGGCAAGGCGCTGGAGCTGATCGATATGCACGGTGGCGATCTGTTCCACTACGAATAAGACCCAAAGCCGGCCGAGCGCCGGCTCTTTTTTGACGACTCATGAAACCCATCTTCGGTAGAGGCCCTTCGCTTCAGTTACGGTTGTTTCTCGCCGTCATCATCTCCGTCGCTGCCATCGTCGCGGATTCCCGCTTCGGTGTGTTCAGCCATGTCCGCGTTTATCTGAGCTCCCTGGTGAGCCCACTGCAATACATCGCCAACGCCCCCGGCACCCTGCTCGACACCATGTCGACCCAGGTGCAGACCCGCGCCGATCTCATCGAGCAGACCAAGCAGCAGGAGCAGCAACTGTTCACCCTGCGCTCGCGCCTGCTCAAGATGGATCAGCTGGAGCACGAGAACCAGCGTCTGCGCGAGCTGCTGGGGTCGCCGGTACACAAGGAGTCCCGCAAGATGGTGGCCGAGCTGCTGTCGGTGGATTCCGACCCCTTCAGCCATCAGGTGCTGATCAACAAGGGGGCGCTGGATGGCGTCTACAACGGCCAGCCGGTGATCAACGATCAGGGGGTGGTCGGCCAGGTGCTCCACGTGGGCTCCACCACCAGTCGCGTCCTGCTCATCACCGACTCCAGCCACGGCATCCCGGTGCGGGTGCTGCGCAACGACTTGCGTGCCATCGCCTCCGGCAGCGGCGAGCTGGACAAGCTGGAGCTGCGCAACCTGCCCCGCAACACCGACGTCCAGGTCGGCGATCTGCTGGTCACCTCGGGCCTGGGCGGCCGCTTCCCGGAAGGTTATCCGGTGGCGACCGTGACCCGCTCCGACTACGTGGAGGGCAAGCCCTTCGCCCAGATCGAGGCCAAGCCGCTGGTGGCGCTGGACCGTCTGCGCTACCTGCTGCTGCTGTGGACCGACAAGAAACCGGAAGTACACGACAAGGATGCCCTTGAGCCTGCGGCGAGCGCCTCGGCGGCCACGGCAACCTCGGCGGCGGGGGCGACGCGCTGATGCTGCAACCCGCCAGCGGCAGGATCTGGATCTGGTGTTCGATCCTGCTGGCCCTGTGCCTCTCCATCCTGCCGCTTCCCTTTCAATTCGAACCCTTCCGTCCGGACTGGCTCGCCATGGTGCTCATCTACTGGGCGCTGGCGCTGCCGCACCGGACCAACGTCGGCACCGCCTGGGTGGCGGGCCTGCTGCTGGACGTGCTGCTCGGCAGCACCCTCGGCGTGCGGGCCATGGCCATGGCCATCACCACCTACCTGGCGGCCTTCCAGTTCCAGAAGATCCGCAACTTCTCCCTCTGGCAGCAGGCGCTGATCATCGGTCTGCTCTCCCTGGTGGGGAAGATCACCGTGTTCTGGGCGGAGCATCTGTTCAGCCGGGCCAGCCTCAACTTCGCCTACTTTTGGTCGACGTTGACGACGATGTTAATATGGCCCTGGATTTTTATGGTCTTGCGCAAGGTGCGGCGTCGCTTCAATATCAAGTGAATGTGAATAAAAACAACGCATTGTAACTGCGCATCGTCTCATTGAGTGAAGTATGAACAAGCACAACGAACTGCAACTCTATCTCGCCTCGGGCTCCCCCCGCCGGCATGAGCTTCTGACCCGCCTGGGCTACCGTTTCGAGGTCCTCAAGCTGGATGTGCCGGAGCTGCGCAACGACGGTGAGAAGCCCCAGGATTACGTCTGCCGGCTGGCCCGCGACAAGGCGATGGCCGGTGTGGCCGCGGCGCCCACGGCGCTGCCTGTGCTGGGGGCCGACACCATAGTGGTGCTGGGGGAGCGGGTGCTGGAGAAACCCTCCGACCTGCTGGACGCCAAGGACATGCTGGAAGCCCTCTCCGGGCGGGTACATCAGGTGATGACGGCGGTGGCCCTGGCCACCCCGGAGCGGTGCGATGTGCGGCTGGTCACCACTAACGTGGCGTTTCGCAAGCTGGACGAGGCCGAGATCGAAGCCTACTGGCGCACCGGCGAGCCGTGCGACAAGGCGGGCGCCTATGCCATCCAGGGCATTGCCGGCAAATTCGTCAGTCGCCTCGAGGGGAGCTACAGTGCCGTGGTCGGCCTGCCCCTGCTGGAGACGGACCTGTTGATCAAGCAGCACCTCGAGCAGACCCGGTAATCCTCTCGTCAGCAGTGCGCTGCTGAGTTACCCGTTGTTCGTCGTGCCAGAATTCAAAACTAGAAAGGCAAGGTAACTTATGTCGGTAGAACTGCTGGTAAACGTCACCCCCTCCGAAACCCGGGTCGCCCTGGTCGAGAACGGTCTGCTGCAGGAAGTGCATGTGGAGCGTCAGGCCAAGCGCGGCATCGTGGGCAACATCTACAAGGGCAAGATCAGCCGCGTGCTGCCCGGCATGCAGGCCGCCTTCGTCGACATCGGCATGGACAAGGCCGCCTTCCTGCACGCCTCCGACATTGTCCCCCATACCGAGTGCGTGGCGATCAAGGAGAAGGAGCAGTTCCAGGCCGGCAACATCGCCGAACTGGTGCGCCAGGGGCAGGACATCATGGTACAGGTGGTCAAAGACCCGCTCGGTACCAAGGGAGCCCGCCTCACCACCGACATCACCCTGCCATCCCGTTATCTGGTCTTCATGCCGGGCAGTGCCCACGTGGGGGTCTCCCAGCGCATCGAATCCGAGGCGGAGCGCGAGCGCCTCAAGCGCACCGTGGCCGGCTATGTGGACGAACTGGGCGGCTACATCATCCGCACCGCCGCCGAAGGGGTGGGGGAGCAGGAGCTGGAGCAGGACGCCGCCTTCTTGAAGCGCCTGTGGCGCAAGATCCTCGAGCGCAAGCAGAAGTATCCCCCCTGCAAGATCCTCTACGAGGATCCCAGCCTGGCGTTTAGGGTGGTGCGTGACTTCGTCGGTGCCGAGCTCGACAAGATCCGGGTCGACTCGCGCCAGAGCTTCGATCAGCTCAAGCGCTTCACCGAGGAGTACGTGCCCGAGCTTGCCAACAAGCTGGAGTACTACACTGGCGAGTCGCCGATCTTCGATCTCTACGACGTGGAGAACGAGATCCAGCGGGCCCTGGAGCGCAAGGTGGAGCTCAAATCCGGCGGCTACCTCATCATCGACCAGACCGAAGCCATGACCACGGTGGACATCAACACCGGGGCCTTCGTCGGCCATCGCAATCTGGAAGAGACCATCTTCAACACCAACGTCGAGGCCACTGCCGCCATCGCCCGTCACCTGCGCCTGCGCAACCTCGGTGGCATCATCATCATCGACTTCATCGACATGCAGTCCGAGGATCACCGTCGCCGGGTGCTGCACAGCCTGGAGCTGGCGCTGGCCAAAGACAGGGCCAAGACCAACGTCAACGGTTTCTCCCAGCTCGGGCTGGTGGAGATGACCCGCAAGCGCACCCGGGAGAGCCTGGAGCACGTGCTCTGCGCCGAGTGCCCCGAGTGCAAGGGGCGCGGCCGGGTCAAGACGGTGGAGTCGGTCTGCTTCGAGATCCTGCGGGAGATCATCCGGGTCAACCGCGCCTACGACGCGGATCAGTTCACCGTCTATGCGGCCCCCTCGGTGGCCGATTACCTGCGGGGGGAGGAGTCCCACAGTCTGGCGGAGCTGGAAGTCTTCATCGGCAAGCAGGTCAGGGTGGTCTCCGAGCCGCTCTGTGGGCAGGAACAGTTCGATGTGGTGATGATGTAATTGGTCTATCGCTGGCTGAGTCGGGGCTGGTTGGCCCTCGGAGTCTTCTTCGTGCTGCTGGCCGTTCTGGTCAGCGTGGTACGACTGGGCGGCCCTTTGCTCAACCAGCACCGGGCGGCCGTGATAGGGACCCTGCTCGGGGAGAGTCAGCTCGAGGTGAGCGTGGATCACGTCGGGCTGGAGTGGACTCCCCGCGGCCCGGCCATCGGGCTGGAAGGACTGGCCATCGCCCCCGATTCGGGGCGTTTCTCCCTGCGCCTTGGCAAGGTGTGGGCCCACCTCGACTTCTGGCGCTCCCTCAACGAACTCAGACCGGTGTTTGGCCAGTTGATCCTGAGCGACGGCAACATCGCGCTGGACATGACCCAGCCCGCCACCCCCGTCAGCGGGAAGAGCGCGAACCAGCAGGAGGCCCTGCTGCGCTTCCTGCTGACCCAGCTCTCCACCTTCGACATTCACGACACTCGCCTGAGCCTCACCACGGCACTGGGGGAGGTGCGCGCCCTCGACATCGCCCAGTTGCGCTGGCAGAACCGCGGCAAGCGGCATCAGGGGGTCGGCAAGGCCTATCTCATCAACGGGGTGGGGGAGAGCACCCTGGACCTCATCATCGATGTGGATGCCCCCGAGGTGCGGCTCGACCGCCTCAAGGGCCAGCTCTATCTGGGGGCCAGCGAGCTGGACATCAGCCCCATGCTGGCCCGGATCCACGCCGGCGCGCCGCCGGTGAGCGGCCAGCTCGACTTCCAGCTCTGGAGCGAGTTCGAGAAGGGCAGGCTCGGCAACTCCCTGCTGGCCTTTGGCAACAACCACCTGATCTGGAAAGACGAGATCAAGGGGGAGCCGCACCGGCTCGATCTGCGGGGCGGCAAGATCCAGCTGCGCCGGGATGGCGAGCAGTGGCAGCTCGCCAGCCACGACGTCACCTTCAAGCTCGATGGGGCGACCTGGTTGCAGAGCCGATTGCAGCTCGAGCGGGTCGGCTCCCGCATCCAGGGCTATGTACCCGCCATCGATCTCGACCAGATTGCCAACCTGAGCCAGCTGGTCTCCGGCCTCTATCCCGAGCTGACCGAGACCCTCAAGCGCACCCGGCCAAGGGGCCAGTTGCAGGAGCTGGTCCTGCAGGCCGACGGGGACTGGCAGGGGCTCTCTGTGCAGGGGCAACTGCGCGGCTTCGAGACCCGGGCCTGGCACGATGTGCCCGGTCTGCAAAAGCTGGACGGCGACTTCTGGCTGACCCCGAACGGGGGACGCGCCCGCCTGAACCTGGGCAAAGGCAAGGTGGATCCGGCCCGCCACTTCAAGGAACCCATCCCGGTGGACAGCCTGAGTGCGGCCCTCGACTGGTGGCGGGCGCCGCAAGGCTGGGTGCTCTATGGTCAGGACATTGCTCTGGAGAACCCGGATCTGCGCCTCGCCAGCCGGTTTCGCCTCGAGCTGTTCGAGCACCCCTTCCTCGCCCTGACCGGGCGCATCGACGTCAAGAACGCGGCCCATGCGGATCGCTACTACCCCCTGGCGGTGATGGATGAGGGGCTGGTGAGCTACCTGAGCGGCGCCATCAAGGGGGGCAAGGCCAAGGGGGCCGACCTGCTCTGGTACGGCGAATTCCGTGACTTCCCCTACGACAACGGCAAGGGCGTCTTCCAGGTGGCGGTGCCGCTGCAACAGGCCACCTACGAGTTTTTCCCGGGCTGGCAGCCGCTGACCGACCTGCAGATCGATCTGCTGTTCCAGAACGCCAGCCTCGATATGAACAGCCGCGCCACCCAGCTCGGCAAGGCCAGCTCCGACTCGGTGCACGCCTGGATCCCGGACCTCTATCCGGGGGCTCACCTCTACGTGGATGCCAAGGTTGAGGGCGAGGGCAAGGCCATCAGCGACTATTTGCAGGACTCGCCGCTGGGGGGATCCGTCGGTCAGGCGCTGCGGGAGGTGGAGATCCGCGGCCCCATGAAGGGTACGGTGAAGCTTGACATACCGCTGGATGGCGAGGGGGAGGTCAAGGCCAGCGGGGAAGCCAGCTTCAAGGACAACAAGGTGAGGATCGCCTCCCTGGATCTGCCCCTCGACGGGGTCGCAGGGACGCTCGAGTATGACAACGAGCAGACGCGCATTCACAACCTCAAGGCCAGCCTGTGGAACCAGCCGTTGACCCTGGATTATCAGGGGCGGCAACTGCCCCACGGCTATCAGGCCGATCTCAAGTTCCAGGGGCAGTGGGACAGCCGCCGCCAGCGCCGGGACATACCGGCCCTCGAGATGCTCCAGGGGCGCAGCAACTGGTCGGGTACCCTGGGGCTGACCCTGCCCGAGAACAAGGCGTTCAGCTTCCAGCTGGCGCTGGACTCCAACCTGCAGGGCATGGGGCTGGATCTGCCCGTGCCCCTGACCAAGGCGGCGGGTACCCGGCTGCCCCTCAAGGTGACGGCCCGTGGGCGGGATGGCAGCGCCGACATCCGCGCCGTGCTGGGGGCGGACATCGACATGCAGAGCCGCCTGGTGTACGGCGACGGCGTCCCCTACCTCAGCCGGGTGCGGGTCAACATCGGCCAGCCCGGGGCGCGGGTGATGCAGGACAAGCCCATGCTGCTCGCCATCAACCAGCAGCAGGCGGACGTGGCCGGCTGGCTGGCTCGTCTCAAGCAGTGGCTGCCGGTCGGTTCGGCGCCGAGTGACAATGCGGTGGTGGGCCCCTCTTTCTTGCCCCAGGAGTGGTGGGTGGATGGCCAGCTGGCCCGTGCCGACATCGGCAGTGCCAGCCTCAAGGCGGTGCACTTCACCCTGGGGCCGGTGAACCAGGCCACCGAGGTGATGATCGACAGCCCCGACGTGATGGGGGTGGTGCGGGTGCCGGTGGCCGATGGGCGCCCCATCGATGCCAAGTTTGCCCGCATCTACTGGTCCGGCAAGGGGACCGATCTCAGCCCGGATCCCGATGAGCGCCAGGACAGGGCCATCATGAATGCCATTCCCTGGCTCACCTTCAGCTGCGTGGATTGCCGCTTCGGCGAGCTGCCCCTGGGTGAGGTGAAGGGGGAGCTGCTGCCCGGGGCCAACCGGCTGGATCTCAAGGGACTGGAGATGCGCCTGGCGGGCAGCACCCTGCGCGGCAGCGCCGAGTGGCTGGCCCGTGGCAGCCAGATGCAGACCCGTGCCAGGGTGAACCTCGAGACCCGCAACAGCGAGCTGCTGCTCAAGCGGCTCGGCTACACCTCGCCCATCGGGGATGCCCCGGGCAAGCTGGCGCTGGATCTGAACTGGCGTGACGTGCCCTACCGCCTGAGCCTGCCGACTCTGGCGGGCAGTGCCGACTACCAGCTGGAGGGAGGCACCCTGCGGGAGGTCAACGACAAGGGGGCCCGACTGCTCTCCCTGCTGAGCCTCGACTCCCTGATGCGCAAGCTGCGCCTCGATTTTCGCGACGTCTTCGACAAGGGCTTCTATTTCGAGTCCATGTCCGCCTCCGCCAAGGTCAATCAGGGGGTGGTGGAGAACAACGACTTCTACATGAAGGGCGCCGCGGGCAACCTGCGGGGCAAGGGCATCGCGGATCTGGTGCGCTGGCGGCTCGACTTTGATCTGAGCTTCTCCCCCAACCTGGGAGGCACCCTGCCGGTGGTGGCGGCCTTCTCCCTGACCCCCATCACCGGGCTCTATGTGCTGGCCCTCTCCAAGCTGCTGGAGCCCGTGGTGGACGTGGTGACCCGCATCGATTTTCGGGTCTCCGGCCCGCTGGACGCCCCCAGGCTGGTGGAGGCGGGGCGGGATCGCGCCCGCATCAAGCTCAACCAGCACCAGAAGGATGCGGTGGATGCGGTGGCGCCCGGCCTGCCCGCCAAGGAGGTCACCCCCTTCCTGCTCGATCCCAAGCACCAGGGCTCGGGTCAGCGCTGAGGGCATGCACCGGGCTGGGGGACTTTCCCCCGGCCGCCAAACCCCTCATAGTGCAGATATTGCCCCGCGAGCCGAGAAGGCCTTGTGTCACCGGTCACCGGTTCGCCCAACAGATGAGTGCGGATATTGCCCCGTGAGCCGAGGAGGCCTTCTGCCACCGGCTCGCCCAACAGAAGGAGCGCGTCATGTGGCTAGCCGCCATGCAGTTGATATCGGGTCGTACCTGGCAGGATAACCGGGAGCGGATCGCCGCCGAGCTGGCGAGTCTGCCGGGGGAGCGCCCCTTGCTGGTGCTGCTGCCGGAAAACTTCGCCCTCTTTGGCGAGCGGCAGGGGTATCTGGACGGGGCAGAGCCATTGGGAAATGGCCCAATCCAGCAGCAACTATCTGATTGGGCCAAATCCCACGGCATCTGGCTGGTGGCCGGGGCCATGCCCACCGCCATCGCCGGTGCCGACCACATCCACACCAGTACCCTGGTGTTCGATCCCGACGGCGAGCTCAAGGGGCATTACCACAAGATCCACCTGTTCGACGTGGACGTGGCGGACAATCACGGCCGTTACCGGGAGTCGGAGACCTTCAGCCCGGGTGATCAGCCTGTGCTGGTGGACTCCCCCTTTGGTCCCCTCGGCCTTTCTATCTGTTATGATCTGCGCTTTCCCGAGCTGTACCGCCAGTTGGCCCGGGCCGGTGCCCGGGTGCTGCTGGTGCCTGCCGCTTTTACCGCCGTCACCGGCGAGGCGCACTGGGAGCCTCTGCTGCGGGCCCGTGCCATCGAGAACCAGTGCTACGTGGTGGCCGCCAACCAGGGGGGCACCCACGAGACGGGGCGCCAGACCTGGGGCCACAGCATGGTGATCGACCCCTGGGGCCGGGTGCTGGCCTGTCGGGCGTCGGGGCAGGGCACTGTGCTGGCGCCGCTGGATGGGGCCCTGGTCGATGAATTGAAACGCACCATGCCGGTGCTGGAACACGCCCGCCTGTTGTGAGCCCGCGGCCGTGGATTTAACCGTTACGACATCTCGCATGAGAGTGGAGAGAAAGATTTGAGTCTATTGAGCCAGGTTAGTGCCTCCCTGTTGGCCCCGAACGATCTCGACGAAGGGCGGCTGCAACAGCTGCTCGGCAGCCTGATGAGCCATCAGGTGGAGTTCGGCGACCTCTATTTCCAGCGCAGCTGGCACGAGTCCTGGATGCTGGAGGACGGCATCGTCAAGGATGGCAGCTACAACATCGATCAGGGGGTGGGGGTGCGCGCCGTCAGCGGCGAGAAGACCGGTTTCGCCTACTCGGACGAGCTGAGCCTGCTGGCGCTGCAACAGTCGGTGACTGCCGCTCGCGGCATCGCCGCCGCCGGTGCTCACGGCAAGGTAAAAGCATGGGCTCGCACCGAAGCAAACCTGCTCTACCCGGCGCTGGATCCGCTGCAGACCCTCGACAAGCAGCAGAAAATTGCCCTGCTGGAGCAGATGGACAAGTTCGCCAGAAGCCTGGATCCCGCCATCAATCAGGTGATGGCCTCCATCAGCGGCGTCTATGAAGAGATCCTGGTGGCCGCCACCGATGGCACCCTGGCCGCCGACGTGCGTCCGCTGGTGCGCCTCTCGGTGACCGTCATCGCCGAGAAGGGGGAGCGCCGTGAGCGCGGCAGCGCGGGAGGCGGTGGCCGCTTCGGTTACGACCATTTCCTCGAGCTGGACGGGCTCGAGAGCCGGGCGTTTGGCTATGTGCGCGAAGCGGTGCGCCAGGCGCTGGTCAACCTGGAGGCCATCGACGCCCCGGCCGGCACCATGCCGGTGGTGCTCGGTGCCGGCTGGCCCGGCGTGCTGCTGCACGAGGCGGTGGGTCACGGTCTGGAGGGGGACTTCAACCGCAAGGGCTCCTCCGCCTTTGCCGGGCGCATCGGCGAGCAGGTGGCTTCCAAACACTGCACCATCGTCGATGACGGCACCCTGCCGGGTCGGCGCGGCTCCGTCTCCATCGACGACGAGGGGACGCCGGGGGGCTACAACGTGCTGATCGAGAACGGCATCCTCAAGGGTTACCTGCAGGACAAGCAGAATGCCCGCCTGATGGGGGTGCCGCTCACCGGCAACGGCCGCCGCGAATCCTACGCCGCCCTGCCGATGCCGCGCATGACCAACACCTACATGCTGGCGGGTCAGTACGATCCGGCGGAGATCATCGCCTCGGTGAAGAAGGGCATTTACGCCCCCAACTTCGGCGGCGGCCAGGTGGACATCACCTCCGGCAAGTTCGTCTTCTCCGCCTCCGAGGCCTACCTCATCGAGGATGGCAGGATCACCGCGCCCATCAAGGGGGCGACCCTGATCGGCAACGGCCCCGAGGCGATGAGCCAGGTTTCCATGGTGGGCCGTGATCTCGCGCTGGATCGCGGGGTCGGGGTCTGCGGCAAGGAGGGGCAGAGCGTGCCGGTCGGTGTCGGCCAGCCCACCCTCAAGCTGGATCAGCTCACCGTGGGCGGCACCCAGTAAGGGCGCCGCAGAACAAGCTGCAGAGAGAACCCATGCTTACCCTGTCGAAAATTTCCAATATCCGCAGTCAGCTCTCCCCCAGCGAGCTCAAGATCGCCGATTACATCCTGGCTTGCCCGGAGCAGGTGACCCATTTCTCCTCCCAGGAGCTGGCTCAGCAGGCTGACGTCAGCCAGTCGAGCATAGTGAAGTTCACCCAGAAGATCGGGTTCAAGGGCTTCACCGCCTTCAAGCTGGCGGTGAGCGAGGATCTGGGGCGCAAGCACGCCATCAAGACCGACAACGTAGGGGATCTCTACAACGGCATCGGCCGGGACGACGATCTGGAGACCATGGCCAAGAAGCTGGCCCAGGAGAAGATCAACTCCATCGTGGAGACCACCCAGGCGCTCGACAATGCCACTTTGGCGCGGGTGCTGGACGTCATCAACCAGGCTGGCCGGGTCCAGCTGGTGGGGATCGGCGGCTCGGCGCTGACCGCCAAGGATCTCTGGTACAAGCTGCTCAAGATCGGGGTCACCACCCTGTTCGCCCAGGACAGCCACGTACAGATCTCCATCGCCCAGACCCTGGGCCCGGGGGACGTGCAGCTGGTGGTCTCCTATTCCGGCGCCAGCCGGGATGTGCTGGCGGCGGCCGAGCTGGCCAAGCGCAACGGCGCCACCCTGATCGCGGTCACCTCGTTTCGCAACACCCCTCTGCGGCAGATGGCCGACATGGTGCTGGACACGGTGGCCGACGAGAACGAGCTGCGCATCTCCTCCATCTCGTCGCGTACCGCCCAGAACACCATCACCGACATCCTGTTCCTCGGTCTGGTGCAGCGCCGTGACGAGCAGGCCTGGGCCCTCATCGATGGTACGCGGGACGCCATCGACCGTCTCAACAAGGAGTGACGCGGGCCCGGCTGCAACAGACGCCGAGACCTGCCGAGAAAGAAAAACCACCCGCCTGCGGGTGGTTTTTTTATGGGCCAGTGCCGGCTCAGAGGGCGAGAGCCCAGCGCAGGAAGGCCTTGCGCTGGGCCTCGTCGGCGGCGAGGTAGCGCCGTTGCAGTTCAGGGTCGACGGGCACGGCGCCCGGGGTGGTTGCGGGCTGGGCGAGGGTGGCGGGCGGCGGAGTGATGGCCGCGCGAGCCGGTGCGTCGTAGCGGGCCAGCAGCGCCTGATAATCCGTCATCAGACTGTCCTGGCTGCGGGGGAGGGTGGTTGCCGACAGGGGGTGGCTACCCTCGGGGGTCTCAAGCCGCAGGCTGGGGTGGGTGGCAAAGTGGCGAATGGCCCGGGAGCCGGCCAGCGGCGGAGTGGTCAGTTTCAGGGTGCCGCTGGCCGGCAGGGTCAGGGTCAGCAGCAGCGGGGCGGAGCGGACGCGCCCCTGGCTCTCGTTGGTGGAGCCGGGGTCGAGGGGGCTGTCGAAACGTACCAGCAGCCGGGTGTCGCCAGCGGGCAGGGTGAGCGCTCGCTCGAAGGGGGAGACCTGGCCCCGGGATGAGGCCAGCAGGACGAGGGTGTCTGCCAGCTCCAGCCGGGCGGCCTGGACCGACAGGGTCATGGGCAGCAGCAGGATGAAGAGGAACAGGAGGCGGATCATGGGGAGCTCCAACAGAAAGAAAATGCCGGCCAGAGGCCGGCAGGGGATCAGAACTCGTAGCGCAGGCCGAGGTGGTAGAAGCTCTCGCTGTTGCTGCTGCCGCCAAAGCTGGTGATGGTGTTGTTAGCCAGGCCATCCTCGCCATCACGGAACACGTAGGCGCTGTAGAGGGAGGATCGCGGGGTGAGCTTGTACTGCAGCTCCAGGGTGGTATCCCGTAGAATCATGCCGTCTCCCCCGTCGTTGTCGAGGTGACGATAGCCTGCGCGGGCTGCCCACTTCTGGCTGATGTCGTAGACAGCGGTCAGTTCCCATACCTTGTCCTCACTTTCTGCCCGGCCGTTGCGATAGCTAACCTGATCCTTCGCGTAGAGGGCGCCCAGCATCAGCGAACCCAGGGTGTAGCGGGCGCCAATGCCGCTGAAGCGGTACTGGTCGGCGTCGGGATCCACCTTGCTGGCATCGGTCTGGGCCGCCTTGCTCTGCTGGTAGGCGATGACCGGTGCCAGCTTGCCCGCCGCGCCGAGGTCGAAGGTGTAACGCAGGGCGCCGTTGTAGCCGTAGTCGAGATCCGAGGTGCCGTTGCCGAGGATGTAGGCCAGCGATACATCCAGATTGCCGAGGGTGTTCTGGTATTGCAGGGTACCGTCCTGGCGGAACACCTGGACCGCAGTGGAGTCTACCTTGCTGGCCTGGCGCGCCATGGAGACATCGGAGGCGGCAAACACATCGCCGATGTCGGTGAACATGATGAGACCGGAAGAGACCCGGCCACCGGTCACCTTGCCCCACTCGCCGCCATCGATCCCGGCCCAGACGTAACGGGCGGTGAGGTCGCTGCTGTTCTTCTGCACGTTGTTGGCGTATTCGGCGGCATTGACCTGGTACTGGGCCATGCCGATCACGGCCACCTGGTCGTTGACGGTCTGGCGGGCGGTAAAGCCGATGCGACCGTCGAAGTCCCCCTGGCTGTTGCCGTTCTTCTTGTCCGAGACGTTGAAGCCGAGGCGGCCGTAGAGATCGACGTTGGATCCGTCATCGGCCTGGTAGATGACGGCGGCCTGCGCCGCACCGACGGCAAACAGGGCAGGAATGGCCAGGGCTAGCATGGACTGTTTCATTGTTGTCTTTCCTGTGTGGGCTCTTGTGCCAGAGCCGGGGTGAGTGAAGCCGTGACCCCGATTGCTCGGGGCCAGATAGCCAGCTGGATAGAGGAGAGAGGGTTAGCTCAGATCGACGTTCTTGCAGCCGAAGAGCAGGGTGAAGAGGTAACCGCCGAAGTAGGCAACCGCCAGACCGAGGCCATAGACCATCATGCCGGGGAAGATCCCCTGGGCCGAGGTCATCAGCGGCAGCGCGACGATGCCGGAGGGGCCGAACACGGTGTTGAGACCGACCGGCAGGCCCATCCAGGAGATGAGACCGATCACGAACCCCCCCAGCGATCCGCCGCAGCAGGCGGTGATGAAGGGTTTGACCCGCGGCAAGGTGACGCCGTAGATGAGCGGCTCACCGACCCCGAGCAGGCCGGGGATGATGGTGCCCTTGACCTGGGTGCGCAGCAGGGAGTCCTTGGCTGCGCGACTGTAAAGCGCCAGGGCGGCGCCGACCTGGCCGGCCCCTGCCAGTGCGAGGATGGGGAACAGGGAGTTGAAGCCCTGGGCATCCATCAGTGCGAAGTAAACGGGCACGAACCCCTGGTGAATGCCGAACATCACCGAGATGAGGAACAGACCGGCCAGGATGGCGGTACCGAACGGGTTGCCGTTGAGGTGGATGAAGAGCCAGGACATGCCGTTGTAGAGCTGCACCCCCAGGGGCATGATCAGGACGAAGGTGACGGCCCCCATGATCAGCAGGGTGATGCAGGAGGTGAGTATCATGTCGAGGCTGTCCGGCATGAAGCGACGCACCTGGCGTTCCACCGAGGCGCCGATGATGCAGGCGATCAGCACCCCGATGATGTTGCCACGGGGATCAATGTGGTGGCCGAAGAAATCGGTGATACCTGAGTAGATGCCGCTGGTGGCTTGGGGGTCATAGCCCATCACAAACAGGGAGGCCAGAATGGCACCGTTGACCCCGGAGCCGCCGAACGCCTTCTGGGCGTTGTAGCCGATGAGAATGCTGAGGAAGCTGAACAATCCCTTGCTGAACAGTTTCATGTAACCGACCAGCTCCACCAGCATGCCGCCGGTGGCTGCGCCGTCCTGCAGCAGGGTCTGTTCGATCAGGGTGGCCAAGCCGAGCAGCAGCCCCGCGGCGATAAAGCCGGGGATCAGTGGTGTAAAAATGGTGGCAAACTTGGCCAGGAAGCGGTGGGCCGCACTGCTCTGTTTCTGCTTGAGTGCCTGCTTGTTGGCCGAGGCGATGTCGCCAAGCTCGGTGGGGGCCGCAGCCGGAGCCTCCAGCGCCCCCAGTCCTGCGCTCAGCATGTCGTTCATCAGCTCGCAGGCGGTCTGGGCCTTGCCCGGCCCCAGCACGATCTGGAACTGGTTGTCGCTCTCAATCACCCCCATGACGCCGGCGATGCGCTTGATGGTATCGCGATCCGCATGCAGGCTGTCCGCCAGGCTCAGTCGCAATCGGGTCATGCAGTGGCCGCAGTGAGTGATGTTGTCCCGGCCGCCGATGGCCTGGATGATCTGGCCGATCATGGTGTCAGTTATTTTTGCCATAAAGAACCCAGTCAGTCTGTGGTGTCAGCAGGGTGCCTGGCACCCTGTTCTCGTTATGTGATGGTCATCCCTGGCCTGGCCAATGTGCGGTTGGCCGATCAGTGGGTGCATTGGCTGATGAAGCCGTTGCTGCTCTGCAGACGGGTGCGGGCTTCGTCGGCCGTGAGTCCGGCCAGGATCATCACGATGGCTGTCTTGCAGTGGTTGTCCGCCTGCGCCAGCGCCCGCTCCGCCACGGCGCGCTCGCAGTCGGTGGCCTCCATCACGATGCGTTTTTGCCGCTCCACCAGCTTGGCGTTGGTGGCTTCCACGTCCACCATCAGGTTGCCGTAGACCTTGCCGGTGCGGATCATGGCGCCGGTGGAGAGCATGTTGAGGATCAGCTTCTGCGCCGTGCCCGCCTTCATGCGGGAGGAGCCGGTGACGATCTCGGGGCCGACCACCGCCACCATGCTGATGTCGGCCGCCCTGGCCAGCGGACTGCTGGGGTTGCAGCTGATGCTGCAGACCGTGGCACCCACCGCGCTGGCGTGGGCCATGGCGCCCAGTACGTAGGGGGTTCTGCCGCTGGCGGCGATGCCCACCAGCACATCGTTGGCGCAGAACTGGATGTTCTTCAGATCCTGGGCACCCAGCTCTGCGTCATCCTCGGCGTTCTCGACCGCCTGCAAGATGGCCTTGTAGCCGCCAGCAATCAGGCCTATCACCTGCTCGGCAGAGACGCCATAGGTGGGCGGGCATTCACTGGCATCCAGGATGCCGAGCCGGCCCGAGGTGCCGGCGCCGATATAGACCAGGCGCCCACCCTTGCCAAAGGCTGCCGCGATGGCATCGACCGCCCGGGCGATTTCGGGCAGCAGTTGGCCCACCGCAAGCGCCACCTGCTGATCCTCCTGATTGATGACGCGCAGCATCTCCAGGGTCGACAGCTGGTCGATTTCGACGCTGGCCGGGTTGCGGGTCTCGGTAATCATGCTTGATAGGTCAATGGTCATCGTTTCCTCTGCTTAAGGTCATCGCCACTCCCGGCGTAAAACATCCCTCTCGATGATGAACATGATCATCGATTTTTGATTTCGATGATGAGATCAATGTCGCATAATTAATTATTCCATTTATTTCTAATTATAAGCTGTGAAAATTCCTGCACGGAGAGGGTTGGGTGGGACCGGGGTGATGCCGATGGCACTAGAGGGGGGAGAGGCTGAAGGGCAGCCAATAAAAAGCCCCGGCAGGCGCCGGGGCTGGGAAAGGGCTCGGGTCAGTTGACCGAAATGGCGCGGGCGTCGATGAAGAAGCGGGCGTGGCCGTGATCATCCACCCTTATCTGGGCGAGCAGGCGATCCTTTCGCTTGAACTCCCATCCTGTCTTGATCCGGGTCAGCGCGGGGCTGGCGGCACCGACCACATTCAGATACTCATGAAACAGGCTGTAGCTTCCAATCTCGGTCAGCATCTTTTCCATTTGCATATCTCCTCAAGTAATGGGCTCAGCACATGCCACGCTAGCGGCAACCTTCTGAACCCTGCCTGTACAAAAACCAGACTACCCCATCAAGATGAAGGCAATATGATCAGGCGCAAGATCAGGAGGGATTTGCACGAAAAATGATACCGTTTTCAATCAGGGCTGGCGCGGCACGGCGAGATGATCGAAGGCGGTGGATCCGGCATGGGACGGCAAGGCGGCAGCGGGTTGTTCCATCACCTGACCATGGAAGACGGGATCCTGCGCCACCTCCTTGACGCCGTTGATGCAGAACTGCATACCCATGCACACCAGCAGGAAACCCATGATGCGTGTCATGGCGTCGATGCCGGTGGCACCCAGGATCTTGCACACGGGATCTGCCAGCTTGAGCACACCCCAGCTGATCAGGCTCATCAGGGCGAAGGCGGTGACCATGGCGGCATAGATGACGACGCGATCGGCCTCGGCCGGCAGCTCGGCGATCTGGGCCGCGCCGCTGATCACCAGCGCCATGGTGCCGGGTCCGCACATGCTGGGCATGGTCAGGGGCACGAAGGCGATATTCTGGTTGGCCTCGACCCCGGCAGACTGGTTTGGCGAGGGGAACAGCATGCGAAAGCCGATGAAGGCGATAATGAGGCCACCGGCCAGGCGCAGGCCGGGAATGGAGATCCCGAACAGATCCAGGATGGAGGATCCGATGAAGAAGCTGACGCACAGGGTGGCGAACAGATAGAGGGCGGCCATGTTGATCTGGCGGCGAATGTGCTCGCGGGACATGCCCTTGCTCAGCCCCAGCAGCAGGGTGGCCGTGGTGGGCGGGTTGACCATGGGCAGCAGGGCCAGCAAGGCGAGAAAGATGACCTGGAAGAACATAGTGGACCTCGGGCAGGTGGACGGATTGGGGTGAGCTGGCAGGTCCGTAGCGGACCGCCACCCGGTCGATGATATCCGCAAAGAACAAGCCCCGACAGTGCGGGGCTTGCTTGGGAAGGATCAGGCGGCCTGCGGGGTGGCCTGGCGTTGGCCGCGCTGGCGCAGCCAGAGCCAGATGCCGAGCACGAAACCGAGGGCGGCCAGGCTGACCACATAGTGGGAGGGGGCCAGCACGTCCTCCTTCATCCAGAGGGTGACCAGCATGGGGGTGAGGCCGCCGAAGATGGCGTAGGCCACGTTGTAGGAGAACGACAGCCCGGAGAAGCGCACCACCGGCGGGAAGGCATTGACCATGACGTAGGGCACGGCGCCGACGATCCCCACCGCAAAGCCCGCCAGCATGTAGAGGGGCACCAGCTGATCCGTGCCGGCCGCCAGGCTGTGGTAGAAGGTATAAGTGGCGCCGGCCAGCAGCAGGGAGCCCAGGATGAAGGTAGGACCGCTGCCGATGGCATCGATCAGGCGGCCATAGACGATGCAGCCCAGGGTGAGGGCGACGATGGCCAGGGAGTTGGCGGTCAGGGCATCGGCCGGGCTGATGCCGTGGACCTTCTGCAGATAGGTCGGGGTCATCAGGATCACCACTACTATGCCGGCGGAGAGCAGCCAGGTCAGCAGCATGGAGACGACGACGCTGCCCTTGTGTTCACGCAGCACCGTCTTGAGGGGCAGCTCCTCGGCCAGGGACTTGTTGGCCTGCATCTCGGCGAAGACCGGAGTCTCGTGCAGCCAGCGGCGCAGGTACATGGCGACGATGCCGAACACGCCACCGAGCACGAAGGCCAGACGCCAGCCCCAGTCGCTCACATCGCCCGGGCTCATGCCACGGTTGATGGCGGTCGCCACCAGGGAGCCGAGCAGGATGCCGGCGGTCAGCCCCGCGGTGAGGGTACCGCAGGCGACACCGACCCGGCGGGCGGGCACGTGTTCGGCCACGAAGACCCAGGCTCCGGGGACTTCCCCGCCGATGGCGGCCCCTTGCAGGATCCGCAGCAGCAGCAGCAGGAGGGGGGCGGCGATGCCGAGCACGGCGTAGGTGGGCAGCAGGCCGATCAGCAGGGTCGGCAAGGCCATCAGGATGATGCTGAGGGTGAACATCCGCTTGCGGCCGATGAGATCGCCAAAGTGGGCCATGATGATGCCCCCCAGGGGGCGGGCCAGGTAGCCGGCGGCGAAGATGCCGAAGGTCTGGAACTGGCGCAGCCACTCGGGAATGTCGGCCGGGAAGAAGAGCTCGCCGATGACCACGGCGAAGAAGACGAAGATGATGAAGTCGTAGAATTCGAGGGCGCCGCCCAGCGCCGCCAGGCTCAGGGTCCTGTAATCCTGTCGATTGAGGGGGCGACCGTGGTCGTGCGATGTGCTGACTTTACTCATATCCTTATGTTTCCCATCGTTTTTTTAGTTATTCTCCCCGGTGTGCTGCGGGGATACGCTCACCCACGAGGGTATGCTTTTGTGTCCCGCAATGTAAATCGCACAATTCGCAACACTGTCTTGCAGCACGGTGCGGCAAGAAGCTGGAGAGATCATGACGAAGAAAAAGGTACTGCTCTCCTGGAGCAGCGGAAAAGACAGCGCCTGGGCCTTGCATCGCCTGCGCCAGGATCCGGCCATCGAGGTGGTGGGGCTGTTCACCACCCTCAACCAGGCGTTCGAGCGGGTGGCCATGCACGGGGTGCGCAAGCAGTTGCTGCTGGCACAGGCTGAGTGTGTGGGCTTGCCGCTGACCACCATCGACCTGCCCTGGCCCTGCAGCAACGAGGAGTATGGGCGCATCATGACGGGCTTCATCGCCGATGTGCAGGCCAAGGACATTTACCACATGGCGTTCGGGGATCTCTTTCTTGAGGATGTGCGCGCCTATCGGGAGCGGCAACTGGCGGGGACCGGCATCACGCCGCTCTTCCCGCTCTGGGGCAGCGACACGACCGAGCTGGCGCAGGCGATGATCGACGCCGGGCTCAAGGCCAGGGTCTGTACCCTGGATCCGGGCAAGCTGCCTGCCACCCTCGGCGGACATGAGTTTGACGCGGCCTTGCTGGCTGCCCTGCCCGCCGGGGTGGATCCCTGCGGCGAGAACGGGGAGTTCCACACCCTGGCCTGGGACGGCCCCATGTTCCTGCATCCCTTGCCCATCGGGGTGGGGGAGACGGTGCTGCGGGACGGCTTCGTCTTCACCGATCTGCTGCCCGCCACCGCCTAGTCGCGATTGGACTCCCGCTCGCCCTTGTCGTCGTTGTAACGCAGGGCGATCTCGTGGAACTGCTGGTGGATGCGGGCAAAGGCGTCCGTGATGTCGGGGTCGAAGTGATTGCCCCGCCCCGCCAGTATGATCGGCACCACCTCCTGGTGGGACATGGCAGCCTTGTAGCAGCGCTTGCTGATGAGGGCGTCGTACACGTCGGCCAGCGCCATCAAGCGGGCCGAGAGCGGGATCTCGTCACCGTGCAGGCCATAGGGATAGCCGGTGCCGTCCCACTTCTCGTGGTGGTAGCAGGCGATCTCCTTGGCCAGTCGCAGAAATTCCACCTCTACCCCCAGCGCCTCCTCGGCATGGACGATGGCCTCCTTGCCGAGAATGGAGTGGTGCTTCATCTGGGCAAACTCGTCCGCATCCAGCTTGCCAGGCTTGAGCAGGATCCGGTCTGGCACGCCGACCTTGCCGATGTCGTGCAGCGGGGCCGATTTGAACAGCAGATCGATGGTCTTGGGGGTCAGCTCTGCACGAAAGCGGGCATGCTCGCAGAGGGTCTCCGCCAGCAGCCGCACATAGTGCTGGGTGCGCAGGATATGGTTGCCGGTCTCGTTGTCGCGGGTTTCGGCAAGAGAGGCGAGGGAGTGGATGGTGATGTTCTGGATCAGTTCGTTCTCCCGGGTGCGCCGCTCCACCTCCTGCTCCAGAAAGGCGTTCTGGTCGTGCAGCAGATCCCGCGCCGCTTTCAGCTCCAGGTGGTTTCTGACCCGGGCCAGCACGATGGCGGGGGTGATCGGCTTGTGGATGTAGTCGACGGCTCCCAGCGCCAGGCCGTGCGCCTCCGCACTCTCCTCCACCTTGGCGGTCAGGAAGATCACCGGGATCTCCCGCACCTGCGGCATCTCCTGCAGCGCCTGCATTACCTGATAGCCGTCCATCTGGGGCATCACCACGTCGAGCAGGATCAGATCCACCCGGGTGCCGGCCGAGAGGATCTCCAGTGCCCGCTGGCCGCTGATGGCGACCTTGACCCGGTAGTGGGGGCTGAGCAGGGCGCTGAGCAGGGAGAGGTTCTCCGGTGTGTCATCGACCACCAGCAGGGTGGGTTTGGTATCGGGATCCAGCAAGTTGAGCATGATGGCGCCTCACTCTTGGTTGAACAGATCGGGTCTGAGGGCCCGGACTTGTTGCAGATATGCCAGGGCATCGGCGAAGCGAAAACGGGTCATGGCATCGTGCATGGCCGGTGCTGCCTCGCCCAGCAGGGGAGCGAGCCTGGCCTGATTGCGCTGGAACAGGATGAAGGCTTCCGCATCGTCTTCCAGCAGCAGCCCGGTCAGCTGGTGCAGCAGGGGGGCCAGCTCGGCGGGGGTAGCCTCCGGCAAGCCGGGGGTGGCAGGGGCCGGCAGCAGTGTCAGCAGGCTGGCGGCCAGTTGCTGCTGCTGTTGCAGCCCCAGCTCGGCCAGCGGCAGCAGGCTGGCGGCATCGTCTCCCCGGGCGAGGGCGCTCTCCAGCCGGGCCGAGACATCCTGCAGCGACCCGGCCCCCAGCGTTGCGGCTATGCCCTTGAGGGTATGGGCCTGTCGATGCGCTTCTTCCCGGTCATTCGCCTGCAGGGCGGCCAGCAGGGTTTCCATCGGCTGACTCCCCTGGCGGGCGAAACGTTGCAGCAGATCCCGATACCACTCCCAGTTATGCATCAATCGTTGCAGGGCTGGCTCGGCGTTGAGCCCGATCGCCTGCAGCTGTGGCAGCAAGGCGGTGGCGGGTGATGCGTGTGAGGCAGTGAGCGTGCTGTTGACCTCGCGGCTGAAGGAGGTTGCCCAGCGCTGCAGGGCCGCATACAGCCTGTCGGGGTCGATGGGCTTGGCAATGTGATCGTCCATCCCGGCAGCGAGGCAGCGTTCGCGGTCACCGGCCATGACGTTGGCCGTCATCGCCAGGATCGGGGTGTGTTGCCCGATGTCTTCCCGCTCGCGCAACAGCCGGGTGGCAGCCAGGCCATCCATCACCGGCATCTGCATGTCCATCAGGATCAGGTCGTAGTGGGTCTGGGCCACCATCTCCAGCGCGATGGCACCATTGCCGGCGATGCTGACATCGGCACCGACCGCCCGCAGCAGCTCCAGCGCGACTTGCTGATTGAGCTCGTTGTCTTCCGCCAGCAGGATCCTGAGTCCGTCGAAGCGGTAGCGATGGGTCACCTGCGGTGGTTTGAAGGTGAGAGAACTTGTTTGCTGGCCAAACAGGCCGATGACGGTATCGAACAGCACGGAGGCGCATACCGGCTTGACCAGCACCCGATCAAAGCCGGCGGAATCGGCCTGGCGAAAGACCTCTTCCCGTCCGTAGCCGGTCACCATGACCCGATAGGGTCGCGGGCCCATACCACGGGCGATGAGGCGGCGACCGGTCTCGATGCCATCCAGCCCCGGCATGTGCCAGTCCAGCAATACCACTTCGTAAGGCTGTCCCTCCTGCTCGGCGCCGGCGATCATCTGTAGTGCCTGCTGGCCCGACTCGGCGGTGTCCACCACAAAGCTCATGCTGCGCAGCAGGGCGGCCATGATGGTGCGGGCGCTGGCACTGTCGTCGGCCACCAGCATGCGGCGCCCGCGCAGATCCAGGCTCGGCAGATAGCGGGATCTGCGCCTGCCCCTACCGAGTCGGGCGGTAAACCAGAAGGTGCTGCCCTGGCCTGGTTCGCTCTGTACCCCCACCTCGCCACCCATCAGCTCGGCCAGTTTGCGGGAGATGGCGAGGCCGAGGCCGGTGCCGCCGTACTTGCGGGTGGTGGAGCTGTCCGCCTGCTGGAATGACTGGAACAGCCGCTGCTGCTGCTCCTGGCTCATGCCGATCCCGGTGTCCTGTACCGAGCAGTGCAGCAACACCTCATGGGGTTGTTTCTCCAGGCAGCTGACCTTGACCAGGATCTCCCCCTGCTCGGTGAACTTGACCGCGTTGTTGGCGTAGTTGATCAGGATCTGGCCGAGGCGAAGGGGATCGCCATAGAGCAGGGTGTCGAGCTGGTGGTCGACCTCGAACAGCAACTCTATGCCCTTGGCTTCCGCCTTTTCGCCCACCAGGGTGGCCAGATTCTCCAGCACATGGTCGAGATCGAATTCGATCCGCTCCAGATCCAGCTTGCCGGCCTCGATCTTGGAGAAGTCGAGGATGTCGTTGATGATGCCGAGCAGATGCTGGGCCGAACGCTGGATCTTGCTGACATAGTCGAACTGCTGCGGATCGAGCCGGGTCTGCAGGGCGAGATGGGACATGCCGAGGATGGCGTTCATGGGGGTGCGGATCTCGTGGCTCATGTTGGCGAGAAAATCGCTCTTGGCCCGGGTTGCGCCCTCCGCCAACTCATAGGCTGCTTCCAGCTCCTGGTTCTTGGCCTGCATCACCGCAAACAGCTCATCCCGGGTCGGTTCTGCGAACTGCTGCTGCATCTGTTGCAGCAGCAGTCCATCGGGCCAGCGGGGCAGGCGGTAGACCAGGGCGATGGCGTTGTCCGCGTGCGCGACCAATCGGATGCCACATGAATGGCAGCCGTCCGGCTCGGGGGGGATGGGGGCGTCAGCCGAGAGCGAGAGCCACAACTCCTGTGTGCGAGGCTCCAGCCACAACTGCAGTTGCAGCGGCTCAGCGTCCACCACCAGCTGGCGTACCAGCTCGGAAGTGGCGCCCGCCAGCGGTGCCACGAAGGTGGGACTT
The DNA here is from genome assembly GCF_041402625.1 of Aeromonas sp. S19(2024). Taxonomy (NCBI): domain Bacteria; kingdom Pseudomonadati; phylum Pseudomonadota; class Gammaproteobacteria; order Aeromonadales; family Aeromonadaceae; genus Aeromonas; species Aeromonas sp. S19(2024). The sequence continues at coordinate 92,734 of NZ_JBGLQU010000004.1, forward strand.
CTATCGAGGCAGGTGAGTACCTGGATCACCTTGCGCCGGGCGGTGAGTGCCGCCGCCGGGCCTGACAGCAGGGTTTCGCCGATTAGTTGCCGCATCTAGTCCTCCTCCCCTGCCAGCACGCGCAGCACGATGCAGCTGGCATCGTCGGTGCTGCGGCCACTGTGGGCGATCACTTGGCGTGCCAGCTGGGCGGGCTCGGCGGCTAGATCCAGTGCTCCGTCGCGCAGGTTGAGGGATTCGCTGATACCGTCCGAATAGAGCATCACCACGTCCCCCGCGACGAGTGGCTGGCGCTGCAGCAAGGGGGTGGGGAAGCGCTCTCCCAGCACCCCATCGCGGGAGATGCCGCGCCAGGGACCATGACCGCGCAGGCAGATGCGGGTATTGCCGATGCCGGCATAGCTCAGCTCACCCCGTTCGCCGTTGACCAGGGCCACGCCGGCGGCGGCGCCCCGGGTACCGATGCAGTGCTGGTGCAGCAGTTGCAACAGGCGGGCCGGTTCCTGCTCGTGGGTTTGCTGCAGCGCAGCCTCCAGCACCTGTACCAGCTTGTTGGCCGAGGCACCGTGGCCGCTCACGTCGATCAGGATCAGCGATACCCCCTCCGGCCCCGGTCTGATGAAGGCCAGATCACCGGAGACCCGTTCCGGATAGCAGGGGCGGTTCTCGCTGGCCCATGCCAGTTGCAGGCCGGCGTGCAGCTGGCCGGCACAGGCGAGGGGGGGGATTGGCCTGGATACCAGAGGGGCCGCGCCCAGCCACTTGCGGGCCTGCACCAGAGTTCCCCCTTCCGGCGGGGTGCTGATGGTGAGTTCCGACATCATGCGGCGCACGCCGGGCAGGCCTAGCCCCAGGGTGCCCGAGGTGCTGTAGTGATCCTGCATGGCCTGATGCACGTCCCCAATGCCGGGGCCCTGATCGCGGGCGACGATGTCGATGCAGGGACGCCCGCTGGGATGGTGGAGGGTGAGGGTGATCTCCCCCCGCTCGGCGTATTTCAGAATGTTGCTGCCAAGCTCGGAGACCACGGTGGAGAGCATGGCACGGTCCACCTCGGACAGGTTGGCGATGAAGGGGAGGCGGCGTACCGCCATCACCGTCAGGTGCAGGTCGATGTCGTGGCGCAGCGGGTAGCTGGCTTCTTGAAGGCACTGTTCCAACTGCATGATGCGCTACTCCTCATCCTTGAGCGTCCTGCGAACATGGGCGAAGGCATCGTCCATGTCGAGAAAGCAGCGCAGCGGCCCGGGCTCGGCATCGGCCAGCGCCAGGAAGGCGGCGATCCCTGCATTGAGCCCAACCAGCAGGCAGACGGCACCGAGCAGGCGGCACACCTCGGCCAGTTTGCGTACCTGCCTGAATTCGTGGTGATCGAGCAGCATGACCCCGGAGAAGTCGAGCAGTACCGCGTGCTGGCGGCCCAGCATCAGCCGCTGGGAGAGGGCCTGCATCAGTTGCTGCATGCCCTCGTCACCGAGGTCGGGGCGCATACTGACCACGATGCAGTCGGCCACGTCGGCGATGCCCAGATCATTGTTGAGCAGCATGCATCTCTCCTGGAGGCCTAGAGGGTGGATCCGACCCGCTTGAGGGCGATCTCGAAGGCATCCCGCAGGGTCGCCGTGGTGCGGATGTCGCCGACAGAGACCCCCAGCTCCACCATGGTGCGGGCGATGGCGGGCGAGACGCCGGAGATGATGGCCTCGCACCCCATGAACTGGGTCGCCTTGGTGATCTTGATCAGCTGGTTGGCGACGCCGGTATCCACGGTGGCGACTCCGGCGATGTCCAGTACGAAGACCCGGGCCCGGGTCTCGGCAATCTTGGTGAGCGATTTGTTCATCACGTCGGCGGTACGCATGGAATCGATGATCCCCACCAGCGGCAGCAGCAGGATCCCGTCCCAGATGGGGGTGACCGGGGTCGACATCTCCTGCAGCGACTTGTGCAGCTCCTCGCGCACCCTGGCGGCCTCTTCCGCCTCCTCCATGGCGCGCTTGAGCTGGTGATGCTGTTCTACTTGGGCTGTGATGTCGGTGGCAAACTTGACGATCTTGCTGGGCTTGCCGGTGAGATCCAGCACCGGGTTGTAGGAGCCCTGGATCCAGATCTCTTCACCCTGTTTGCCGATTCGGCAGAACTCTCCCGCCAGGAATTCACCGCGGCGCAGGGTTTCCCAGAAGGTGCGATAGTCGGCCGACTGGGCGTAGTCGGGATCGACCAGCAGCCTGTGGTGCTGGCCCTTCAGCTCTTCCAGCTGATAGCCCACTGTCTCCAGGAAGCGGGCATTGGCATCGAGAATGATGCCATCCAGTGAAAACTCCACCTTGCCCATGACCCGGCTCAGGGCGTTGAGCTGCCCCTCGAAGTTGGCGTTCAGTTGTTTCTGTTCGGTCAGGTCCATGGTGTATTCGATGACCTGAACCAGCGCGCCCTGTTCGTCCAGCAGGGGGCTGCAACTGCCTCGCAGCCATATGTCCCGCCCCTGCCGATCCCGGCGGCGAAACTCTCCCTCCTGTGCCTGCCCCGTTCGCAGCGCCTGCCAACGGGCGGCTTCGTCGGCGGATTCTTCTGCCTCCGAGGGGAACAACATGCTGTAGTGCTGACCCTTGAGCTCGGCCAGCTGGTATCCCATGATGGCGAGAAAGCGGGGGTTGGCATCCAGAATCAATCCGTCTGGCGCGATCTCGAGCCGGGCCATCAGCTGGTCGACGGCCTCCAGTCTGGCCTGGGATGAAGCGGGAGTGACAGTATTCGAATGGGCAGCTGCGGTGTGCACGTCCATGGCATCTCCGGTAAATGGTGCAATTGATTTGAATGCCATTAGAAGGCGTACAGCAGTTATAGCCCACCGGGGCGAGAGCGGGGGACAAGAAGTGCCGAAAGAGCCTGCTGGTAGGGGGGGGCTTGGGCCTGGAGAGTTCGTCATGAACATCTTATATCGGGACTAATGTCCTTATCGCCCCGCTTTGCCCTGGTTGCCGCCAGCCTGACCCTGCCCGCCGTGGCAGTCGAAATCCCGGCCAGCCCCGCTGGTGTCATTGCGGTGAGCCTGGCCCAGCAGGCCCCCCTTCACTGGGTGTCGATGACGCAGATTGCCAGGAGCCTGGATGGGCAGCCGCCGATGGCGGTGGGTTTCGACATCGATGACACCCTGCTCTTCTTCAGCCCGGGGGGCTATCGCGGCAAGCAGGCGTTCTCCCCCAATGGTGAGAGCTGCCTGAAGAACCCGACCTTCTGGGAGAAGATGAGCAACGGCTGGGACGCGTTCAGCGTGCCGAAAGAGGTGGCAAGGCGCTCATCGCCATGCACTTCCCGCGCGGCGATCACATCTACTTCGTGACCAGCCGTTCGGCCAACTCCACCTACTTGCCGCTGCCGCTGGCTGGCGCATGGGAGGAGGAGGTGAGCGTCAACTCCCTGTACTGAGATTCCCATGAATGGAAAAAGGGCCGGATCCTGTCAGGATCCGGCCCTTCTTTTGGGCGTCTAGCGGGCGGCGAAGGTGTCGCAAGTGGCGGGCTTGCCGCTGTCAAAACCGCGTTTGAACCAGGCGAGGCGCTGGGCCGAGGTACCGTGGGTGAAGCTGTCGGGAACGACCCGGCCCTGACCTTGCTGCTGCAACCTGTCGTCGCCGATGGCCTGGGCGGCGTTGAGCGCCTCTTCCAGATCGCCGCGCTCCAGCACCTGCTCTTTTTCCATGTAGTGGCCCCAGACCCCGGCGAAGCAGTCCGCCTGGAGTTCGAGCTTGACCGACAACCGGTTCTGGGCGACCTGGCTCAGCCCCTGTTGCTGCTGGCGCACCTTGGTGGAGATGCCGAGCAGGTTCTGCACGTGGTGGCCCACTTCGTGGGCGATCACATAGCCCTGGGCGAAGTCGCCGTCGGCCCCCAGCTTGTCGCGCATGTCCTGATAGAAGGAGAGATCGATGTAGACGGTGCTGTCGGCCGGACAGTAGAAGGGCCCCATCACCGACTGCCCCTGGCCGCAGCCGGTGCGGGTCGCACCGCTATAGAACACCAGTCTGGGGGCCTGATAGTGGTTGCCGCTTTGCTGGAACATCTCACCCCAGGCGTCCTCCGTGGAGGCGAGCATCACCGAGGTGAAGCGGGCGAGGGGATCGTTGGCAGCCTGGGACGAGTTCTGACGCTGGGGCTGGCTCTGCGGGGCCGGATCCTGCAGCAGGGGGCCGAGGTCCACGCCGTAGTACCCCGCCACCATGACCACCACCAGCAGGATCAGACGCCCCTTGCCACCGATGGGCAGGCCGCCGCCCCCGTTGCCGCCTTGCTGGCGTCGGTCTTCCACATTGTTGCTCTCACGGCGATCTTGCCAGCGCATATCCCCATACTCCCGTCATTGGTGGTGGCGGTAATGATAATGGCTGGCGCCGGGGCTTGCCTAATCGGCCCGGGTCATTCGGCCCAGGGCATCTCGGGCAGGCTGTCGAGGAACTCGCCGTAACGGACGAGGTTGAAGGGGCCCTGTTCGGCTTCCATGGCCATGAGTTCGGCGCCCAGGGCGCAGGCGATGTATTGCAGCGCCTCTTCCCGCGGGGTGCCCTTCATCACCAGGCGCATCAGGGTGGCTTTCACCTGGAGGGGATGGCCGTCGGCGAGCTGGCTCTCCACCATCTCCAGCAGTGTCTCTTCATCAAAAAATTCGGGGGTATCGGTCATGGCCGTTCTCCTGCCTGTTCCATGGGGTGGGCAGTATAGCGGGGACGCGGCTCCCGGGGGCGAAAATATCCTCCGGGTCTTGCCAAGGAAGCGGGGCGGGAGCAGTCTTGGACACTCTCTACTGCCGAACGAGCCCATGTCATGATCCTCTCCGAGCGCCTGGAACTGCGCAAACTGACCATTGTCGATGCCCCCTTCATTCTCGAACTGCTCAACGATGGTGATTTTTACCGCTACATCGGCGATCGCGGGGTGCGTACCCTGGCGGATGCCGAAAACTACATCCAGCAGGGGCCTGCGGTCAGTTATGCCCGCCACGGTCACGGACTCTATCTGGTGGTGCGGCGGGAAGACGGGGCCAGGCTCGGCATCTGCGGTCTGATCAAGCGCGATACCCTGCCCTGTGAAGACATCGGCTATGCCTTCCTGCCCGCCTGGCGTGGCCAGGGCTATGCCATCGAAGCCGCGCGGGCAGCCATGGCAGATGGCCGTGAACGGCTCGGCATCGAGCGGGTGGTCGCCATCGTCACCCCGGGCAATGAGCGCTCGGTCCGGCTACTCGCCAAGCTGGGGCTGAGTCAGGGCAAACGGGTCAGGCTGGGAGCCGGCGAGGAGGAGTGCCTGCTGCTGGAGGCGCCTGACAAGGAGACTTGCGGGGTCTAGCCACCGCTCTGGGAGCGGGGCCATGCAGACTATGACGTCAGGCAAGGAGGCCGCCGTGAGTTGCGGCCTGTCTGCATCGGGCGCTGCCTGGGCAGGCAGGATCAGTTGAGCTCTTCGATGGAGAACTCGCCGGCGATGCCATCACAGGAGATGGCGAAGCCGCCGCTGAAGCGGGTGCTGAACTGGATCAGGAACGCATCGTCGTCGTGCTCTTGCACGGGCAGGTTGATGGGTTTGCTGCGACGCAGGGGTTTGCGGATCTGTACGTGTTTCATCATGGTATTTCTCTATATAAATTAAGTGTTTGCTCCTTGTATTGGCAAATGTCAGGTCAATGGGCGCGGTCAGCACGATGGCGGACGAGCGCGCAGGAATACCCAGCCCGGTTCAGGGGCGTCTGCACTTTCAAGGAAGGCGCCAAGGACCACGCGGATGCATGATGCTACTTGGGAGTGGGCAGATCGGGTCTGCACCGTGAGAGCCGGGCAACGCAGGCAGACAGCCTGAACGGTTCTCAAGGCGAGTAAATCAGAAGAAGGTTATGCGGGTACTGGCAGGATTCATCGTGAGGTGAAGCATTGCGAACATAATCAGGGCTGATTAACTAGCCGGCGCGCATTCTCGCCTCTAAATGTGTAAAAAGCAAACACTAATTGTGCGCTCACTCTGTCATTCCCTGTTTTTCACTGCCACGGGGACGGCAAAAGGGCTCCCGAGGGAGCCCTTTTCATTGCCGGTCAGGGACGGGCTCAGGCGTCGCCACAGGCCTTCTTGGCGGCGGTGATCATGGGGGTAATGGTCATACCCTGTACCACGATGGAGAACATCACCACCGAGTAGGTCATCACCAGGATCACCTGGCGCAGATCGACGTTGTGTTCCGGGATCATCATGACACCGGATGGCAGTGCCAGGGCCATGGCCATGGCCAGGCCGCCACGCAGGCCTCCCCAGGTGAGGATGCGCACCGAGAAGGTGTTGTAGCTGCGGAACTTGCGGAACGCCACATAGGGCAGGGAGACGCTGATGAAGCGGGCGGCCAGGCAGAGCGGTACCGCGATGACCAGCAGGATCCAGTCGCGCCAGGCCAGATCCAGCAGCACCAGTGCCAGACCGATCAGCAGGAACAGCAGGGCGTTGAGGAACTGATCCATCAACTCCCAGAAGTGATCCAGGTGGTGCTGGCTCTGCTCGGAGAAGCCGGAATGACGGGTCCAGTTGCCGATCATGATGCCGGTCACCACCATGGCCAGGGCGCCGGAGACGCCGATCATGTTGGCGAAGGCGAAGCCCGCGGTCGGGATGCAGAGGGTCAGCAGCAGCTCCAGGGAGCCGTCGTCGGTGGCGCTGATCATCACGTGGGCGATGAGGCCCAGCACGGCCCCGAACAGGATGCCGCCGAGGGCCTCATGCAGGAAAAGACCTGCCACGCTGCCGAAGGTGGGCTCCACGCCGCCAAAGGCCACGGCAAACACGGTAGCGAAGATGACGAGGCCAACACCGTCGTTGAACAGGGATTCCCCTTCGATCTGGATGGCGATCTGGGGTGGCGCCTTCATCTTCTTGACGATGGCCAGTACGGCAATCGGGTCAGTGGGGGAGATCAGCGCGCCGAACAGCATGCAGTAGACCAGCGGCAGGTCCCAGCCCAGCAGCTTGGCGATGAACCAGAAGCCGTAGCCGATGAGGAAGGTGGAGAGCAGGGTGGCGGCTATGGCCAGAATGGTGATTTCCCACTTCTGGCTACGCAACGCCTTGAGGTTGATGCCAAGCCCGCCAGCGAACAGCAGGAAGCCCAGGATCCCCTTCAACAGGAAGTTCTGGAAGTCGATGCTCTCCATGGTCTTGATGGCGAGAGGCTCCAGATTGAACCAACCCAGTTTGCCAAACAGCACCAGCAGCGCGGAGATCAGCATGGAGCCCGCAGTGATGGCGATGGTGGTCTGGATCTTCACAACATACTGGTTGGCAAAGGCGATGAAGATCGCCAAGGCTGCCAGGAAGCAGAGTGTGTAGTAGACGCTCATAGTTATTTTTCTCTTTGGTAAACAGCAAGCACGTATCCCTCTTGAGGACGGGCATAGGGTACTCCCGGGTTAGATCATGCTCATTACCTATTTATGGTTATATTTAATCGTTGTCACGGACAGATAGACGGCTAGATTTCCATTTAATTTGATTGCTGCTAGGATGGGCATCACGCAGTTGCATGGATGTAAGGGGTACGAGCGGTGTCGAGCAGAGAGTCGAACAAGAAAGCGGATGTCACAGCCAGGCTGGAAGCCTGTCTCAAGGAGCGGATCCTGATCATCGACGGGGCCATGGGCACCATGATCCAGGGTTACAAACTCGGTGAGGCGGACTATCGGGGGGAGCGGTTTGCCGACTGGCATACCGACATCAAGGGCAACAACGACCTGCTGGTGTTGAGCCGTCCCGCCGTCATTCGCGAGATCCACGACCAGTATTGTGCCGCCGGGGCCGACATCCTCGAGACCAACACCTTCAACGCCACCCGCATCGCCATGGCGGACTACGAGATGGAAGCGCTCTCGGCCGAGATAAACCGGGAGGCGGCCCGCCTGGCCCGCGCCGTGGCGGACGAGTGGACCGCCAAGGACCCGGCGAAACCGCGCTTTGTGGCGGGGGTACTGGGCCCCACCAACCGTACCGCCTCCATCTCGCCGGACGTGAACGATCCGGGCAAGCGCAACGTCACCTATGACGAGCTGGTGGCCGCCTACACCGAATCGACCCACGCCCTCATCGAGGGCGGTGCCGACATCATCCTGATCGAGACCATCTTCGACACCCTCAACGCCAAGGCGGCTGCCTTCGCGGTGGACCAGGTGTTCGAGGAGCTGGGTTACAGCCTGCCGGTGATGATCTCCGGCACCATCACGGACGCCTCCGGTCGTACCCTCTCGGGCCAGACCACCGAGGCCTTCTACCACTCCCTTCGCCACGTCAAACCGGTCTCGTTCGGCCTCAACTGTGCGCTGGGGCCGGACGAGCTGCGCCAGTACGTGGAGGAGCTGTCCCGCATCAGCGAGACCCATGTCAGCGCCCACCCCAACGCCGGTCTGCCCAATGCGTTTGGCGAGTACGATCTGGACGCGGTCGAGATGGCGGAGCATATCCGCGAGTGGGCTTCGAGCGGCTTTCTCAACCTGGTGGGCGGCTGCTGCGGCACCACCCCGACCCACATCCGCGCCATGGCGGACGCCGTGGCGGGCATCAAACCCCGCGCCCTGCCGGATCTGCCGGTGGCCTGCCGGTTGTCGGGCCTGGAGCCTCTCATCATCACGGCGGACTCCATGTTCGTGAACGTGGGTGAGCGGACCAACGTCACCGGCTCGGCCAAGTTCAAGCGCTTGATAAAAGAGGGGCTCTACGACGAGGCGCTGGATGTCGCCAAGCAGCAGGTGGAAAACGGCGCCCAGATCATCGACATCAACATGGATGAGGGGATGCTGGACGCCGAGGCGGCCATGGTGCGCTTCCTGAACCTCATCGCCGGGGAACCGGATATCGCCCGGGTGCCGGTGATGATTGACTCCTCCAAGTGGGAGGTGCTGGAGGCGGGCCTCAAGTGCGTGCAGGGCAAGCCGGTGGTCAACTCCATCTCCATGAAGGAGGGGGAGGACAAATTCATCGAGCAGGCGAAACTGCTGCGCCGCTACGGCGCCGCCGTCATCGTCATGGCGTTCGACGAGGTGGGCCAGGCCGATACTCGGGCCCGCAAGTTCGAGATCTGCCAGCGTGCCTACCGCATTCTGGTGGACCGCGTCGGCTTCCCGCCGGAAGACATCATCTTCGACCCCAACATCTTCGCGGTGGCGACCGGCATCGACGAGCACAACAACTACGCGGTGGACTTCATCGAAGCGGTGAAGGACATCAAGGAGCACCTGCCCCACGCCATGATCTCCGGCGGCGTCTCCAACGTCTCCTTCTCCTTCCGTGGTAACGAGCCGGTGCGCGAAGCCATCCACGCCGTCTTCCTCTACCACGCCATCAGGAACGGCATGGACATGGGGATCGTCAACGCGGGCCAGCTTGCCATCTACGAAGACATCCCGGCCGAGCTCAAAGAGAAGGTCGAGGCGGTGGTGCTGAACCTCAACGACAACGCCACCGAGGCGCTGCTGGCCATCGCAGAGAAGTATCGCGGCGCGGGTGCCCAGGCGGAGGATCCGCGGGATCAGGAGTGGCGCAGCTGGCCGGTGGGCAAGCGGCTCGAACACGCCCTGGTCAAGGGGATCACTGATTTCATCGAGGAGGATACCGAGGAGGCGCGCGCCCAGGCCGAGAAGCCGCTGCACGTCATCGAGGGGCCGCTGATGGATGGCATGAACGTGGTGGGAGATCTGTTCGGCGCCGGCAAGATGTTCCTGCCCCAGGTGGTGAAGTCGGCCCGGGTGATGAAGCGGGCGGTGGCCTACCTGCAGCCCTACATCGAGGCGGAGAAGTCCGGCGGTTCCAGCAACGGCAAAATCGTGCTGGCCACCGTCAAGGGCGACGTGCACGACATCGGCAAGAACATCGTCGGGGTGGTGCTCCAGTGCAACAACTTCGAGATCGTGGATCTCGGGGTCATGGTCTCCTGCGAGACCATCCTCAAGACGGCCCGGGAAGTGAACGCCGACATCATCGGCCTGTCGGGCCTCATCACTCCGTCCCTGGACGAGATGGTGCACGTAGCAAAGGAGATGGAGCGTCAGGGGTTCAAGCTGCCGCTGCTCATCGGCGGTGCCACCACTTCCAAGGCCCACACCGCGGTGAAGATAGAGCAGAACTACTCGGAGCCCGTGGTCTATGTCTCCAACGCCTCCCGCGCCGTGGGGGTGGCCCAGAGCCTGCTGAGCCCGGAGCTCAAGCCCGCCTTCGTGGCCCGCATCGACAAGGAGTACGAGATTGCACGGGATCAGCATGCCCGCAAGCAGCCGCGCTCCAAGCCGGTCAGCCTGGCCCATGCCCGGGCCAACCGCCATCAGCTGGACTGGGTGGGCTATGAGCCCCCGGCGCCCCGGGAGCCCGGCGTGCAGACCTTCGAAAACGTGCCCATCTCGGTGCTGCGCCCCTACATCGACTGGACGCCGTTTTTCCTGAGCTGGGAGCTGGCGGGCAAGTTCCCCCGCATTCTGGAGGATGAAGTAGTGGGGGAGGAAGCGACGCGCCTCTACGCCGACGCCAACGCCATGCTGGACCAGCTGGAGAAGGATCAGAGCGTGCGCTGCGCCGGCATCGTCGGCCTGTTCCCCGCCAACGCCGTGGGGGACAGCATCGAGGTCTACACTGACGAGTCCCGCACTGAAGTGAAAAAAGTGCTGCACCACCTGCGCCAGCAGAGCGAGAAGCAGGGCTTCCCCAACTACTGTCTGGCGGACTATGTGGCGCCGAAAGAGAGCGGCAAGCCCGACTGGATCGGCGCCTTCGCGGTGACCGGCGGCATCGGCGAGGAGGCCATCGCCAAGGCCTACAAGGCGGACCACGACGACTACAACGCCATTCTCATCCAGGCGGTGTGCGATCGCCTCGCCGAGGCCTTTGCCGAATACCTCCACGAGCAGGTGCGCAAAGTGCACTGGGGCTATGCCCCGGACGAGGCGCTCAGCAACGAAGAGCTTATCCGCGAAAATTACCAGGGGATACGTCCGGCGCCGGGCTACCCGGCCTGCCCGGAGCACACCGAGAAGGGGAGCATCTGGGAGTTGCTGGACGTGGAGCAGGCCATCGGCATGCAGCTCACCGAGTCCTACGCCATGTGGCCGGGGGCGGCGGTATCCGGCTGGTACTTCTCCCACCCCGAGAGCAAGTATTTCGCCGTGGCCCAGATCCAGCAGGATCAGGTGGAAGACTACGCCATGCGCAAGGGGATGACCCTGGCAGAGGCCGAACGCTGGCTGGGGCCCAACCTGCATTGATCCCCGTCTGCCCCGTCTCACGCGGTGCGGGGCAGGCGCCGGGTACGCACGCCATATCGAGGTTGCCATGAAGATTGGATTTGTCGGTCTGGGGGCCGTGGTGCAGACAGCCTATCTGCCTGCACTTGCCGCCCTGGCGGAAAATCCCGAGATATGGGGTTTTGATCCCGCCATCACCCTGCCCGGCGTCATGTCTGCCTCGACCCTGGAAGCCCTGCTGGCCGAACCCCTGGATCGGCTGGTGATCGCCACGCCTTCCCTGCTGCATCTGCCCGTGCTGGAACAGGCACTGGCCAGCGCCATGCCCCTCATCCTGGTGGAGAAACCCGTGGTGGCCACCCTGGCCCAGCACGATCGCCTGCGCGCCCTGCTGGCGGACCCCGAGGTCGCGGCCAGGGTGCTGGCGCTGGATCACTGGATGGCCCGCAATGCCGTCCAGCAGTTGCTGCTGAGCGGCAAACTGGATGAAGGCTGGCAGCCTCGGGAACCAGGCTGCGCCGGGGTCGGGCTGGCCACCCTCGCCGATATCAGCGCGGTGGAGGGCTTTTTGCTGGAACCCTGCGGCCTGGACGAGGCGGGGCATCCCTATGCCCTCAACTTCGCCACCGGCGAGCCGGATCGGCGGCTGTTGCGCCACCCGGACGGTGTCATCCTCGACATCGGCACCCATCTGCTGGCGATGATCCGGGAACTGCTGGTGGCCCTGGGTGGAGACGACCGCCTGCACCTGAGCGCGGAGGGCGTCTGCGACCGGCTGGGGCAGCCCATCCGGCGCGGGGATCTGGAGACCGCCGAGGGGCGGGCCTGCCTGCGCGGCGAGGCGGCAGGGGTGCCCCTGACCCTCTGGCTCGACAAGTATGCCGGTCCCGGGGTGGAGAAGAAGGGGCTTTGCCTGCACTTCAAAGACGGGCGGCGCATCGAGCTGCTTCGCCGCGGCAACCTGGAGTGGCTGCACCATCACGACGTCGACGGGATGCGGGGCTGGCAACGTGAGGGGCCCCTCTATCGCCACTGCATCGCCCAGACCCTGCTGGCCCCCGTGCCTTTGGGAGGCTGGGCCGGCACCACGGCGCGCCGTTTGCAGGAGGTCGCCCTGCTGCTTGAGTTGCAGCAAGGGCTGCGCGGCCCCCATTGACGTCGCTGTGCGCCATCCGGCATGAGGGCTGGTGGCTGGCACCGTCTTGCAGAACGCTCTCTGGCATTGGTCCGTCTTGAGTGCGGCACTCTCGGTTTTTGCCCGTTCTTGCAGAACCGCGCATGGTGAGGGGAAAGGATTGGCGTTGCCAGTCGTTCATGGCACCTTATACTCTCCAGTCCGATTATCAGGTCTGCCATTTCCATGAATATTGCCATTTTATCCCGTGAGCCCAACAACTACTCCACCCGCCGTCTGGTCGAGGTGGCCCGGGCCCGTGGGCACCAGGTCGAGGTGCTCGACACCCTGCGCTGCTACATGAACATCGCCTCCCACAGCCCCTCCATCCATTACGAAGGACGGGAGCTGGAGAGCTATGACGCCGTGATCCCGCGCATCGGTGCCAGCATCACCTTCTATGGCACCGCCGTGCTGCGCCAGTTCGAGATGATGAGCACCATGGCTCTCAACAGCTCGGTGGCCATCTCCCGCTCCCGGGACAAGCTGCGCGCCATGCAGCTGCTCTCCCGTCACGGCATCGGCCTGCCGGTGACCGGCTATGCTCACAGCACCCACGACGTACCGGATCTCATCACCATGGTGGGGGGCGCCCCTCTGGTGGTGAAGCTGCTGGAGGGCACCCAGGGGATTGGCGTGGTGCTGTGCGAGACCCAGAAGGCCGCCGAGAGCGTCATCGAGGCCTTTATCCAGACCAACAACAACATCCTGGTGCAGGAGTACATCCGCGAGGCCAACGGCGCCGATATCCGCTGCCTGGTGGTCAACGGCAAGGTGGTGGCCGCCATGCGCCGCCAGGCCCAGCCGGGGGAGTTTCGCTCCAACCTGCACCGGGGCGGCACCGCCGAAGCCATCAAGATCACGCCGGAAGAGCGTGCCACCGCCGTGCAGGCCGCCAAGATCATGGGGCTGGACGTGGCCGGGGTGGATATTCTGCGTAGCGCCCGCGGCCCGCTGGTGCTGGAGGTGAACTCCTCCCCCGGCCTGCAGGGGGTGGAAGCCGCCTCCGGCAAGGACGTGGCGGGCAAGATCATCGAGTTCCTCGAGCTCAAGGCGAGCCGCAAGCACAAGCCGGCGGAATGAGTCCCAAACGAGTGTCAGACAGGTAAACACAGGGCGCCCTCGGGCGCCTTGTTGCTATCTGGCGGGTGGGCTGGAAGGCAGTGGGCTTGCCGGGAAGTGTCTCCCTTCTCCCGCTGTGTTGAACAGCTGGGGAGAAGGGCCGGGGATGAGGGGGCTATGCCGCCCCGGGGACGTCGGGGATCATCACCAGCCGGGCGCTGAAGACCCCCTCCACCAGATGGGTCTCAATCTGCCAGCCCAGCTTCTCGCAGATGCGCTGGATGATGGTGAGACCGCAGCCGTAGCCGAGGATCTGATCCGGCGCGGCGGCGGTGGGGTTGCTGATGGTGAGCACCTGCTCGTGCAGGGTGATCTCGATGTGCCCCTCGGCGTAGCTCAGGGCGTTTTTCAAGAGGTTGCCGAGGGCGATGGCGAGCAGGGAGAGGGGGGCCTGCACCTCGCTCTCCTCGTCCAGTTGCAGGCGAATGTCCAGCGTCTCCCGTTGCAGCAGGGGGGCGAGGCGGGTCAGCTCCCGGCGAATGAGCGGCGCCACCTGCTGGGGCGGGCGTTCCGCGGCCTCCTTGCGTCCCAGCAGCAGGAAGGTTTCGGTGAGCAGGGCCATCTCGTCGGCGGCGGCGCGGATGCGGCTGACGGCGCGGGCTGCCGGGGCGGGCAGGTCATTCACCTTGCCGAGCAGGGCCGCGGATCCCTGGATCACCATGTTGGGGGTGCGCAGCTCGTGGCTGGCAAAGCGGCTGAACTCCTGTTCACGGGCAAACACGGCGGCTACCTCGTGCTTGCCCGCCAGCAGCGCCTGCTCTATCTCTCGCAGCTCCTGCCAGGGGGCATCGGGCACGAAGTCCCCCTGATCCGGGGTGAGGTGGGCGACCCGCTGGCGCAGCCGCTCCAGCGGCCTGGTGATGTGACGCACCAGCCAGATGCCGAAGGCGAGGCTCCCCAGCAGCAGGGCCAGGCCGATGAGGCGGGTCACCAGATGCAGCTTGGCTTCGTAAGGGTCCAGGTAGTCGTCCGCATCGTCGTTGAACACCAGATAGAGCAGCCCCTGACCCGAGGGGTGGGCGCGTACCAGGAAGTGCTTGTCCTCCCGGCCCAGCTGATGCTCGAAGAAGCCGGGGCTCTGGTAGGCCTTGAGCCAGGCGGGCAGGCGGCCCGCCTCTGTCCAGTAGCTGGAGAACTGGCGCGGGCTGGGGGCGGGGGCCGCCATTCCGAGGCGCAACCAGTCGTCGTCATAGCGGGTTGCCTCCGCCTCCAGCCAGTGGCGCAGGCTCAGCTCCTCCATCTTGTTCTCGGCCACCACCATCAGCAGGCTCAGGATCACCAGCAGCAGCAGACCTGCCCCTCCCAGCGCCAGCACCAGGCGCCGGCGCAGGCTCGGCAGACCGGAGGCAAGGGGCGGCGTCGGGTTCGTCATGGGGTCACCAGCCGGTAGCCCTGGCCGTGCAGGGTCTCCAGCATGGGGGTGGGGAAGGGCTTGTCGAGGGCGCTGCGCAGGGCATAGATGTGGCTGCGCAGGGCGTCGGAGTCGGGCTCCTCGTCGCCCCAGACGGTGTCGAGCACCTCCTGGCGCGTCACCAGCTGTGGCGCGCGCTTCACCAGCAGGGTGAGGATCTGGAACGGGATCTTGCCGAGTTTGAGCTCCACCCCGGCGCGGGTGGCGCGGCCGCTGGCGGGATCCACCGTCAGATCGCCAAAGCAGAGCACGCCCATGTCCCCTCTGGGGCCACGCAGGCTGAGGGCCTCCAGGCGCACCTCCAGCTCCTCCATGGCGAACGGCTTGACCAGATAGTCGTCGCCCCCCGCCCGAAAGCCTGCCAGCTTGTCCTCCAGGCTGTCACGGGCGGTGAGAAAGAGCACCGGGGTCGCGATGCCGTCCGCACGCAGCCGCTCCACGGTACGCAGGCCGTCGAGGCGCGGCATCATGACGTCCATGATGATGACGTCGAAGCGCTCCTGGGCCAGCAGTTGCAGCGCGGCCTGGCCATGATAGGCGCAATCCACCCTGTGCCCGGCCAGCGCCAGATAGTCCATGATGGTCTCCGCCACCTGGGGACTGTCTTCCACCACCAGTATTTTCATGCTCTGATCTCCTGGTCTGTGCCGCTATTTCACGGCCATTTCACACCGGATGGGTCATCCTGTGTGCCAGTGTAACCCCGAGGATCCCCGATGAAGAAGTCTCTCCGCGCCTTCTGGTTATTGATTCTATTGCCTTTTGGTCTGGTGCAGGCGGCCGAGTTCAAGCTCACGGGCCGCACCACCTGGCAGCTTGGCCAGTTGATGGTCAACGGCATTCCCTTCGTGATCGATGAGCGCACCCGCTTCAAGGATGGCCTGGATGAGGACGATCTCGGCGGGACCTGGGTCGATCTGGAAGGGGTCGTGCAGGAGACGGCGGCAGGGGCGCGGCGGCTCGTTCGCGAGGTGGAGGCGCTGGAGGAGGAGGACGAGATGGAACTGGAAGGGCCGGTGGAAGGGGGACGGATCTGGGGTTATGTCACCTCGGATGGGAGCCTCTCCCCGTTCGAGGGACGCTGGCTGGAGCTGGAGTGCAAGTTTGACGGCATGCGCCTGAGCCAGTGCCGGGAGGATGACTGACCGGTCAGGGCGGACCGGGAAATATTGCCCGTCCGGGGCCATAGTTAAACCTCACCCCGTGACCCCGGACCGCCTGCCATGACCCGAACCGCACTCTGCCTGCTGCTGTTGCCCTTCTGCACCCTTGCCGACGACGCCGAGCTCTGGCTGGTGGAGCTGGAGCACAACGACGGGGTGCGCCTGCAATTCCAGGGGGCTGAGCTGGAGCTCGGCAGTGCCGAACTGCACGGCGTGGCGCAGCCGGACGGGCTCGTGCCTGGCATGCACCTCGCGATCCAGAGCCGCTACGGCGTCGCCGAGACGATCCGGGTGCTCGACGGGGCGCCGGATCCGGCGCTCGGGGCCAGCTGGCGGCGGGCGGAGGATCGACTGCTCACCCATAATCAGCAGGCATTGCTGCTACAGGATCTCGGTGTGCTGGTGTTTGATGCTGACACTCGCTGGATCAACGGCAGCGCCGCCGATCTGCAACCGGGTCGCCGCCTGGTGCTGAGCCGGGATGAAGAGGGCCGCCTCACCGACATCCTCATTCCTGACCCCGAGGATCCCCTCGACGCCGAAGAGTGAGACCTCTCTCCCTTTCCCCTTGTTAATGGCTTGTACTTTAAATTTCCCCACTTATACTGGCGCACATCTTGTCGGAGTGCTGACCGTCGAACGACGCTAAGCTGAGACCGTTAATTCGGGATCCGTGGAACCTGATCAGGTTAAGACCTGCGAAGGGAAACAAGGGTAACTTGCGGGTTACCGCGCCGGGGAAGGCACATCTTCCCGCCAGCTGGAGGCAGACCGCCTCTGGCTGGCACAGGCGCACAGGGGGAGGTTGTCCCGTCCGGTTGTCCTTAGGGCGCCGGGTTTCCAGACTAGGGAAACACCGGGACGGCAGAGCAGGGAAGATCCATGCCCGGCTCACTCCCCCGAGCACACCCCGCCGCAAGTTCATCTTCTCCTCGAACTCCAGACAAGCAAACACCCATAACTTCAACCAGTTAATGTGAGTTTTGCTATGTCTACCAATGTATCTGATACCACCAAATCCAGCCGCCGCGAGCAGCGCTCCAGCGCCCAGACCTTTATCGACAGCCTCAAGGGGATGGCTCACCCCAACTCCCGCCGCATCTTTATCCAGGGTTCTCGCCCTGACATCCGGGTGCCTTTGCGGGAAATCCAGCTGGCCGACACCTTCGTCGGCGGCACCAAGGAAGCTCCCCAGTTCGAGCCCAACGAGCCGGTGCCGGTTTACGATACCTCGGGCCCCTATGGGGAAGAGGCCGCCCCCATCGACGTGCGCCGTGGTCTGCCGCGCCTGCGCGAAGCCTGGGTGCTGGAGCGTGCTGACACCGACGCGCTGGACGGGCTGAGCTCCACCTTCACTCAGGAGCGGCTGGCGGACGAGGGGCTGGATCACCTGCGCTTCGAACATTTGCCGAGCGCCCGCCGCGCCAAGCCGGGCCGCCGGGTCACCCAGCTGCACTATGCCCGCCAAGGCATCGTCACCCCCGAGATGGAATTTATCGCCATCCGCGAGAACATGGGCCGCGAGCGAGTGCGCTCCGAGCTCCTGCGCACCCAGCATCCGGGTCAGGGCTTTGGCGCCAGACTGCCCCAGAACATCACCCCCGAGTTCGTGCGCGATGAGGTGGCCGCCGGTCGCGCCATCATCCCCAGCAACATCAACCACCCGGAAGCGGAGCCCATGATCATCGGCCGCAACTTCCTGGTGAAGATCAACGCCAACATCGGCAACTCGGCGGTCACTTCCAGCATCGAAGAGGAAGTGGAGAAGCTGGTATGGTCCACCCGCTGGGGCGCCGACACCGTGATGGATCTCTCCACCGGCCGCTACATCCACGAGACCCGCGAGTGGATCCTGCGCAACAGCCCGGTGCCCATCGGTACCGTGCCCATCTATCAGGCGCTGGAGAAGACCAACGGCATCGCTGAAGACCTCACCTGGGAGCTGTTCCGCGACACCCTGCTGGAGCAGGCCGAGCAGGGGGTGGACTACTTCACCATCCACGCCGGCGTCTTGCTGCGCTTCGTGCCGATGACTGCCAAGCGCCTCACCGGCATCGTTTCGCGCGGTGGCAGCATCATGGCCAAGTGGTGCCTGTCGCACCACAAGGAGAACTTCCTCTACGAGCACTTCCGCGAGATCTGCGAGATCTGCGCCGCCTACGACGTGAGCTTGTCGCTGGGGGACGGTCTGCGTCCGGGCTCCGTCTATGACGCCAACGACGAGGCCCAGTTCGCCGAGCTGCGCACCCTGGGCGAGCTCACCAAAATTGCCTGGGAATACGACGTGCAGGTGATGATCGAGGGCCCCGGTCACGTGCCCATGCACATGATCGAGCGCAACATGACCGAGCAGCTCGAGCACTGCCACGAGGCGCCCTTCTATACCCTGGGCCCGCTCACCACCGACATTGCCCCGGGGTACGATCACTTCACCTCCGGCATCGGCGCCGCACTCATCGGCTGGTACGGCTGCGCCATGCTCTGCTACGTGACCCCCAAGGAACACCTGGGCCTGCCCAACAAGGAGGACGTGAAGCAGGGGCTCATTACCTACAAGATCGCCGCCCACGCCGCCGATCTGGCCAAGGGCCACCCGGGCGCCCAGATCCGCGACAACGCCATGTCCAAGGCGCGCTTCGAGTTCCGCTGGGAGGATCAGTTCAACCTGGCCCTGGATCCCGACACCGCCCGCGCCTACCACGACGAGACCCTGCCTCAGGAGTCCGGCAAGGTGGCCCACTTCTGCTCCATGTGCGGGCCCAAGTTCTGCTCCATGAAGATCACCCAGGACGTGCGCGATTATGCGGCGAAACTGGAAGCCGTGGAGATAAAGCTGGTCGGCATGGACGGTCAGCAGGAGCGGGTGGTGGCCGAGGTCGAGAGCGGCATGGCCCGCATGGCTGAAACCTTCAAGGAGACCGGCGGCGAGATCTACCATCAGGCGGCGACCCTGAAGCAGGCCGCAGGGGAGGAGGCGTGAGCAGCGAGCGCGGGGCTGTCAGCCCCGCCGACCTGTCCGCCGTGACGCAGGCCCGCCCCGTGGTCTGGACCATCGCCGGGTCCGACTCCGGCGGCGGGGCCGGCATTCAGGCCGACTTGCACACAATGCATGACCTCGGCGTGCACGGCTGCTCCGTCATCTCCGCCATCACGGCCCAGAACTCGGTGGCGGTGAAGATGGTCGACCCCGTGCTGATGCAGACCTTCGCCGCCCAGATCGATGCCCTGGGGCTGGATCTGCCACCCGCCGCCATCAAGATAGGCCTGCTGCCGACCCGGCTGCACGTAGAGGTGCTGGCCCGCCGACTGGCAGCCACCCCGGCTCCCTTCGTGGTCTACGACCCGGTGGCCATCGCCAGCACCGGCACCCCCATGGCGGAGCCCGGCATGCTGGTGGCGGTGCGCGAGCACCTGCTGCCACGTCTGTCGCTCATCACCCCCAACGGTCCCGAGCTGGAAGCCCTGACCGGCCTGCCCGCCACCAGTCCCGAGCTGGTGCGCCTCGCCGCCCGGCGGCTGCGCGAACTCGGCGCCCGCGCCGTGCTGGTCAAGGGGGGCCACCTTGAATGGGGCGGGGATCTCTGCCTCGATTACTACCAGGATGGGAGCCGCGAATTCTGGCTCGCCGCGCCGCGCCTCGATACCCGCCACGGTCACGGCACCGGTTGCGCTTACGCCAGCGCCATCGCCGCCGTGGTGGCGCAGGACTATCCGGTGGAGGACGCCATCACCCTGGCGCGGGCCTACCTGCAACAGGGCTTGGCGGCGGCGCAAGGAGTGGGCGCAGGTCCGGGGCCCATCGCCCATCTCGGCTGGCCCGCCGATCTGGCCCACTTCCCCCGCGCCGTGCTGGCAGGCTCACCGCTCGATCGCCATTTCGGCCTGTATGAGACAAGCAGCGCCCGCCTGCCGCAGGGCCCCTTCGCGCCGACCGAACACCACCTCGGTCTCTATCCGGTGGTGGATTCGGTCAAGTGGCTCAAACGCCTGCTGGGGGCCGGGGTCAAGACGATCCAGCTGCGGATCAAGAATCTGCCCGCCACAGAGGTGGCGCCGGCCATTCGTGATGCGGTAGAGCTCGGTCGCCGCCATGGGGCGCGGCTCTTTATCAACGACTACTGGCAGCAAGCCATCGAGGCGGGCGCCTGGGGCGTGCATCTGGGGCAGGAGGATATGGAGACCGCCGATCTCGCCGCCATTCAGGCGGCGGGGCTGCGTCTTGGCATCTCCACCCACGGTTACTTCGAGCTGATGCGGGCCCGCGAGCTGGCCCCCTCCTATATCGCGCTGGGCCATATCTTCCCGACCAACACCAAGGCGATGCCTTCGCGCCCCCAGGGGCTGGCGCGGCTGCACCACTACCGCGCCCTGATGGCGCAGTGGCCCACGGTGGCCATCGGTGGCATCAGCGAGGAGCGGGTGGCGGCGGTCAAGGCAAGCGGGGTCGGCAGCATTGCGCTGGTCTCGGCCATCACGGCGAGCGACGACTGGCTGGGCGCGACCGAGCGGCTGCTCGCCGCCGTGGGGGCGGGGGATGAGCCGTGCTCGGCCAGCGTGATACGGGAGGCAGAATATGCGCTCTGATGCCGCTTCTCTTAGTGACAAAGAGTACCTGCGATACGGCCGCCAGCTGATGCTGGCGGAAGTGGGGGAAGCCGGTCAGGCGCGGCTCAAGGATAAGTCCGTGCTGATCGTGGGCCTCGGCGGGCTCGGCTCGCCGCTCGCCCTCTATCTCGCCGGGGCCGGGGTGGGCACCTTGTGGCTGGCCGATGGCGATACGGTGGACTCCAGCAACCTGCCGCGCCAGATCCTGTTCGATAGCGAGGCGGTCAACCACTCCAAGGCGGAGCTGGCCCGCGAGCGCTTGGCCGCCCACAACCCGCTGGTGGAGCTGATCGCCATCAATCAGCGCCTCGATGCCGCCAGCCTGCCGGAGTTTGTGGCCGAGGTGGATCTGGTGATCGACTGCTGCGACAACCTCGCCACCCGCCAGGCCATCAACGCCGCCTGCGTGGCCCAGGGCAAGCCCTGGGTCTGTGCCGCCGCAGTGGGCTGGCAGGGGCAGCTGATGGCGCGCACCAGCAGCGATCACGCCTGCTACGCCTGCCTCTATCCGCTGGATACCGAGATCAGGGAAAGCTGCGAGACCAGCGGCGTCACCGGCCCGCTGGTGGGGGTGATGGGCTCTTTGCAGGCGCTGGAGGCACTGAAACTGCTGCTCGGGATGCCGAGCCCGGTGGCGGGCACATTGCGCCGGTTCGATGCGTTGACCCATCAGTGGCAGACCCTCACGCTGGCTCCCGACCCCGATTGCCCGGTTTGCGGCAGCACCCACCCGGCTCAGGAGAATTAACCATGAAGATCCGATTGAACGATATCGAGCTGACGCTGCCCACCGGCCAGCGCCTGACTGAGCTGCTGGCGGTGCAGGAGATTCCCCCTCAGGGGGTAGCGGTGGCCCTTAACGGCGCCGTGCTGCCCCGTAGCCGCTGGGCCGAGACCCGTCTCAATGACGGGGATGAACTTCACCTCTTCACCGCCATTGCGGGAGGCTGACCCATGATGCTCGCAGTCCCATCTTCGCGCGCCCTGCCTTGCGGCGGGGCCTCATCTCTTCTTATCGCAGTGGCCGGAGGCTGACATGCTCAAGATTGCCGATCACACCTTCTCTTCGCGCCTCTTCACCGGCACCGGCAAGTTTGCCCGCCCGGAACTGATGGCCGCCGCCATCGAGGCAAGCGGCTCCCAGCTGGTGACCATGGCCATCAAGCGGCTCGAACCGGGCAAGGCCCACGACGATATCCTCACGCCCCTTCGGCAACTCGGGGTCAAGCTGCTGCCCAACACCTCGGGGGCCAAGACCGCCGCCGAGGCGGTATTTGCCGCCCACCTCACCCGCGAGGCGCTGGGGACGAACTGGCTCAAGCTCGAGATCCACCCCGATCCCCGCTACCTGCTGCCAGACCCCATCGAGACGCTCAAAGCCGCCGAACAACTGGTGAAAGAGGGCTTTGTGGTGCTGCCCTACTGCGGTGCCGACCCCGTGCTGTGCAAACGGCTCGAAGAGGTGGGTTGCGCCGCCGTGATGCCGCTGGGCGCCCCCATCGGTTCCAATCAGGGGCTGGTGACCCGGGAGTTTCTCTCCATCATCATCGAGCAGGCGAATGTGCCCGTGGTGGTGGATGCGGGCATCGGTGCACCGAGCCATGCGGCGGCCGCCTTTGAGCTGGGGGCCGATGCCGTGCTGGTCAACACCGCCATCGCGGTGAGCGGCGACCCGATCGCCATGGGCCGCGCCTTTGCGCTGGCCTGCACCGCCGGGCGCAGTGCCTATGAAGCGGGCCTCGGCGCCCGAGCCCTGCAGGCGCAAGCCTCCAGCCCGCTTACCGATTTTCTGGGGGCGTTATGAGTCAGCATGCCAATGACCCCACCCCGACCCTCCCCTTGCCAGGGGAGGGAGTGTCGACTCCGCCCTTTTGTGAAGTAGGAGATCGGGGGGGCGGATTAACACCTCCCCCTTGTGAAGGGGGAGGCCGGGAGGGGGTTGAGAGAAAGTCGGAGAGTTTTCTCGATAGATGGCAGGAGCTGGAGTGGGACGATATCGGCATGCAGATCCGCGCCAAGACCGCCGCCGATGTAGAGCGGGCGCTGACTACCTCCCGCCGTACCCTGGCGGACTTTATGGCGCTGATCTCCCCGGCCGCCGAGGCGTATCTGCCGCAGATGGCAGCCGAGGCCGAACGGCTCACTCGCCAGCGTTTTGGCAACACCATCGGCTTCTATGTGCCCCTCTATCTGTCGAACCTCTGCGCCAACGACTGCACCTACTGCGGCTTCTCCATGAGCAACCGCCTCAAGCGCAAGACCCTGAATGCAGAGGAGATTGAGCGCGAGTGTCTGGCCATCAAGGCGCACGGTTTTGACAGCGTGCTGCTGGTGACCGGCGAGCACGAGCACAAGGTGGGGCTCGCCTATTTTCGGCAGGTGTTGTCCATCATCCGCCGTCACTTCAGCACGGTGGGGATGGAGGTGCAGCCCCTCTCGCAAGCCGAGTACGCCGAGCTGAAAACCCTCGGCCTCGATTCGGTCATGGTCTATCAGGAGACCTACCACGCCCCCACCTATGCCCGCCATCACCTGCGCGGCAACAAGCAGGACATCGCATGGCGCCTCGCCACGCCGGATCGGCTCGGCCGCGCCGGTATCGACAAGATAGGGCTGGGGGCGCTCATCGGTCTCTCTGCGGACTGGCGTGCCGACAGCTACTTCGTCGCCGAGCACCTGAGCTGGCTTGAGCGCCACCACTGGCAGAGCCGCTACTCGCTCTCCTTCCCGCGCCTGCGCCCCTGCACCGGCGGGCTGGAGCCTGCCGTCATCATGTCGGATCGCCAGTTGGCCCAACTTATCTGCGCCTGGCGCCTCTTCTCGCCCACGCTGGACTTGTCCCTCTCGACCCGCGAGTCGGCTACGTTTCGCAACGGCGCGGTGCGCCTTGGCATCACCCAGATGTCGGCCGAGTCGCGCACCCAGCCGGGTGGCTATGCCGAGGGGGATGCCGAGGAGCTGGAGCAGTTCGCCATCCACGACGACCGCCCGGTGGGGGAAGTGGCCGCCGCCGTGCGGCTGGCAGGGTTGCAGCCGGTGTTCAAGGACTGGGAGCCCTTCTTGGGCCGATAGGGGCGGCCAGGCCCCTTTGCCGGTGGCATCCGGCATGGTTGGGCTGTGTGGCCACACACCTTGCTGGTGGCGACGCTTTGGCTCCCTCCCCTGCGAAGGGGAGGGCTGGGGAGGGGTCTTGATGCGATATTTCATTGCCATCGTAGGGTCGATTAGCAGTCAGGCGTAATCGTCCGCTCCGTGTGATGGGGGAATGGCACGGCGTTGCCGTGCAGGACGCGAGGCCGCTGGCCTCGACGGGGTTTCGCCCGCCCTTCGGGCTTGGGCGAGTAACTTTTCTTTGCGTGGCCAAAGAAAAGTCACCAATCGAGCGGCCACCCCCGCTTTTTCGCCCGACTTAGTCGGGTTCCTTCGGCTCACCGGCTTGTCCGACGGCACGCGGCGACGGGCCTTTGGCCTTCGCCATCCATGGCTTCGGCCAAAGTCCGCTTCGAACATCCCTGTTCTCGCGCCAAATCGGGTCGAGCTGTGCTCGCCCTTGCCCGATTTGGCCCATGGCCCGGCGCCGCTCGCTCGACATCCTGTCTCGCGGCCTGGACAAGCGGGCTCGCCTCTGCGAATTAGAGGGGGACTAAGCCCTTATTTACCCCCAACGTTCAGTGTGGGATGTATGGATATGGTATGCACTTCGGTTATGGAGTTATTGATAGTTCAGTTTTAAATCTTCTCTAATTTCTTTTCTTATTGCAGATAAAACTGGACCTACGCTTCCTATTACAATCATTGCTTGTTCTGGTTTTACAGTCTCTTGACTTTCTTCAGCCATGTTACGCATTCTGTTAATACAGCCCATCAATTCCCCTATTGAAGTCATAATATTTGAGTCTTCGTTAAAAAAGATGGCCTTTTGAGAACAATATTTATAAAGCTCTTCAAACTTGCGTGATGCATCACAAAGGGTGTTTATATCCTTGGTCTTAGAGTCAATAAACATAGGTACAACATACTGCTCCAATGTGATCTTAACATCAGCAGCCATTGAATATGCTTCAGAAAGTACATCAATCCGTTTGGCATGATTTGAATTTATTATGTAGGTCATTCTCTCCAAATCTGTGTGTAAGCTAGCTAAACTAGACTGATAGTTTGCTTCTATCTGTTTAAGTCTAAGTGAAAGCTCCTCACTTGATCTTCTTGCTGCATCAGCTTTTTTCTGTGACAATATGACCCCCAAGAGTGCAATTAGCGCAGAAATTATACTTGCTATCGCGGCTATAACTGCTGATTCCATTTTGGTAAAGTCCTCATAAATTTAGCTGTGCAGAGCATTGGTTGTAACACTCTGATATAAGGTGTATTTTTATGCTTGGCGAAATACTATTCAGGACATTTACTTATACACTTTCTGCTTTCTGGCTAGGTTGTAACTCCTCTTGGCATTTTTTAAATAATCACAGTGTTCCATTATTTTCTTTATGAATTCTTCAACTAGCTCAATGGAGTAATAGTGTAGTTCTGGGTTTGCATTCTTGTAATGAAACTTGTTGTTACATGACTTCCACGAATTCTTGAATGCGACAGCATCGAAACAATTTTTATTTATTAGTGGAATCCCTGTTTTCTTGTCATGTGATAAATGCTTTTTAAGAATTTCTTCATCATATCTATCTTGTAAGCGAGAGTTTATTTCATTGATTGCATCCTTCTGTAAGAACGGATGGGTCTTTTCTCTGTCGGTTGGTTTTTCTATTATCAGTGCTTGTCTGAGGGCTTCGATGCCATCCTCCGCTCTGGTTAACGCAATAGTATTTCCTTGAGCATCGTCGGTAGCAAATATTAGTTTTACATTAAGTGGGATGGCAAATTCAATGTCATTGCTTTGATTTACCTCATTTTCGATAGATGTTGCTAATTCTAGGATGTCATCAGCTATGTCACCATAAGTTGACTTCATTATAGATATGGGTGGTGATTTAAACTCACCAACTAAAGAAATCATGCCAGTGTGGCTATTATTTATAAATGAGACCTCAGTGAAGCTTTCGAATTGCGACGTGTAGTTAAGAACTCCAGACTGAAACACTCTGGATATAATTCCTTGTATCTCAGGCATAAGAAGATGAACAGCCTGATCTCTAAAATAAGCGACCTGCTCTATGTTTTTTCTTATTCTAGAGTTGGTAGGGTAATATCTTTCTAAGCACTCCCGTAAGGATATTGTTTCCTTGAATCCTTTAGCCTTGGCTCTAAAAATAGACTTTTCACCATCTCGTTCTATTAGCGCAGCCTTTAAAAATTGTTCCCACGCCGTGCAAAAACACATTGAGAAAGCATCCATCTTGTTCTCCAAGGATGGCCTGTTGTATAACTCCAAGGCAAGGAGCATGTTGTCTTTAGACTTTGATAATAATGCTTTGGCTAATTTTGATCTGCAGTTGTGACCTAATCCTCTCCTGTTTTTGGATTGGGATAGTAATTTGGAAAACTCTACTTCTGATATATTCTGACAGTTAGAGGCATCATATAAACCATCAGGGGTTTCACTGATGAAGTCTGCTAGTTGTCCTTTTATCCAATAAGTTCTGAATGTTGTTGCTTTCCATCCTGTCGCAGAAAGAACATCTTCTAGGGAGAAAGAAACGCCATTTTTTTCTTTTTCTTGAAGAAACAGAAATAATGAGGATAGAGACTTACTTATTTTCATAAACACCCCGAGATAATAATTGTATATATTAAAAATCATCTTTTGGCAGTGTAGCTCCAACCAATCGTAGGATGAAGCATTTGAGTCTTTTATTGTGAGGTAGTGCACCCTCTACATCGGCGATGCGAAATGATGGAATGTATGTTCTTGTGTATCTCCCCTTTTGACAGGTGGCAGGATCTTCAATCAGCGCTCCTGTTTTTTCAGAAAGTAACTGATATGCCCCGGCGGCATATCGGGCAGCTGGCCAAAGACCTCGTAACCCTGCTTCTGGTAGAAGGGGAGGGCCTGAAAACTGGTGGTTTCCAGATGGTAGTTGGTGATGCCCTTGCTTTGGGCGTACTGCTCCATGGCGCCGAGCAGGCGGGCGCCCCAGCCGTCGCGGCGGAGGCTTTCATCGATCCAGAGCCAGTCGACGTGCAGCCAGCCCCACTTGATGTCGGCGATGATGCCGCCGTGAACCTTGCCCTCTTCATCCTTGATAAAGCTGGCGATCCGCTCGCGCAGATGGGTGCCGGCGTGATCCTTGTTGTAGCCCGAGAGACCAATGCGCAGCGCTTCGATCTCATCGTCTTGAGGCGGTTGGGGTGGAGTGAGTTGCATGGTGCTTCCTGTTTGATGATGGCTGGGGGATGGCTTCCTGCACGGCTATCTGCCTGCGGCTGTTCAGTGTCACCTGCGGGCTTATCTGTTCCACCGGGCAGACAAGAAGGCGGATATCCCAACATGACAGTCCTGGGTATGGAGGTGAATGATTGGTCAGGACTTTTCGGCGGCAATCCGCTTAAGCCCCATACCAAGACTGGCAGGCGCCGTGAGCGAGAACCCGAATTGTTGATAGAGTCGGTACGCCTCCCCATCTGCCAGCAAGCTGACATAGCCTGACTCCGGTACCTCGCGGGCGATATAGTCCGCGATCTCCGTCATGATCTTCTTGCCTACCCCTTGACCCTGATATTCAGGCAGCACAGCAATATCAACCACTTGATAAAATGTCCCGCCATCTCCGATGATGCGGCCCATGCCGATGGCGGTCTGGCCGCAAAACACCTGGACGGCAAACAGCGTATTGGGCAGACCACGCTCTGCGGCCTCAAGCGTCTTTGGGCTGAGCCCGGCTGCGGTTCGAAGATAGCGATAGGTTTCGACGGGCGGTGTTGAGTGGACGACAGTGAAAGCGGGTGTGGTCATGTTGATAACTCCAGTGGGTCCTGATTGTTTTAAATTCCTTGTAACGCACTGATCTGGTGATGGATCCGTGCTCTCCAGGGCTGTAGGGGAGGTTCTCCCGATGCCTTCAGGTGGGCAGCCATCACCCCGCCCTCTCCAACTCGTCCATTTCCCCGCCGCCGATCAAGTTCAAATTCCGGCTGATCCGCTCCACCGGCCAGTCCCACCAGGCGAGGGCGCCCAAACGGGCGATGGTGTCGTCGTCAAAGCGATAGCGGATCACCTTGGCGGGGTTGCCGCCGACCACGGCGTAGGCGGGCACATCGCCGGTGACCACGGAGCGGGCGGCGATGATGGCGCCGTTGCCGACTTTGACCCCCGGCATGATCAGGGCGTCATAGCCTATCCAGACATCGTTGCCGATGACGGTATCCCCCTTGTAGGGGAGGCTGCCAGGGGCGGGGGCGGCGCTCTCCCAGCCGTTGCCGAAGATAAAGAAGGGGTAGGTGGAGAAGCCGGAGGTCTGGTGGTTGGCACCGTTCATGATGAACTTGACCCCGCGGGCGATGGCGCAGAACTTGCCGATGATGAGCTTGTCGCCGATGAAGGGAAAGTGGTAGAGGACGTTGCGCTCGAAGCCCGCCGCATCCTCCGGATCGTCGTAATAGGTGTAGTCACCCACCTCGATATTGGGTCCCTTGATGGTGTTCTTGATAAAGCACACCTGGGGGAAGCCGTTCATGGGGTGGGGGTTGGCGGGATCGGGTCCGTGCATGGGGGCTCCTCTGGGGTCTGGGCTCTGGCTACCCTAACGGAATCGGGTGGAGCCTTGCCACCCTTTTGTGCCCTCCGCTTCGCCAGTCTCTGTCGCCCCCTGCCCATGTGCGCATCGACCCGGGGCGGGTTTGTCTCTAGCATGGAGGGGCGGCGGAGTCTGGCTCCGTCAAAATGGATGATGGACGAAGTGCGCCTTGCACACTTCTGGCGGAGAGAAAAGATGAAGCTGCGTTCCTTGTTGATGGTGGGTGCCCTGCTGCTGGGCGGATGTGCGGTCAATCCCTATGGGGGGACGCCTGCGCCGGTCGGCGAGCCGGACAAGCCGGTGACCAAACCAGAGAAACCCGTGGCCGAGCCTGACAAGGCCGAGCCGGTGCCTGCTCCCAAACCCGTGGCACCGACGGGGCTGGCGGTCGCCCTGGCCGATGACTTCCTGAAGGCCGCCGATGTGCAGGCACTGGCGGGCAGCAGCCCGGTACTGCTGCTGATGGCGCCCCAGAACGGTACAGGTGAGCCCTTCAGCACCCAGCCCCTGGCGGTGGCCATGATCCAGCGCATTCAGGCCAATAGCGGCTTTCGTTTCGCAGACCCGGGCCAGGTGGCGGCCATCACGGGTCAGCTCGAATACCAGCAGGGGGGCATGAACCCCGCCTCCCTGGTGCGCCTGGGTCGCCAGACCGGGGCGGGTTACATGCTCTACGGGGATCTCCTTTCTGAAGGGGGCC
Organism: Aeromonas sp. S19(2024); assembly: GCF_041402625.1. NCBI lineage: Bacteria > Pseudomonadati > Pseudomonadota > Gammaproteobacteria > Aeromonadales > Aeromonadaceae > Aeromonas > Aeromonas sp. S19(2024). The sequence continues at coordinate 121,845 of NZ_JBGLQU010000004.1, forward strand.
GCTACCGGCTCGCCATGAGCCTGATGGATCTCAAGAGCGGTGAACTGCTCTGGAATGCCAGTCGATCCGCTGCCCGCTGATGCCGGCTCGCCGGATCCCGCTTGACCGGGATCCGGCCCTGCCCCCCTTGTCCGGGGGCGGGAATACCCCTGTGGCGCCCCTGACGTCACAGGGGTTGGCATGTCGCACTGCCTGAAGGCAAAAAAACCTTCCTGACTGTCTGACAACCCTGGTTCTGACAGCATCCCCGATTGCTACCATTCACTTTGCCGGAGGCTTGTCCGGTGAACACGTCACCGACCGCATCCTTCCCGCCCGGCAGGCATCTTTCTGCCCCTGTGCGATACTCCATGAGTCTTGTATAACAGGAGTACAGGGACCCACTCCCACGGATAGCAAGGAGCTAGGATGGCGCTCTCAGTGGCACAACTCTACGAAGTGATGGCCCAGTTGCCGGATCCCGTTTTCATCCTCAGCGAAGATGGCTACTACATCGAGTACATCGGCGGGATGGAGCAGCAGTCCTACCAGAACGGCAACCCGCTGATCGGCAGACAACTGCTGGACGTGCTGCCCGAGGACAAGGCGCAGTGGGTGATGGCGCAGGTGGCTCATGCCCTCGCCAGCGGCCAGGTGCAGGTGGTGGAGTATGACCTCTCCCCCGCCGAGGTGGACGGCATCGACGCCGACGCCGGGCCCCAGGGAATGCAGCGTTTCGAGGGCAAGATAGCGCCCTTGCCCTCTTTATATGAGGGGAAGCGGGCGGTGGCCTGGATGACCCGCAGCATTACCCGCCAGCACGAGCTGCAACAGCGGCTCAAGCGGCTCGGGGAGACGGATCAGCTCACCGGCCTCTACAACCGCCACTTCTTCTTCGACCAGTATCACCATAAGGTGCAGGGGCAGCATCTCACCGGCCTCATCATGCTGGATCTCGATCACTTCAAGCAGATCAACGATCGCTTCGGCCACCAGACCGGTGACAAGGTCTTGTGCCGGGTCTGCGAGTGCGTCTCTGCCCAGTTGCGGGGGGAGGATCTCTTCGTGCGCAGCGGTGGCGAGGAGTTTCTGATCCTGCTGCCGCAGATCGACGAGGGGATATTGCTGAAGGTGGCGGAGCGGATCCGCGCCGCAGTGGCGGCCATGGCGCCGGATCCCGCCCCCGTGACCGTGAGTCTGGGCACCACCCTGATCCGGCCGGGAGAGGATCTTGGCACCGTGCTGGCCCGGGCGGACGAGTGGCTCTATCGGGCCAAGCGGGGCGGGCGCAACCGGGTGGCCCATGATGGGGCGCCCTGAGGGGCGCAGTGAACAGGAAAGAGGGCGACCCGGGGTCGCCCTCTTTCATTTGGCCGGGCCAGATCAGCCGAACAGGGTCGAGATATTCTGCCCCGCCATCAGCAGGCCGATGGCCAGGGCGCTGAACCAGACCAGGGTGGCGGCGACCAGAGCATAGCCGAGGGCGACGAAGAGACCGTCCCGCTGCAACATGCCGATGGCCAGCAGCAGGATGGCCCAGGCGGGCATGGCGTTGGTGAAGGGAATGGCGCCGAGCGGCAGCATCAGCAGCAGGGCGGCCAGCATGATGAGCAGGCCGTTGCAGCGGTTGATGGTCACGCTGCCGGTCAGGATGAGCAGGCGCGGGCGGATGAAGCGGTCGATGCGGGCCAGCAGATCCGCCCCCTTGTGCAGGGTCGGCTTGAGGTGCTCGGCGGCGAAGCGGCGCTCCATCAGGAAGGCGGGTAGCCAGGGCACCCGGTTGAGGGTGATGCCGATGCCGATGAAGAGGATCAGCAGGCCAAAGGGGGTGCTGACGCCGGGAATGGAAACCGGCAGCAGGAAGGGAACCGTGAGCAGCACGCAAAACAGCAGCATGCCCTGTTCGCCCACCAGGGCCAGCATCTGGCGCAGGCTGATGTGGCTCTCCTCGATGGCGTGGGCGGTGGCCCTCAGGGTATCGGAGAGCGTGCTTTGGGGGTCGTTGAGTTGCGCGGCAACCATTCCTGAGATCCTCGTCTGTTGATGCCACCGCTGTGGCGCCGCCAGCTTACGGGGGCGAGGTTAATCCCGGATGAATAACCCCGGGGAGCACAGATTTTTCCATCGGGAGCGGGGCAATGAGGCTGGTACAGCGCCTGTCCAGTGTGGGAGACGGGCGCTCTGATATGCTTTGCGCAGGTCTTTTCACCAAAGGATGAGCACATGAGAGGAGCGATGGGGATGGTGCCTGGGCTGCTGCTGCCCCTGGCGGGCTGGGCAGCCGAGCCCCCGGCGACGGGCTGGCAGCTGACTCCCTTTGCGGGATACAGCTCGGCCATCGACTTTCGGGCCATGGACGAGCCGGCCCCCACGCCGCACGGGAGCGACATAGACACCCTGCAAGGGGAGCGCTCCGGCAGCTGGGGGCTATTCATCAGCAGGGAGGTGGATGACCCCGGCATGGTGGAGCTGCTCTACAGCCACCAGTCGACCCGGGTGTCCCCCGAACTGCCCGACAGGCTGACGGTGGACACCCTGCAGTTTGCCGGGGCCCTGACTCTCTCGGACAACCTGATGGCCCCCTATATCGGTGCCGGGATAGGGGTCACCCGCTTGGATGCCTACGACAGCGAGACGGCCCCTTCCATGTCCCTGGCCCTCGGGGTGCAGCCGCGCCTGACCGAACATCTGGCTGTGCGGGCCGAGGTGCGCGGTTATGGTGCCCTGGTCAACGACGACAGCCAGTTTCTCTGCAACCCCGAGATCTGCGCCTTTCGGGTGAGGGGGGAGCTGATCACCCAGTGGCAGGCCAATATCGGCTTGACCCTGAGGTTCTGAGCCCCGCTCGGACTAGGCGATGCCCTTGGTGAGGCGACTCAGGGGCTCGTTGACGTCGAACACCTTGTACTGCACCGCGCTGGCGCCCATGGCGAGCACCCGCTGCTCGTGCATGGTGGCGTAGGCGAGGGCGCTCCCCTCATCCTCGAACAGATAGATGCCGCCCGCCTCGCCGGTGCGCGGGTTCTCGGTCCAGATCTTGGAGATGAAGCCGGGCTCCCGGGTGATGGAGTCGGCCAGCGGCATGGCCGCAGCAGTGAGGGCCGGTCCCATCATCTCGGCGGGGAAGTTGAAATGGATCTGCAGCAGGCTGGGCATCATAAACCTCTCGTGGGTGTTGATTGACGGAATCCGCATCATAGGAAGCCGGCATCTTGGCTGCAAGAAGGCACATTTTCGTGGCATAGTTACCGCAAAGTAACCACTCACGAGCCATACCGTGCCCTCACTGCCCTGTCCCGCCTATCAGGTATTGCGCCTGCTGATCGGCAAATGGAAGTCGGCCATTCTGTTTCATCTGCGCGAACAGACCCTGCGTTTCGGCGACCTGCGCCGCTGCCTGCCCGAGGTGAGCCAGAAGGTGCTCACCGCCCAGCTCAAGGAGCTGGAGAGCGACGGTGTCATCATCCGCACCCTCTACCCCGACGTACCGCCCAGGGTGGAGTACAGCCTGAGCCCGCTTGGCGATGCCCTGATCCCCCTGCTTCAGCAGATGCACGATTTTGCGCTGAACCACGTTGATCTGCTGGCTGGTCAGGGTCCTGTTTCTAGCGAGCCCGCAGCAACCAGCGGCTGAGGGCGGTGGCCGCCAGCAGTCGGTAGCCGAGCAGAGTGAGCGCCAGCAGCGCGGGTACCTTGAGGAGTTCCCACCACACCTGCTTGCCCTGGGGGCCGAAGATCATCAGCCACACCACCAGCATCATGTGCAGACAGTAGAGGCCGAGCACCTTGGGGGCCTGGCGCTCCAGCCAGCTGCCTTTGCCCCATGCCGGGTTGGCCAGCAGCAGGCCGAACAGCCCCAGCGCCCAGGGGAGCGAACCCAGCAGGAAATCGTGACGAGCGAGGGGGACGGCGGCAACGCGCAGCAGCCCTGCGGCCTCCAGGGCGTAGAGCCCCATCCCCGCCATCATCATCAGGGCGCAGCGCCTGGCGTCCGGCTGCCAGGCACGCAGGCGCAGCTCGGCGCCAAGCGCCACGAACAGCAAGGAGAAGAAAGGGCCGTTGCGGGTCAGCAGGGCCCACTCGCCCCCCGGCAGCAGCGGGCCATAGGAGCCGCCGATCAGGGCCAGGGCGTAGAGCAGGGCCCCCAGCAGCAGGGCCAGCCTCGGCAGGCGGACCTGCTGGCAGAGCCCCAGGATCAGCACCGCCACCATCAGGGCGGGCAGGAACCAGAGGTGGATCATGCCGCCCACCCACCAGACGTTGAGCGGATCCCCGAGCTGCATCTGCCACTGGCCCGCCATGGCGTGCAGGTAGCCCTCGCTCACCGCCGCGAGCGGGTTGAACGGTATCAGCACGTAGAGCAGGCTCCACGCCAGCCAGAGCCCCAGCAGGGGTCGGCAGTAGCGCAGTGCGACCGTCAGCGGGTGGCCCGCGGCGAGGGCGGGTTGCAAGAAGTAACCGGCGCACAGGAAGAACAGCGGCACCGCGAAGCGGCAGAGCTGGTTGATGACGGCCCCGACCAGAGGGTAGGGCGTGCCGTCCCACAGGGCGGGGTCGAAGGGGTTGCTGAAGGGGGAGAGATGGATGGTCATCACGGCCAGGATGGCCACCACTCGCCCGCATTCGATGCTGGAGATGCGCATGATTCCTCGTGGCGTTCGGGAGCTGGGCGCACCCTATCAGCCGCAGGCGTTCCCTATCCAGCCGCCTGGTCGCCAACTGTGACCCCCATCGGAGGCCGGTTACCCTTTGTTACCCGAGGTGCGGGCAAGGTTACCGCCGCCGGGAGCAGGATCCCGTTTTGGTGTCGGTAAAAGAGCTAGAGCAGGGCCACCAGCACGGTGACCAGGGCGCCCAGCAGCAGCAGGGCGATGCCGCGACCGGCGGGGCCGTGCAGCTTGTTCCACATCAGCAGGCTGGTGAGGGCCAGCAGCAGCATGGCCAGGGCCGCCAGATCTCCCACCAGTTGCCAGGGCAGGCCGGTGCCCATGCCACGGTGCAGCCGGTTGAGGCTGGCAGCGAAGTTGGCCTGCTGCAGCTCGGTGCGCACCAGCAGAGTGCCTTCCACATAGCTGGCGGCCACGCTCTGGCTGAGGGTGACGCCGCGCAGCTCCCAGCGGGCCGGCAGGGTGAGGGAGCCGGATGGTGTGGGCAGGGTCTGGGGCGGGGTGATCTGGGGTCGCCCCTCCTCGAACATGTCTGCATAACGCTGTTGCAGCAGGGCTTTCAATTCATCCGGGCTGGCCAGCGGCGTGCTCAGTACTATCTCTTCGCTCGATTTGGCGGTGTGGGGACCGGGCAGGGGCAGCACGGCCCTGTGTTGCAGCCAGAGGCCGGTGAGGCCGTAGAGCAGCATCAGGGTGAGGGTGGCAAAGCCTGCCCAGGCGTGGATGCGGCGCACCCACTTGTTGTTGTGCAGGGGGAGTTTTCTGCGTGTCATCGTTCGGTGCTTCATAACAATCTGGCCAGCGAACGCTGGCCAGAGGGATCGGTAAACAGGGAGGATCAGAAGCGGTAGGCGGCGGTCAGGTGCAGCTGACGGGGCATGCCCGGCATGATCTGGGCCGCGCTGGTGGCGCTGACGAAGTAGTCGTGATCGGTCAGGTTCTCCACGCTCAGCTGGGCTTCCCACTGGGGCCAGCGGTAGCCGGCACGGGCGTCGAAGCGGGCGTAACCGGGCAAGGTGGTGGTGTTGGCGTTGTCGGCGAAGCGATCCCCCACCGCCGTCATCCCGGTCTCGCCGAACCAGCCCTGCTTGCCGCTCTGGTAGCCGACGAACAGTTGGCCGTTCTGGCGGGAGACGTTCATCGGTCGCTTGCCTTGCAGGTCCGCGTCTGCCTTGACCTGCTCGGCATCCTGGATGGCGACGCCGCCGCGCAGATAGATCTCGTCGGTCAGCTGGGCACGGGCGCTCAGCTCGATGCCGTCGGTGCGCTGCAGACCGGTGAGGATCACCCGGGTGGGATCCAGCGGATCCTTGCTGCGCTTGTTGTACATCTCCAGTCGGTAGAGGGAGAGGGTGGTGGCGAGGCGGCCGTTCAGCCAGTCGCTCTTCACGCCCCCTTCATAGAGCCGGGTGTGCTGGGGATCCAGGTTGTTGTTCTTGTCCCCCGGGGTGATGCCGATAAGCTCACCGCCCACCGGGGTGAAGGTCTTGCTGTAGGAGGTGTAGAAGGCATGCTCCTCGATGGGGTTCCACACCAGGCCCAGGCGCGGACTCAGGCTGGTGACCGAGAGGGTCTCTTCCTTGTCGAGGTCGTTGCGGCGGCTGGTGACGGTGAAGTCGTCGCGGCGCAGGCCTGCCAGCAGGTGCCAGTCGCCCAGGCTGAGTTGATCCTGCACATAGAGGCCGACACCGCGCACCCTGTGATGGGCGTCGCTGGAGAGTTTCATGGCGCCGTCGTAGGTGGGCAGGGAGCCCGGATCATAGAGGTTGCCTGCCGGGATCGGGCTGGCGTTCTGGTAGAGCTTGGGGGTGCGATCCTGCCAGCCCTGCTCCAGGCCCACCAGCAGACGATGGGCGATGGGACCGGTTTGCAGCTGGCCTTCCGCCTCGGTGTTGCTGGTGAGGCTGCTGGCCTTGAGATCCTGCTGCCAGCGGGCGCGGGTCACCTTGTCACCCTTGACGCTGGTGACATAGGTATTGTCGAACTGGCTGTCGAGGGTGGTGTAGCCGAGCTGCTGGCGCAGTTGCCACTGATCGTTGATGTCCCAGGTGAAGCGGGAGCGGGTGGACTGGGCCACATCGTCGATGAAGTCGCGGCGGGTGTCGCTGTAGACGCTCTCGATGGGGACATCCGCCGGGCGACCATCGACGCCGGGAATGCCGCGATCCGGGGTGCGATCGTGCTCGTTGCGCTCGTATTGCACCAGCCAGTTCAGGGTGTCGGTGATCTCCCAGTTGACGGAGGGGGCCAGCAGGGTGCGCTTGCTGGTCACGTCGTCGCGAAAGCTGTCTTTGTCTTCCTGGGCCAGGTTCAGGCGCACCTGTACCCGCTCTCCTGCCTCGCCGTTGAGATCGGCGGCGAAGCGTCGGCTGTCGAAGCTGCCGACCTGGGCGCTGACGCTGGAGGCCTGCCCCTTCTGGGGAACCTTGCTGACCCGGTTGACGATGCCGCCCGTGCTGCCACGGCCGTAGAGCACGGCGGCGGGGCCCTTGAGCACTTCGACCCGTTCGATGTTGCCAAGGTCGCGGGTGTATTGCATGTCGTCGCGCAAGCCGTCGAGGTAGAAGTCGTTGCTGGCGCTGAAACCGCGGATGGTGACGCCGTCAAAGCGGGTGTCGCCGCTGGCGTTGACGCCAGGGATGCCGGTCAGGGCTTCACTCAGGGTGGGCTGGCCGAAGGCGGTCAGCTCGCTTGCCTTGACGCTCTCGATGCTCTGGGGCACCAGCTTGGCCGGGGTGGCGGTGCGGGTCGCGGTGGCGACCTCTTCATGTTGGCTGCGTTTGCCGACCACGGTCAGGGTTTCGTCTTCGGCACGGGGGCTGGTGCAAACCGCCAGCAAGGCGACGCCCAGCAAGGCGCGCGGGGGGGTGGAATGGTTCATCTGGGTGTGACTCTTTGTCGACCAATCGGCCTGAACTTGTTGATTTATTTGTAATTATTGATTTCTCTCATCGCGAGAGGTTGCTAATGATATTGATTTTCATTTGCCTTGCAAGGAGAAGATGCAAGAAAAAGAGATCATTGGCGGGCAGGCACTGAGGGGGCTGGAATCTCGGGGAAAAGGCCGGGGGAACCTTGGTTCGGTTCGGAGGGGACGCTACCATGGTGGCCTCGCGCCTTGGCGCACCATCCGGAACACACAGGGAGAGAAACATGGTCGAGATCATCAGGGCGGATCTGCACAACCCTCGCCACGGCGAGGCGCTGATCGCGATGCTGGACGAATACGCCAGGGACGAGATGGGGGGCGGCAGTGCACTGGCGGACGAGGTGAAGGCGAATCTGGCCGAAGCCCTGGCCGCGCGACCCGGTGCCCATGTGCTGCTGGCCTGGGTCGATGGGGAGCCCGCTGGCGTTGCCACCTGCTTCGAGGGCTTCTCGACCTTCGCCTGTCGGCCGCTGCTCAATATCCACGACGTGGCGGTGCACCCTGCTCATCGCGGCCACGGCATCGGCAAGCAGCTGTTGGCGGAGGCGGAGCGGCTCGCCCGGGAGCTCGGTTGCTGCAAGCTGACCCTGGAGGTGCTGGAGGGGAACAAGGTGGCCCAGGCTGCCTATCGTGCCAGCGGCTTTGCGGGTTATGAGCTCGATCCCGAGGTGGGCCGGGCCATGTTCTGGCAGAAGACGCTCTGAATGGTGGAGCGCCGCGATCGCGGCAAATGAAAACGGCGCGCAGATTGCTCTGCGCGCCGTTTTTTTGGGGCCAGCCTGGGTCGACTTAGAAGTCGTAGCGGGCCGCCAGCTGGAAGTCATCCTTGGTGTTGAGCTTGCCGCTGTCATGGCTGTCGAGGTTGTTGATGCGGTACTCGCCGATGACGCGCAGGTTCTTGTTGAACTTGTACTGGGCACCCAGGGTGTAGTAGTCGATGGAGTCGTAGTCAGACTTGCCAGCCTGCTCCACCTTCTGCTTGTTCCACAGGGCCATCAGGCCGAAGCCGCTCTCGAAGTTGTAACCCAGCGCCCCTTCCCAGCCGGTGTGATCCTTGCCAGTGGCCAGGAAGTCGCTGCCGTCGGCATAGCTCAGGGCGGCGTAGAGGGCCTTGTTGTCGTACTTGGCGGAGAGCAGCCACAGCTTGGCATCCTCTTCACCGCTCTTGTCGCGGATGCCCACGTTGTAGGCGGTCCCCAGGGAGAGGTTGAACGGGAAGGTGTAGGCCACGGCGGCACCGTAGGCGGCATCGCTGTCCTTGCTGGAGGTCTCTTCGGTGTCACCGCCATCGAACTTGTAGCTGGTATCGACCTGGAAACCGTTGAACAGGCCGGAGTACTTCAGCACGGAGCCGGCGCGGTTGGTGGCGAAGGTGTCGGTCTTGGCGCCCAGTGCCTCGTTGCCGTAACCGTCGGAGAGAGAGACATCAGTCCAGTCCGCCAGGAAGCCAGGAGCCCCCTTCTGGCGACCGAAGGTGACGGTCCCCCAGTTGGCGCCGACACCGGCGAACGCCAGACGGGTACGCAGGTTGTCGGAGTTCTCGCTGACGGTCTTCTCGCTGTCGTTGATGTACATCTGCAGTTCGTACTGGGCCAGCGCCTTGAGACCCGGGTTGATCTCGCTCTCTACCTTGGCGCCCAGACGGACAAACTGGTTGGCCCCCTGCTTGTCGCTGTATTCGTTCTTGATGTCACCGTTGGCGTCCAGCTCTTTCTTCTCGCCGAAGAACTGGCCGGCGTAGATGCGGCCGTAGAGGTCGAGCAGGGTGCTCTCGTTTTTGTACACTTCGACGGCTTGAGCCTGGAAGGCGGCGGTAAGAGCCAATGCTACTACTGTCAGCTTTTTCATCATGATCCCTTGTGTTGCAAGCTTTTGTTTTAAAAGACGGGGCCATGCTAGAAGTGACAGATGACAGTCGGGTGACCGTGCAATGAACAAACCGTGTCGGTTCCATGTCAGCGGGATGAAAACCGGGATTTATGTGGCTGGTCGCCACTTTTACGCGCAAAGGTTTGCCCTTGTGGTAGAATGCCGCCCGTTTTCGAGCTCCTAAGGTTGGATATGCGATGAGACGTGAACTGGCAATCGAATTTTCCCGAGTGACGGAAGCGGCTGCACTGGCTGGCTACAAGTGGCTCGGACGTGGTGACAAGAATATCGCCGATGGCGCGGCCGTGGCGGCCATGCGTCACATCCTCAATCAGATCCAGATCGATGGCGAGATTGTGATCGGCGAAGGGGAGATCGACGAAGCCCCCATGCTTTACATCGGCGAGAAGGTGGGCACGGGTCAGGGCGACGCCGTGGACATCGCGGTCGATCCCATCGAAGGGACCCGCATGACCGCCATGGGTCAGGCCAATGCCCTGGCCGTGCTGGCGGTGGGCGACAAGGGATCCTTCCTCAAGGCCCCCGACATGTACATGGAAAAGCTGATCGTGGGCCCCAAGGCGAGAGGCGCCATCGATCTCGATCAGGCCCTGGAGCTGAACCTCAAGGCCGTGGCCAAGGCGCTCGGCAAGCCCCTCTCCCGTCTGACCGTCATCACCCTGGCCAAGCCGCGTCATGACAAGGCGATCAAGGAGATGCAGGGCCTGGGGGTGCGGGTGTTCGCCATTCCCGACGGTGACGTGGCCGCCTCCATCCTCACCTGTCTGCCGGACAGCGAAGTGGACATGCTCTACGGCATCGGTGGCGCACCGGAAGGGGTGATCTCCGCCGCGGTGATCCGCGCCCTGGACGGCGACATGCAGGCTCGCCTGATCCCCCGCCACCAGGTCAAGGGTGACAGCCCCGAGGTTCGCGCCCTGGGTGAACAGGAGATCGCGCGCTGCGAGGAGCTGGGCATCGACGTGAGCAAGGTGCTCAAGCTCGAAGATCTGGCCAAGAATGACAACGTCATCTTCTCGGCCACCGGCATCACCAAGGGTGATCTGCTGGAAGGGATCACCAGCGACGGCGTCATGGCAACCACCGAGACCCTGCTGATCCGCGGCAAATCGCGCACCATCCGTCGTATCAAGTCGATCCACTTCCTGGATCGCAAAGACAGCGTGGTACGGGACATCATCCTGTAAGCAGGAGGATGGCGGTGGCGGCAAGTCACGTACTCTCATGCCGTCGTATCAAGCCGATCCACTTCCTGGATCGCAAGGACAGTGTGGTACGTGACATCATCCTGTAAGCAGGAGGATGGCGGTGGCGGCAAGTCACGAACTCTCATGCCGTCGCATCAAGTCGATCCACTTCCTGGATCGCAAGGACAGCGTGGTACGTGACATCATCCTGTGATGTGCTGACTCCCGCAGCAAAAAGCCCGGCACTGCCGGGCTTTTTGCGCTCTGCAGGGCGCCAGGATGCCCGTGCAGGGATAAGGCTTAGGAGAAACCGGACTCCTTGCTACACTGCGGTGCCCCACAGAGGAAAAATCACATGGAATGTCGTCAGGGATGCGGTGCCTGCTGCATCGCCCCCAGCATCAGCAGTGCCATTCCCGGCATGCCGGATGGCAAGCCCGCCGGTGTGCCCTGTGTGCAGCTCGATGCGCACCTGGGGTGCAAGATCTTCGGCCAGCCGGAGCGCCCGGCGGTGTGCGGCGGCTTTCGCCCCATGGCGGACGTGTGCGGCTCCCATCGCCAGGAGGCCATCTGGCTTATCGGCGAGCTGGAGCGGCTGACCGCCTGAGCCCTTGACCCTCTCCCTCGGGGAAAGGGTGTCTGCTTGTCTCCCTTCATCTCCGCCCCTTCTCCCGCAAGGGGAGAAGAGAGCCACCATTCGGAACAATGGCAATAAACAATACCAATAAAAAGAGGCCGCAATTGCGGCCTCTTCCTGTTTCGTGACGAACTGGCGTCAGACGTCGGCCAGCTGCAATGCCTGGCGGTAGTACTCGTTGGCCTTGTTGGTCAGGCGGCGCTTGTCCATCACCTGGCCGAGGGCGTGGTAGAGGGCGGCATCAGGCGCCTTCGCCACTTCCTGCTCCAGCAGGCGCTGGGCTTCGTCCAGCTGACCGGCCAGCAGGCAGACCCGGGCCAGCGCGGCTTCGGCGCCAGGCTGATCCTGGATCTTTCTGAGCAGGGTCAGCATGGGCTGGTAGTCGTCCAGTTTGAGCTTGGGCAGGCGGGCGAACAGCTCGGGGGAGGGATCCTTGCGCAGGGCCTCCAGCCAGAGATCGGCGGCTTCGGCATCGGCCCCCAATCGGCGCAGGCGATCCCCGTAACTGGCCAGCAACACGGGATCCTGGCGCTGTTTGCGGGGCAGACCCTGCCAGACCGTGCGCAGGGTGTCGAGGGAGCCGCTGGCGGCCTCCAGACGACCGCACCACGCCTGGTGCAGCAGGGTCTCTTCCTGCTGGGCGGTCAGCTTGCCCACCTTGCGCAGGGCAGGGGCGAGATCGATGAGGGCCGCCCAGTCTTCACGGGCCAGATACACCTGACGCAGCTGATCCAGCACCATGGGGTGGCGCGGGTTGAGGGCATAGATGGACTCGAGGCGACCGAGTGCGCTGTCGTACTGGCCCTGCTCAATCTGCAACTGGGTCTGGATCAGGGTCAGTGCCAGCTCTGCCTTGGGGTTCTCTTCCAGGGCTTTCTGCAGGTAGTGGTCCCGGCGCACGTCATCGCCCCGGGCCTGGGCCACCCGGGCGGCGCTCAGGTAGTTGAGCAGCGGGGTGTCGCTGTTGTCTGCGCCCTTGATGAGGAGCTTCTCGGCCTGGTTGTAGTGCCCCTCGGCCATGGCCAGGGTGGCATTGACGGTTTGCAGGTTGGCCTTGCGGCGGCGGCGGGAGCCGAACCAGCCCTGGGTTTTGCGGCGCAGGCCGAACAGGCGGGCCAGCACCCATTCCACGATGAGCAGGGCGCCGTAGAACAGCACCGCCAGGATCACCGCGCTGGTGACCGAGGATTCCACCGTGTAGTTGCCCAGCGAGATGAGCACATAGCCCTTGTTGCCGGAGGCTTCGGGACCGAAGATGAGGCCCGCCACCATCACGGCGACTATGACGATCAGACGAATCATGGTCTCCTCCTCAGTTGCCGGCCAGGATGCGTTGCAGGCGTTCGGTCAGCACCTGTTCCAGCATGGTCTGGGTCTTGAACTGATCCGGGTAGTCAAACTGGATCTGCTCGCCTTTGAGCTTGTCGAGCTCGGACTGCATGTACTGGGTGGCGCTGTTGTCGGCATCGAAATACTGGGTCAGCCAGCGCTGGGCCTTCTCCAGGCTGTCGACATAGAGGGACTGCTGTTCGCGATAGACGGCGAGCTGGGCCTGCAGCAGCTTGGTCTTGAGGTTCTCCCGCAGGAAGATCTCCTGCTGCGGGGAGAGCAGGGCTTCCACGGCGCCATCGCGACGACGGATGGTGATGAAGTTTTCGGTGAACTTGACCCAGTTCTTCTTCAGGTTGCTCTGCCACTCGTCCGGGTTGGTGCTGACGGTCTGGTCGGGCTCGCTCTTGGCTTCCGGCATGCTGACGGTGGAGAGGGGCAGCAGCTCGATCTGGTCCGAGAGGGCGGCCAGCTTCAGGGTCAACCCTTCGCGATCGACTCGCGGCATCCCCTTGAGCTTGGCGATGTCTTCCGCCAGCGCCTTGCGGATGGGCATCAGGCTGGGGTCGTTGAGCGCCTTGATGCGCTCGTCGGCGTTGCCGAGCAATGTGATGGCGGAGACGATGTCGTGTTCGAGCCACAGCTTGCGGCCCGCCATGCGCACCAGGTATTCGGATTCCGCCAGCATCCAGTCATTGGGGCGCTTGTCGTCCAGATCCAGCACCTTGGTCTGCAAGGCGTCCAGCGCCTCCTGCAACTGCTGCTGGCTCTTGCCGAGGGCACCGATCTGTTCGGCATCCTTGCTGCTGCCCTGATCAATTCTGGTCATGGCGTCGGCCAGTTGCTGCTTGAGGGCTACCAGTTCGGCCTGCTGGGCAACGGCGTTCTGGTGTCCGTGCACATAGAGACCACCGGCCAGCCCCAGGGCCAGCAGGATGGCGATGCCGCCAAGCACGGTGCCAGAGCTGCCCTTCTTGCTCCCTGTCGTTCCGGGCGCGGGCTTGTTGTTGTCGGCCACGGTGGCCGCGGCACTCGGCTGGACTTCTTGCTGTTCAGTCATTCCATCTTCCTCAGTTCCAGGGCGGCCACCAGAGCCTGGTTGGATGCACCTTGGGCAATCACGATACGGGTAAAACCAGCCCCTTCTGCCATCTCGGCCACCCGGGGACTGGGTACCACCAGCAGGCGGTCATAAAGCCAGGGGTGCTGCGGGCCGGGCACCAGGGCCAGCAACCGCTGCAACAGTTCGCCACTGGTGATGAGCAGGCTGTCGAGCCCGGCAGCCTGCCAGTGGCGGGTCAATGCGTCCCCGTCAAGATCGGGGTAGTGGCGCTCGTAGGTGGCACAATAGTGCACCAGTGCGCCCCGTGAGGCCAGCGTCCGGGCGATGAGATCCCGCCCGTCGTTGCCGCGCAGGATCAGCACCCGGCGGCCACTCACCCCTTGCAGCGCCGGCAGGGCCAGCAGCCCTTCACTGCGGGGATCGGCCGGGCACAGGGCCTGGATGCCCGCCTCGGCGAAGGCATCCGCACTCGCCTGGCCGACTGCAAAGTAATCAATATGTGGCCAGGTCTGACCAGTTTGCAACAGAAAATGATGTGCAAAATGAACGGCATGCATGCTGACGGCGATAACGAGGTCCGCCTCCCGCAGCATGTCACCCAGGTGAGGGAGGTCGCATCCCGGCCGGGTTTCCAGCAACGGACAGCAGAGCGGTGCATGACCCAACTGGTGCAGCATCTGCACCAGCTGGTTGGCCTGGGCGGCCGGGCGCACCACCAGGGGGACCATCAGGGGGCGCTCCGGGCAGATGACCGCGAACCGGTCCGTACTGCACTCATGCCCGGTAGACCTCGGCCAGGATGACGTCGGCGCCGGCGGCCAGCAGGCGCTGGGCCAGGGTGTGGCCCAGTGCCTCGCCCTCTGCCAGGGGGCCGCGGATCTCGTCGCGAATGACGCGGCTGCCATCCGGGCTGCCCACCAGGCCGCGCAGCCATACCTCTTCTCCCTGTACCAGGGCGTAGGCCCCGATAGGCACCTGACAGCCCCCTTGCAGGGCGCGGTTCATGGCGCGCTCGGTCAGCACCCGGATGCGGGTCTCGGGGTGTTCGAGCGGCGCCAGCAGGGCGTGCAGCTCGTGATCGTCGAGGCGGCATTCGATGCCGACCGCCCCCTGGCCGTTGGCGGGCAGGCTCTGCTCGGGCTCGATGAAGGCGGCGATGCGATGGGCCATCTCCAGTCGTTTCAGGCCGGCGGCGGCCAGGATGATGGCGTCATATTCACCGGCATCCAGCTTGGCGAGGCGGGTGTTGACGTTGCCCCGAAGGTCGCGGATCACCAGATCCGGACGGGCGGCCCGCAGCTGGCACTGACGGCGCAGGCTGGAGGTGCCGACCACGGCCCCTTGAGGCAGCTCGTCTATCTGGTTGAAATGGTTGGAAACAAAGGCATCGCGCGGGTCTTCGCGCTCACAGATGGTGTGCAGGCCGAGTCCGTCGGGGAACTCCACGGGTACGTCTTTCATGGAGTGGACAGCGATGTCGGCACGCCCTTCCAGCATGGCAGTCTCCAGTTCCTTGACGAACAACCCCTTGCCGCCGACCTTGGCGAGGGGGGTGTCGAGGATCTTGTCACCCTGGGTGCTCATGGGCACCAGTTCGACCTGCAGATCCGGATGGAGTGCCTCCAGCCGATCTTTCACAAAATTGGCCTGCCACAGGGCCAGTGGGCTCTTTCGAGTGGCAATTCTCAGGGTTCGGGCTGCCATATCAATCAGTTGTTTCATCTTTTGAGAGGAAAACGATCTTACCACCCTTTGCAGGGGCTTTCATGGCGCAGCCCGCAAAAGCGGGGCCAAGCTCAAAAACGGGGGCTGAAAATTATTTTCATTCAGCCAATAATTGATTTTAACTCATTGAAAAAAGGCATTTTTATTACTTTCCGCTGATACCTTTATGAACGGGGTCAGAAATAATCCGGTGATTGTGTGCGGGCTTGTTTACCACTGCTGTTTGCATTGTTAACATGATCACACTTTTTTGACGTCTCCCCGTTTTGGTGCGTCATTTCTCTTCCCCATAGGTAGGGCATTGCTGGTTAAACTCGACACGCTGGTGGCGCGCTACGACGAACTCAATCGTCTCAAGACGCAACGAGCGCTGGATCTCATGAGTCGCTACGGGCAGCAGGTTTTCCACTTGCTGCCTGTCATGCTGCACTTCAATCACCCCCTGTTGCCCGGTTATGTGGCAGGGGATGTGCCTCATGGTATCTGGAGTTTTGTCGCCAACGAGGCCCAGCAGGCCTTCATCCAGGATCTCTGCCAGAACGCCAACTGCCAGGGCGGTCTCAGTACCCACGACAAGTCCATCCAGGGCCTCTACTCCATGGGGAGCACCTCCTCCATCGGTCAGTGCTGCCACTCGGATCTCGACATCTGGGTCTGTCACGTGGCCGGTCTGTCGAGCGAGCGCCTCGCCCTGCTGGAACAGAAGTGCCAGCACCTCTCCATGTGGGCGGAGCAGCGGGGGGTCGATCTCAACTTCTTCCTGATCCCCGAAGACAAGTTCCGTCAGCGCAACGATGCCCAGATGCAGGGGGAGAGCTGCGGCAGCGCTCAGCACCTGCTGCTGCTCGACGAGTTCTACCGCAGCGCCATGCACATCGCCGGCAAGCGGCTGCTCTGGTATCTGGTGCCGGCCGAATATGACGATCACTACGACGACTACGTCAACGGCCTGTTTGCCCACGGCAAGTTGAGCCAGGATGACTGGCTCGATCTCGGCGGCTTTGATCGCATTCCTGCCGAGGAGTATTTCGGCTCCGCCCTGTGGCAGCTCTACAAGGGGATCGACTCCCCCTACAAGGCGGTGCTCAAGTCGGTGCTGATGGAGGCCTACTCCCACGAGTATCCCAACACCCGGCTGCTGTCGGTGACCAGTCGCGACTGGTTCCAGCACAACGAGGGGATGCACTACCGCCTCGACAACTACTGCCTGATGCTGGACAAGGTGACCAACTACCTCAAGTCCATCGGCGACATGCAGCGCCTCGATCTGGTGCGTCGCTGCTTCTATCTGAAGGTGTGCGACGGGCTGAGCCATCCCAAGGAAGATCACTCCCCGGACTGGCGCCGGGAGCAGATGGCCCAGCTGGTGGCTTATTGGGGCTGGAGTCCGGAGCGCCTTTACCACCTTGATCACCGCCAGGAGTGGAAGGTCGAGGACGTCAAGGTGGCCTACGCCGAGTTGCTGGAGGCTCTGATGCAGAGCTACCGCAATCTCATCCAGTTCGCCCGACGCAACAACATCAGCGAGTCCATCAACCCGGAAGACATCGGCATCCTGTCGCGCAAGCTCTATGCCGCATTCGAGAGCCTGCCGGGCAAGGTGCAGCGCATCAACCTCAAGATTGCGCCGGATCTCGGCGAGCCGGATCTCAGCCTGGTACAGGTACCCCACGGCCGCCTGAATCGCGCCGGCTGGTATCTCTACAAGCATTCCCTCGAACCCGCCGACATCATTGGCCGGGCGCCGCTCGAATATAACGGCTACATCAGCAAGCTGGTGGCCTGGGCCTATTTCAACGGCCTGCTGACGCCCCAGTCCCGGGTGCACCTGTTCAACCAGGGCTCCGATCTGCACATCGACAACCTGCATCAGTTCTGTCGCGATCTCTCCGGCACCTTCCCGGTCAAGTATCCCCGCGCGACCAACCTGGCCCTGAGCCGGCCGTGCGAGATCCGCCAGCTCTCCATCTTCCTGAACCTGGAGACTGACCCGTCCAGCCACTGGGTGGGGCAGGTGATCGAGTTCGATGCCAACGCCGCCGATGTCTTCTCGTTCGGTCGCAACCAGGAGTGTCTGGTGGGATCCGTGGATCTCGTCTATCGCAACTCCTGGAGCGAGATCCGCACCCTGCACTTCGAGGGGGAGGAAGCCGTGGTGGACGCCCTCACCACCATCCTCGGCAAGATGCACCAGGACGCTGCGGCCCCCGAGATGATCGAGGTGTTCTGCTACAGCCAGCACTTCCGCTCCCTGGTGCGCACCCGCTTCCAGCAGCTTGTGGCTGAATGCATCGAGTTGCGCCTGGCCCGGGACAAGCAGCAGCTGGTCAAGACGCTGGCGCTCGGCAAGGAGAAGTACGGCATCTTCTTCGAGCGGCGCGGGGTGTCGGTCAAAAAGCTGGAGAACGCCATCGACTTCTACCGCCACATCTCCCACAACAAGCTGGATCACCTGCCGCTGCGCCTCGACAAGACTCACAGCCAGCACCTGCCCGGCATCGTCGACGCCTACGCCAGCGAAGGGCTGGTGCAGTTCTTCTTCGATACCCGGGATGCAGGCACCAACATCTATATCCTGGACGAGGCGAACCGGGTGGAGATCTACCAGCACTTCGCCGGCAACAAGGACGAACTGGTACAGGGGGTGAACCGGTTCTACACCTCGGGTCACGAGCGATTCAGCAATGCGGGTCAGTTCAGCAACTTCAACCTTCCCCAGTACTACGAAATCGTGCAGGTGGGTGACAAACTGGATGTGATCCCCTACCGCAGCCAGAGCCCGCAGCGGGACACCCCAGGAGCGGCGCGGGAAGTAGGATGATACGCTGATAGCCGCACCGGCAAGATGGCAAACGGCCTGCATGATGCAGGCCGTTGTCGTATCCGTGGTGCGGGAATCTGGTGTGGAGGGGGCCGCGGCCAGTGGGGGAAGCCGTCGAGCATCGCCGTCAGGGATGAAAGCAAACGGCCTGCTGATGCAGGCCGTTGTCTTACCCGTGATCCGACAATCAGGCACCGAGGCGGGCCAGCAACCAGCTGCGAATGTCACCCAGCTGGGGGCTGCAGATCTCGTGGCGCATGGGGTACTCGTGCCACTCGGGGCTGAGTCCCGCCGCTTCCAGCCGGTTCTTGGCGTCCCAGCCCATGGAGAGGTTCACCACGTCGTCATAGATGCCGTGCATGTAGCAGATGGGCAGGGCGCGGGCCGCCTCGCTCATCTCGTCGGGCAGGGCATCGGGTACCGCTAGATAGGTGGACATGCAGAGCAGGCCTGCCAGTGGCACCGGATGGCGCAGGGCGGTGAAGGAGGCGATGACGCCCCCCTGGGAGAAGCCGGCCAGCACGATGCGCTCGGGGGCGAAACCCTCGGCCACCAACTGTTCAATCAGCGCGGCGATACGGGCCGCTGACTCCCTGACATGGGACTCCACGGCGCGATCCGCCGGATCCTCGAAGCTCTTGATGTCGTACCAGCAGCGCATCCGGTAGCCCATGTTGATGGTGATGGGACGCTCGGGCGCATCCGGCAGCAGATGGCGGACGGGCAGGTCGGCGGGCAGGGCCAGCGCCTCCACCAGGGGGGCGAGGCCGGCGCCGGAGTCCCCCAGCCCGTGCAGCCAGATCACCGCATGGCGGGCACCTTCGGGATGCAGATCCGTCATGAGAAGACCACGGGCTCGCCGGCCTGGGTGGTGCAGGCCCGGGTCAGCAGGGCCTTGAGCTCGTCGCCGAAGCGGTTGTCGATCCAGCTGTCACCGCGCAGCTCGAAGTGGAAGCCGTTCTCCCGGGTAGCGACCCAGATCTGGTGCAGGGGCTCCTGCTTGTTGATGATGACCTTGGTCTTGTTCTCGAAGCTCAAGGTCAGCACCCCGCCTGCGCGTTCGCAGTCGATATCCGGATACCCCTCGTCGATGGTGTCTTCCACATACTGGAAAAAGGCGTCGGTCAGGGCGTGATACTCGTGATCCTTCATCGGTTTATCCTGTTGCTTTTAACAATGTGAGTGCGATTATAGAGGGCCAAAAATTTTTTCGCAGCGAACCATTATGATTACCCAGTTCACCAAGTGCCTGTTTGCCGCGTCGCTGTCGCTCGGGTTGGCCGCCTGTGGCCTGACGGGGCCGCTCTACATGCCGCCGGCCGAACAGCCCGCACCTGCAGAGCAGACACAGCCCAAGACAGAGAGTACACCGCAAGCCGCCTCGCCTGCGACCGCTACACCGGCCTCAGAGGCCGCGCCGCAATAATCTAGGAAGGAACCGCCCCCTTGGATCACTTTAACTACGACGCAGACGGTCAGCTTCAGGCCGAACAGCTTCCCCTGCAACAGCTTGCCGACCAGTACGGCACTCCGCTCTATGTCTACTCCCGCGCCACCCTGGAACGCCACTGGCATGCCTTCGACCAGGCGGCTGGCGACATTCCCCACCTGATCTGCTATGCGGTCAAGGCCAACTCCAACCTGGCCCTGCTCAATCTGCTGGCACGCCTCGGTTCGGGCTTTGACATCGTCTCCGGCGGCGAGCTGTCCCGGGTGCTGGCGGCGGGCGGTGATCCGGCCAAGGTGGTCTTCTCCGGCGTCGCCAAGAGCGAAGCCGAGATGCGCCTTGCGCTGGAAAAAGAGATCCTCTGCTTCAACCTGGAGTCCGAAGCCGAGCTGGAGCGCCTGAACCGGGTCGCAGGCAGCATGGGCAAGAAGGCGCGGGTCTCGGTGCGGGTCAACCCGGACATCGACGCAGGCACGCACCCCTATATCTCCACCGGCCTCAAGCAGAACAAGTTCGGCATCCCCATCGAACAGGCGCCCGCCATCTACCGCAAGGCAGCGACCATGGCCCACATCGAGATCAAGGGAGTGGATTGCCATATCGGCTCGCAACTCACTGAATTGAATCCCTTTATGGAGGCGGCGGACAAGCTGCTCAAGCTCATCGACGAGCTGGCGGCGGAAGGCATCCACATCCATCACCTGGACGTGGGCGGCGGTCTGGGGGTCAACTACGGCGCCGAGCAGCCGCCGCATCCCACCGAGTATGCCGAGGCGCTCAAGCAGAAGCTGGCGGGCCGGGATCTGACCCTCTTGTTCGAACCGGGCCGCGCCATCGTCGCCAACGCCGGTGTGCTGCTGACCCGGGTCGAGTTCCTTAAACCCGGCGAGACTCGCAACTTCGCCCTGATCGACGCCGGCATGAACGATCTGCTGCGCCCCTCCCTCTACGGCGCCTGGATGAACATCATCGAGGTGGACAGCCGCGCGACCCACGAGAAGGCACTCTATGACGTGGTGGGCCCGGTGTGCGAGACCGGCGACTTCCTCGGCAAGGAGCGTACCCTGGCGATTGCCGAGGGCTCCCTGCTGGCGGTGCGTTCCGCTGGCGCCTACGGCTTTACCATGTCCTCCAACTACAACACCCGACCCCGTGCGGCCGAGGTGCTGGTGGACGGTGACCAGGCGCACCTCATCCGTGAGCGGGAGCAGTTGGCGGATCTCTGGCGTGGCGAGCACCTGCTGCCGTGATGGATGGATTTTCAGCGTTCCTCCATGTGAGAGCGTGATTAACGGTGAGACAGGAACGCGCGATGTTGATTGAGTTTTCCAAAATGCACGGCCTCGGTAACGACTTCATGGTGGTGGATGGCGTCACCCAGAAGGTGTTCTTCAGCAACGACATCATCAAGAAGCTGGCGGATCGTCACTTCGGTATCGGCTTCGACCAGCTGTTGCTGGTGGAGCCGCCCTATGACCCCGAGCTCGACTTCCATTACCGCATCTTCAATGCCGACGGCAGCGAGGTGGAACAGTGCGGCAACGGGGCCCGTTGCTTCGCCCGTTTCGTGCGTCTCAAGGGGCTGGTCAACCGGGATCGCATCGCGGTCAGTACCGCCCGGGGCCGCATCACCCTGCAGCTGGAAGGGGAGAATCAGGTCACGGTCAACATGGGGGTGCCCCAGTTTGAGCCGGGCAAGATCCCGTTCCGTGCCCAGAAGGCGGAGAAGACGTATCTGCTGCGGGCCCAGGATCACACCGTGATGTGCGGTGCCGTCTCCATGGGCAACCCTCACTGCGTCATCGAGGTGCCCTCGGTGGCCGATGCGCCGGTGGAGACCCTGGGACCCATCATGGAGCGCCACGAGCGCTTCCCCGAGCGGGTCAACGTCGGCTTCATGGAGATGGTCAACGCCAGCGAGATCAAGCTGCGGGTCTTCGAGCGCGGGGTGGGGGAGACCCTGGCCTGCGGTACCGGGGCCTGTGCGGCCGTGGTGATAGGCATCAGCCAGGGCAAGCTCAAGGAGCGGGTCACCGTCACCCTGCCGGGTGGCAAGCTGACCATCGCCTGGAAGGGACCGGGTCAGCCCGTCTACATGACGGGGCCGGCCGAGCACGTCTTTGACGGCCAGATAGAGTTGTAGACAAGGAGCGGGTGATCCCGCTCCATCAACGGATCATATCGGGGCCCTTGGCCCCTTTTTCGGATGGATCAACCAAGTTATGAGCGAACTCAAACGGCAGGAATCACTGGTGGATGAAGCCACAGTGCTGGAGTACCTGGCCCGTTATCCCGAGTTTTTCCTGCGTCACGGGGCCATGCTGGACAAGATCCGCATTCCCCATGCGCAAAAGGGCACCATCTCCCTGGTGGAGCGCCAGCTGGACCGTCAGCGGGAGCGCATCGAGCAGCTGGAGCAGGAGATCACCGAACTGATGGGGGTCGCCAGCGAGAACGAGCGGATCTTCCGGGTCTATGCGGATCTCTATGGGGAGATCTACGGCTGCCAGACCCTGTTCGAGCTGAGCGCCGTGATGGGCAAGGCCTTCGTCCAGCGGCTGCGACTCACCGGCCTGCGGCTCTGGCTCAATCCCAGGCATTTCCAGCTGAGCGGCCCCGAGCAGCGTTTCCTGGCGCAGGGCAAACAGCTCGAACAACTGCTGGGCCAGCGCTTGCCCGGCACGGACTACTATTTCGGCCGCCTCAACCAGAGCGAGAAGCAGGCGCTGTTTGGCAATGATGTGCTGGTCAACTCGGTGGCCCTGATGCGGCTCGGGGAGCTCGGCGTGCTGGCCTTCGCGAGCTCGGATCCCAGCCACTTCACCCCCCACAACGACACCCTGCTGCTGGGTCAGCTGGGGCGTCTGCTGCAGCTGCGTCTGCCCGAGCTGGCCCGTGGCTAAGGCAACGACCCGATCCGCTGCCAGGACGCCCCCTGCCGCCGACCCCCTGCCGGTCGCACTGGCGGGGGAGCTGGACGCCTTTATCGAATACCTGCGGGTCGAGCGCCAGCTCAGCCCCCACACCCGCAGCAACTATCAGGCCCACCTGGAAGCGATGACCGCCGAGCTGGTGAAGCTCGGGGTCGACGACTGGGCCCGGCTCGAGGCGAGCCAGGTGCGCAGTCTGGTGACCCGGATGCACAAGGGGGGGCTGGCGCCCCGTTCCCTTGCCACCAAGGTGTCGGCCCTGCGCAGCTTCTGCGACTGGCAGGTGCGCCAGGGGCGGCTCACCGCCAACCCGGCGCGTGGCATCGTCACCCCCAAGCAGGGGCGGCCCCTGCCCAAGAACCTGGACGTGGACGAGATGTACCAGCTGCTCAACATCACCGACGAGCAGGATCCACTGGCGGTGCGGGATCGCGCCATCATGGAGCTGATGTACTCCTCCGGCCTGCGCCTTGCCGAGCTGGTGGGGCTCAACCTCGCGGACGTGAAGCTCGACGAGCGCCAGCTCAGGGTGATCGGCAAGGGCTCGCGGGAGCGGGTGCTGCCCATCGGGCGGATGGCGGTGGAGTGGTTGCACAAGTGGCTCAAGGTACGCCCCCTGCTGGCCGGTGACGAGGGGGAGGCATTGTTCGTCTCCAAGCGCAGGCAGCGGCTCTCGGCCCGCTCGGTACAGGAGCGGCTCGACGGCTGGGGCAACAAGCAGGCGCTCAATGCCCACGTGCATCCCCACAAGCTGCGCCACAGCTTCGCCACCCACATGCTGGAATCCTCCGGCGACCTGCGGGCGGTGCAGGAGCTGCTGGGGCATGCGGATCTCTCCACCACCCAGATCTATACCCACCTCGACTTCCAGCATCTGGCAAAGGTATATGACAGTGCCCACCCGCGGGCGAAGCGGGATCCGGAAACGCCGGAGGATGAGTGATGTGGTGTGCGATCTGCGGGGATGACAATCTCCACGTCGCCCCGGTCAGGCGGGAGCCCGCAACGCCAGAGGATGAGGAGTAAAGAGGAACAGCCATGCAGTTTTACCGTCGCTGGCAGCCGGTGGCCGCCATCTCGTTCGATCTGGACGACACCCTCTATGACAACGGCCCCGCCATCGCGCGGGCGGAACAGTGGATGCTGGACCACCTGCGCAGCGAATACCTGGCTACCGCCATGCTGGACAAGCCGCGCTGGCTCGCGCTCAAGCGCCAGTTGCTGCTGGACCACCCGGCGCTGAGCCACGACGTCAGCCTGGCGCGCCAGCGGGGCATTCGCGAGGCCCTGGTGCAGGGGGGCATGGAGCCCGGGCTGGCGGAGCAGCAGGCCCGGGCGGTGTTCACCGGCTTCATGGCCGAGCGCTCGAAGATAGAGGTGAGCGAGGCGACTCACGCCCTGCTGGCTCGTCTGGCGGCGCGCTACCCGCTGGCGGTGATCACCAACGGCAACCTGGATCTGGAGCAGGCGGGTCTGGCTGGCTACTTCACCCTGGTCTGCAAGGCGGGAGCGGGAGCCAGAATGAAACCGGCGCCCGACATGTTCGTGCAGGTGCAAGAAGCCCTGGGGCTGACCCCCGGCCGCATCCTTCATGTGGGGGATCACCCGGTGACCGACGTGCTGGGTGCCAGGCTGCGCGGCTTTCGGGCCGCCTGGCTCAACGAGAGCGGTCAGTCCTGGCAGTCGCTGTCGCTGCTGCCGGATGTGGAGCTGGGGCAGTTGCAGGATCTGGCCACCCTGCTGCTCTGAGCTGGGGATGAGGGACAGATTCCGTGATCTATATCTGGCAATAACAACAAGGGAGCAAGGGCGTGAAGGGAATGAAGGGTGTCATCTGGCTGGCGATCCCCGTGATGCTGGCGGGATGCGATCTGGTGCAAGACCGTTACCGGATGGAGTTCAGGGACGGATCCTGGCGGGAGATCGCCATCTCCCCGTTTTCCAACGAGGCGCGCTGGCGCGAGGGGTGTGCCACCGGCGAGATCCAGGTGGACATGACCCTGCCCCTGAAACGGGGCAAGGTGGTGAATGGCCGGGAGCAACTGCTCATCGGCGGCGAGCTGTTCGAGCTGGAGGATGCCCGTCTCTATCGCGGCAACGGCATGGTGCTCGGGCAGGCCCCGGACCATATCCAGCGGGGCCTCAAGGGGCTGGATGTCTGCCGAACCCTGCGCCCTGATCGCGGGGCCCTGCCCAAGCTCAAGGGCAAGGGATTCGGCGACTAGCCCGTCTGCTGCCTGAACGGGCAGGAGGCGTCGCCGAAGGCAGTGGGCAGCTTGATGGCGTGGGGGGGTCACAGGCCCGTCACGTCGGATGCCTCTGGGCAGCCCCCGATGTACGAGGCCCTGCCAAGGCTCAAGGGCAAGGGGTCGGCGACTAGCCGACCTGCTGCCTGAACCGGCGGCAGGCGTCGCCAAAGGCGGTGAAGAGCTTGATGGAGTGGGGGTTCTCGCTGGCCTTCCACTCCGGGTGCCACTGCACCGCCAGCAGGAAGGGGGAGAGGGCGGGAGCGTGGATCGCCTCGATCAGCCCGTCTTCGGCATGGGCCAGGGGGGCCAGCCCCTGGGCCAGCGTCTTGATCCCCTGCCCGTGGAGGGAGTTGACCGGAATCGACGGCTGCCCCATCAGCTCGGCCAGCCAGGTACCGGGCACCAGCTCGACCTGATGGCTCTCGCCATACTGCTCGTCCACCGGGTCATCCGCATCCTCCCGATGATCGTCATAACCCGGCTCGCAATAGACCTTCTGGTGAATGTCGCCTCCCAGGGCCACGTTGATCTCCTGCATGCCGCGGCAGATCCCGAGGATCGGCAGGCCACGGTCGAGGGCGGCGCGCACCAGGGGAATATCGAACAGATCCCTGTCCCTGTCCTGGGGCTTCTCCGGGGTGAGGTTCTCCTGGCCATAGAGGGCCGGATCGATGTTGGATCCGGCACCGCTCAGATAGACCCCGTCGGCGAGGTCCAGATACTGCTCCAGATCCTCGGTGCCACAGCAGGTGGGCACCAGCAGCGGCACGCAGCCGCTGATCTCCACCAGAGGCTTGATGTATTTGTGGGTCATGACCTGGTAGGCGTGGCCACTGCGGGCCTGGGCCCCCATGGTCATCAGCACGACGGGTTTGTTATGGGCACTGGGGTTGGGCATAGGTCACCTTGGCTATCCTTGGCGGTCTCATCCTGCGCCTTGGGAAGGCCCTTGCCGCCTCGGCTCGCAAGGGCATGCCTCAAGGCATGGTCGTGGGATCAGGGTCGCGCCAGCGTGCCAGAATCGTCGGTCAGCCTTGGCAACGACAGCCTGGATCCTGCCTCCAGTCTGCCAAGGCCGTTCAATATGTCAAACAAAATGATGCAATTATGTTAACCGTTGATGTCGAGATGCGGCTGCGAGTCCCATTTAAAGGGGCTTGAGGGGGGATGCCTGGTGCGGCGAGAGATTTGATGGTGGATATATTAAACATCTGGCCGGGCGGCCGGATAGCAGAAGGGGCCCACAGGGCCCCTTGTCGACTCAGGCGTTCAGGATGAAACGCTCGATCACCTGGGCGACCCCGTCTTCATCGTTGCGCCCCGTGGTGTGCTGTGCCAGCGCCTTGATCTCGTCGGTGGCGTTGCCCATGGCGACCCCGAGTCCGGCGTAGGCGATCATGTGGTGATCGTTGCCCGCATCTCCCACCGCGATCACCTGGGAGGCATCCAGCCCCAGGTGCTCGGCCAGGGCGGCGACGCCGGTGCCTTTGTTGCTGCGCTTGTTCATGAACTCGAGGAAGTAGGGGGCGCTGCGCACCACGGTATAGCGCTCGTGGAGTTCGGCGGGCAGCTGGGCGATGGCACGGGAGAGCAGGGGCTCTGGGTCAATCATCATCACCTTCATGATCTGCTCGTCGTCGGGCAGGGTGGCGAAGTCCACCAGGTTGATGGGTTGACCGATGAGGCGGGATTCGTGCTCGGTGTAGGGGCTGATCCTTGGGCTGATGAGCCCCTGGCGGACGGAGAAGCCGTGGATGTTCACCCCCAGCTCACAGGCCAGGTGGGCGATGGCACGGGCATCGCTGCCGGTCAGCAACTGGCTGCGGATGATGCGTTGCTCGGACACCTGCTGCACCAGGGCGCCGTTGTAGCAGATGACGTAGTCATCCTTGCCGGTGAGGCCCAGCTCGGTCAGGGCGGCGGTCATGCCTTCCAGCGGGCGGCCGGAGGCCAGCACCACGGTCACGCCCCTGGCGCGGGCTGCCGCGATGGCGGCCTGGGTGCGGGGGGAGATTCGGCCCTCTGGGGTCAGCAGGGTGCCATCCATATCCAATGCGATCAGCTTGTACATCTTCTCACTACCTGAGTCTGGCCGGCCCGCCCGATGGGGCCATGGGGAGGCCGAGTGTAGCGAAAATCGCCGCCGGGATCACGCCGCCTGCCGACGCGGGGGCACGTTGCCCCTCAGCGCTGGCCCTGGTAGGGGGTCAGTTGCAGCTGATCTTCCCGGATGGCGAAGTGGATGGGGCCGTGCTCGATATCGACCCTGTTGTGGTGATGGGCCATCTCCACCTCGACGCCGGGGAAGAGGCGCTGGGTGGCGATGATGTCCATGTTGGCCATGAGTGCCTGCAGCTCCCGCTGCGCCTCGGCGAGCTGTTCGTCCAGGCTCTTGCTCTCGTCGAACTGGCGGGTGCGCAACGCCTTGATCTTCTGCAGGGTCTCGGGATTGCGCTTGTCACGGGGCAGTTGCAGCAGCCGAAGGATGAGATCCTGCAGCTTGTCTATCTGCTCGGCGCAGGTCTGTTTGCGCTGGCGCAGCGCCAGCTCCTGCTCCTTCTGGCTGAAATAGCCGCCGAGGATCTGCAACCGGGTCCGATTGGCCGCCGAGGCTCCGAGCACTGGTGCCATGATGAGCCGGTTGGCGATGTTGATGCCGCCGATGAGGTGCCCCTTGCGCATGGCGCTGTCCCCCACCTTGAGATCCTGGCCGCTGCGGCAATAGCAGTGACTGAGCTGGCTCAGGATATGGATGTCGCCATCGGCCTCCAGCCTGGCGTACTGGGCATAGCTGGCGTGGATCTCCCCCCCGGCGTTGAGGTGGCAGAGGTATTCGTCGTCCGCCAGCTTGCGCCCTATGATGCCGTTGCGCACCGTGATGGTGCCGCCGGATTCGATGTAGCCGCCCTCGACGAAGCCGCCGATCACCACGTCCCCGCTGGTCTTGACGCGCATGCCGGGCATGACGTCCCCGGTGACCAGCAGGGATCCCTCGAACTCGACGTGGCCGTGGCGGATGTCGACCTGCTTGACGTTGAGTACCTCGTCGACCCGCATCCCGGCACGCTCCTGACAGGGGAGCCCCGGGCGGGTCGCCAGCAGCAGGTCCGGGTCCTCGGGGGAGAGGCAGGTGCCGTCACCCGGCGTCATGGCGCTCTCCTTGCCGTGGCGGGCGGTCAGGGTCTGGCCCGTCACGGTGAAGCCGTCGATGCCCTGGGTGGCGGGGTGCCTGCGCATCAGCAACGCCCCCGCCTTGACGGTGAGCAGGGTGCCGAGGTCGCGCATGTCCACCTTGCCGTGATCCCGCTCCTGGGGTTTGAGGATCCGCTCGGCTGCGGTCTCCACCAGCCGCTCCAGGCGGGTATCCAGGCCGTGCCTGGCGGCCTTGCCGAGGGCGATGACGGGATTGAGCTGGGCACCGGGTGCCGCCTCACCCGCTGCCTGGATGGCGGCGGCAAGCAGCCGCTCGCTCACCCCCTGCTTGACCGTGCTGGCCGCCAGGGCCTCCTGCAACCGGGCCAGGGTCAGGGGCTGGCCACCCCAGTCCGCGGTGATCTGCGCCCTGGCGCTCATCTGGTCCTTGTCCACCTGGATGAGCAGCCTGGCATCCTGGCGCCGGGCAATGGGGACTGGCGGATGCGCGGGGGTATCCGGCTCTGCAATGAGGGCGTTGAGCAGGGTGACGGCTTCACGGATCCCCTCGCCGAGGGGTTCGTAGCGCCGACAGTTGGAGAGTCGCAGCAGGGCCAGGACGTCGCTTTCCTGGATGGGCTCGGTGAGGCCCGGAGTGATGCGCAGGCAGACATAGCTCATGTCGGCCGACAGCTGAAACCACGCTTTGCTTAACACCGGGCCCTCCTTCGTTGTCCCTGTCCGGTTTGCCCCATGCCGGGGCCTCTCCTTGCCGGCATCCAATGCCGCCGGGGCGGATCCAACGCGCAGTATTCGGGTATTTTTCCTTCCGGGTCAACGATCTGAATGCAAATGGGTGAGCCGGGTTGAGGAAATATCGGCTGACGGGAGAGGGGCGGAGCCGGCCATGCCATGGTCTCCATTGCGGTTTTTTAGCGCAATATGCTGATGTTTTATGCTTTCGCTATCCAGAGTGTCCATCACGTTGAGGGAGGCGATGCAAATCACCTTGTCAGGCAGGAAGAGAAGGATTTTAATCTGCCGCCGCCTCAGGGCGAGGACCCTGGTCGCCATCGATCAGCCCCTTTTTCTGTCCAACCGAACGAGCCCCATGACCGCCCAAGGCCACCTGCTGTTTTCCGTCACCTGCGTCCTGCTTGCCCACAAGGTCGAACTGACTCCGGCCCTGGCCGATGCCAGCCTGTGGCATATCGTTCCCATGGCCCTGGCGAGCGCCCTGCTGCCGGATCTCGATCACCCCCGCTCCCTGCTCGGGCGGCAACTGCCCTGGATCTCGGGGCCGCTCTCCCGGCTGTTCGGCCATCGCGGCTTCACCCACAGCCTGCTGGCGGTGGGGATGGGGGTCTGGGGGCTGGCCCAGGTGGAAGCCCCCTGGTTGCTGTCGGGGGCGGTGAAGGATGCTCTCATCGTGGGCTATCTCAGCCATCTGCTGGGGGACTGGCTCACCCCCATGGGCATTCCCCTGCTCTGGCCCTGGCGTCGGCGCTTTCGCCTGCCCGGCCTGCCCCTCAAGAGCGGCGGGGGCTACGAGAGGGCCTTCTGCCTGCTGACCCTGGCGCTCGCCGGGTACTGGGTCCATGGCGGTGCAGGCTTGGCTCACTTCTAGCCCCGGGCGCCCTCCTGGCACCTGGCCGTTCGGGTCAGGGTGAGGTAGTCGGCGAGCACCGGCAGCCCCAGCAGGTGGCGGCGCAGCATGTCGAGGGCGGCGAAGGCGAGGATCCGGCGACCGCTCGCGGGATCCGGGTGGCTGACCCTGAGCGTCTGGCCGTGCAGTTGCCCGTCGGCGCAGAGCAGCAGCGGCACGCCGTCAGGACCGGCACGGCCTATGGTGAGGCTCAGGGGGGCGTCGGGCACTGCCAGTTGAGTCAGATCGTCGCTCAGGGTGTGGCTGAAGCCGGCAGTCAGGGCAGGGTGCCCGTGACACATGACCAGCAGGGCGCCCCGGCTCTCCCCTTCCTGCAGGTGCAGCGACCGCTCCCCCAGCAGGGCCAGGATCTGGCTGGCAGGCGCCTCGTTGCCACGCCCCACCAGCCAGGGGGCGATGGCCGCAAGCAGCCTCGCCTCGGCGGCGTCCATGTCGGCGGTGCTGGCACCGTGGCCGATGAGCTTGAGCTCGATGAGGGGCATGGAGGAGCGGTAGCCCAGCTCGATGCCGGCAGGCCAGGGGGCCGCATCCAGCATGTCGCTGAGGGCGGACTCCGAGACGCCGAAGGTGTAGAAACGGCGCAGCTCGGTGTCGGTCTCTTCCCCGGCCAGCGCCTTGAGGCGGGGCATGATCTGTTCGCGCACCATCTGCTTGAACTCGAACGGCACGCCCGGGGTGAAGAAGAGCCGGCTCTGGCCGTGGCTGGCCGGGTGGCAGACCACAAAGCCGCAGGCGGTGCCCACCGGGTTGTCGAGGATCTCGCAGTCCCGGGGCAGCCAGGCCTGCTTGGTGTTGCTCCGGGCCATGGTGCGGCCCCGGCTGGCATAGCGTTCGGCCATGGTGGCGAGCCAGTCCGGGAACAGGGTCAGGGGCTGGTCAAACGCCTCGGCCGCGGCCTGGGCGGTGAGGTCGTCCGCCGTGGGGCCGAGGCCTCCACACACCAGTACCACCTCGGCGCGGTTGGCGCTCTCCTGCAGCACGGCTGTCAGATCCGCGAGGTTGTCCCCCACGGTGGCGCGGCGGCGCACCTGCCAGCCCTGCTCCAGCAAGAGGGCGCTGAGCCAGGCGGCATTGGTGTCCACCACCAGGCCGGTCACTATCTCGTCGCCTGTGCTGATGATCTCGATGCGCATGGGGACTCCTTGGGTGGGGCCAGCCCTCTCAGGGCTTGCCGTGTTCGAAGTAGTAGCTGATCCGGGTGCGGGGGTTGAGGTATTCGAACACCGCCGGGGGCAGGCGTTTGGGCTGGATCACCTTGGCGATGGTCAGCCCGGCCGCGTCGAGGTCGATGATGGCCGCCTCCTGGCGCGGAATGCGGGGGTCGTATACCAGCACGGCGGGGTAGAGCAGGCGGGAGGCGTTGACCGACATCACCAGCCCCACCTGGCCGTTGGAGAGCTGCACCACGCTGCCCGGGGGATAGACCCCCATCAGCCGGATCAGCATGCCGAGGTGATCGGCGTTGAACTGGGACTTGCGCTGCTTGTAGAGGCTGCCGAGGGCCGCGTAGGGCACCTTGGCCTCCAGGTGGCAGAGGTTGTCGTACTCGTTGATGAGGGAGACGATCTGGGTGAGGGGATCGAGCTGATCCCCCTTGAGCCCCTGGGGGCCGGTGCCGTCCAGGTACTCGTGGTGGTTCTGCACTATCTGCTTGGCCGCTTCCGGAAAATCGCTGACCAGCCCCAGCAGTTCCAGGCCGTAGCGGGGATGCTGGGCCATCAGGTTCTGCTCCGGCTTGGTCAGCGGCTCCGTCTTGCGCAGGATCTGGCTCGGGATCCTCAGCTTGCCGATGTCGTGGAACAGGGCCCCCATGCCGACCTGGCGGATTGCCTCGGCCGGCAACTTGCACTCCCGGGCGAGCAGCATGCTGAGCACGCTGACGTTGAGGGAGTGAAACTGCAGGCTGTTGCCATCATCGCTGTCAGAGACCAGGTGCAGCACCATCTCGTCCACCGAGAGGAGCTGCTCCGTCATGGCGTTGATCAGCTCCTGGGCCTCGCTGATGGCGTTGAGGGGGCGGGACTGGATCTTGCCCATCAGGTTGCGCACCTGGGCCAGGGATTGGCGGAACTGTTTCTCGCACTGCTGCAGGTCGCGGCGATAGCGCTGCAACTGCTCGATGCGCCGCAGTTTCTCCTGCTGCATCTCCTCCTGGCGGGCGACGAGACCCTCTCCTTCAACCTCATCCGCCTGGGACTGGGTCTGGCCGAGGGGCTTGGGCGGCGTGTCGCTCTTGTCGGGAATGATGGTCACCAGCTTGAGGCCAAGGCGACGAATGAGCTCGATCTCCTCCTCGCTCTTGAGCTTGAAGCTGGAGAACAGAAACGGGTGCTCACGCCATCCCAAAGGCAGGGAGACATAATTGCCGACTTGCAGCCGTTCTACGGAGATCTTGATTCCTGTCATGGGGTTGGGCACGAGGGACACACTGAGCCGTATGCTAGTCAAAGGGCGGGGTGAATACAAAAGGTATCTGATGACAGCGGGAGCGCTTTATTATAGGCTTCTAGATGTCCAGACATATTTACCGATGCAGTACAGGGAGTCAGCATGCCGATCAAGATCCCGGACCAGTTGCCCGCCGCCGAAGTGCTGGGGCAGGAGAACATCTTCGTGATGACGGAATCCCGGGCCGTCACCCAGAACATCCGCCCGCTGCGGGTGCTCATCCTCAATCTGATGCCCAAGAAGATAGAAACCGAGATCCAGCTGATGCGGATGCTCTCCAACTCGCCCTTGCAGGTGGACGTGGATCTGTTGCGCATCGACGATCGGGAGTCGAAAAACACGCCCCAGGCGCACCTGGAGAACTTCTATCACGACTTCGAGCAGGTGAGAGGCAACAACTACGACGGCATGATCATCACGGGGGCGCCGCTCGGGCTGGTGGAGTTCGAGGAGGTGGTCTATTGGCCACGCATCGTCGAGATCATCGAGTGGTCCCATCAGCATGTCACCTCCACCCTCTTCCTCTGCTGGGCGGTGCAGGCGGCGCTGAAAGCCTTGTACGGCATGGAGAAGCAGACCCACGGCGAGAAGCTTTCCGGGGTCTATCGCCACCACCGCCTCGACGAGCACGAGGCGCTGCTGCGCGGCTTCGATGACGAATTCGTGGCGCCCCACTCCCGCTATGCGGCCTTCGACGGGGATCTCATCCGCGCCCACACCGATCTGCAGATCTTCGCCGAGTCGGAAGAGGCGGGCGTCTATCTGGCCGCCACCAAGGATTGTCGCCAGGTGTTCGTCACCGGCCATCCGGAATATGACGCCCTGACCCTGGATGGGGAATATAGGCGGGATCTGGCGGCCGGGCTCACCCCCGTCATTCCGGTCAACTATTACCCGAACAACGACCCAAGCCAGACCCCGCGCGCCACCTGGCGCAGCCACGGTCACCTGCTGTTTTCCAACTGGCTCAACTATTACGTCTACCAGTTGACCAGCTACAAGGTGGAAGACATCGGCAAGGTGTTTACCTACCAGCAGCCCAAGGGATAGAGCCCATCAGTCCGCTCCGGCCAGCCGCCGCCCACGGGTATCGAGCCAGTGACGGTGGCAGGCCAGGGTGAAGGCCCGTGGCCGTCTGGCCCGGATGAGGGTCATGGCCTCCTGCTGGGGCAGCCTCTGGGTCATCAGCAGCAGGGCGGCCGCCAGCCCGGTACGCCCGCTTCCTCCGTGGCAGTGAATGGCAAGGTGCCGTCCCTCGCGCAGCAGGGCGAGCAGTCGGGGTTGCACCCCGGGCCAGGCCTGTTCGAAGGCGGCATCCGGTGCCTCGTCATCCGCAATGGGCAGATGGAACCAGCTCATGCCTCTGGCCTGCACCAGCTGCCCGAGAGAGAGGGGCCCGCACAGGGCCAGCTCCTCCACCGTCATCAGGGTCAGCACCCCGCCGGCACCGGCCAGCTGCAACTGGGCAAGGGCGTCGGCCATGGGGACCTGCTGGCTGCCGGGGCAGGGGGTGAGCAGGAGCTGGCCGTCGAGCCGTGGAACGTCCAGGCTCCAGAAGGGATGGGCACTGAGCATGGGGTTCCTCGTGGTGGTCGGGGTCAACGGGATCGGCATCCCGCGGGTGCGGCACAGCATAGAGGGGCCGGAGGCGATGTCAATCTGCGTTGTGTTCGGCCCGGTTTACGGGCAGAGTCTAAAAAAATCGAGCGATGCAAGGAGTAAAGATGAGAAACCTGGATCAACTGGACTTGGACATCCTGGCCCATCTGTTTCGCGATGCGGGCATGACCAACAAGGATTTGGCGGCCCTGGTCGGGGTGGCGCCGTCCACCTGTCTGGAGCGGGTGCGCAAGCTGCAGCAGGATGGCGTGCTCAAGGGGGCGCACTGCGAGGTGGATTACCAGGCCCTGGGCGGTCACATCCAGGCCATGGTCTCCCTGCAACTGGCCCGTCACAGCCGCCAGATCATCGATGCGTTTCGCGACGCCATCCTGGCCCTGCCCGAGGTGATCAGCCTGTTTCACATGGGCGGCAAGGATGATTTCCTGGTGCACCTGTGCGTCTCCGATACCGAACACCTGCGCAATTTCGTCTTCGATCACTTCACCTCCCGGGAAGAGGTGGTGCACCTCGAGACCTCCCTGGTGTTCGAGCACAGGTTCAGCCGCTCGCTTCCCTGCTTCCCCCACCCCTGACGGGGCGAGCCGCAAGAAAAAACCGCCCGAGGGCGGTTTTTTTGTGGGCGGTTCCTCAGTTGAGAGCCAGCCGGCTGTCCTGCGCCGTCCGGTAGAGCCCCTGCTGATAGGCCAGGCTGCCCCACAGGACCAGCCCCAGGGCGGCATCCTTCATGGCGCCCGGTTGCGGTGCCGGGGTGAGCGTCTCGGTCGCATCCTCGTAGATGAAGCCTTCCGGCGCCCGCTCGGGCTGCAGGATCACCACATCCTTGCCGCGCATCAGGGCGAAGTTCTTGTCGTATTGCATGATGGCGCGCCCCGGCCAGTCGGCGGGCATGCGGGTGAGATCCTTGCCCAGCATGGGGTAGTCGGCACTGATGCCCATGAGGGAGAGCAGGGTCGGGGCCATGTCGATCTGGCTGACGATGCGAGGGTCCTTTCTCGGTGCTATGCCGTCCCCCAGGATGACCCCCGGGATGTGGAAGCGGGGGATGGGCACCAGGCTGGCTCCCCCGACCCGGCTGTCGTGATCGGCGATGACCAGGAACAGGGTGTCCTGCCAGTAGTCCGATGCCCTGGCCTTCTTGAAGAACTCGCCGACGGCGTAGTCCGCGTACTTGGCGGCGTTGTTGCGGGTCTGCTTGGGCTGCTCGTACAGGGCGATGCGGTTGTCGGGGAATTCGAAGGGATCGTGGTTGCTGGAGCTGAACACCAGGCTGAAGAAGGGTTTGCCCTCCTTGTGCAGCGCCGCGAAGGTCTCGTTGGCCTTGGCCATCAGATCTTCATCCGAGGCGCCCCAGGATCCCTCGAACACCGGGTTCTTGAAGTCCTTCTGCTCGACGATGGTGGTGAAGCCGTTGCCGAGGAAGAAGCTGCGCATGTTGTCGAAGTGGCTCTCGCCGCCATAGATGAAGCTGGTGTCATAGCCTCGCTGCTTGAGCAGGTCGGCGATGGTGAAGAAGTTGGTCTGGCTCTTGCCGAGCTTGACCACGGCCTGGGCCGGGGTCGGCGTGAAGCCGGTGAGCACCGCCTCGATGCCGCGTACCGAACGGGTACCGGTGGCGTAGAGCTGCTCGAACGCCCAACCCTCTTTCGACAAGGCATCGATGTTCGGGGTGAGCGGCAGGCCGCCGAGGGAGCCGACGAACTGGGCCCCCAGACTCTCTTGCAGCAGGATCACCAGATTTTTGGGCTTGCCCTGGTAGCTGGCCGTGTTGAAGGTCTGACTTGGCAGATCGGCAGAGGTGAAATCGCCGAGAGGGCGACCGCTCTCCTCGCGGACTATGTCGAGTACCTGATGGTCAGCCATCTTGCCGTAAAACTGGCTGGCGTCCTCCTCGGCCCCCATCTGCTTGATGGCAAAGAAGAGGGAGTAGGCGGAGTTGACGGTGAGGGCGTTGACCAGGGGATCGTCGGCAAAGGCCACCATGGCCGGATTCAGGGCGCGATGGCCGAGACTGGAGCGGGCGCCGAGGAAGCCGACGGCGAGGATCAGCAGGGCGAAGGCGGGGCGCCAGTACCAGCGGGGGAAGCTTAGGTCACGCACCAGGCGGCCGCTCAGCCACCAGCCACCGCCCAGCACGGCGCCGCTGAAGATCACGGCCAGCAGCAGCTCGCCCTTGCGGCCAGCCCACAGCATGGAGAGCACCTCCTTCGGATAGATGAGGTACTCCACATAGAGACGGTTGGGGCGCACCCCGTATTCGGTGACGAAGGCGGGAGTGGAGATCTCGAGAAAGAGCATCAGCCAGAGCCCCAGGGTGAGCCAGATCCGGATAAGCTGCATCCAGAGCCGCCCCGGCGCGTGGGGTCCGGCCAGCAACTGGGTCAAGACGGCGGGTACGCCCCAGACCCAGCAGAGGGTGGCGACGTCGACCCGAATGCCTTGCAGCAGCATCTCCTGCCAGCCAGAGACGGCATCCACCCGTTCCAGTTGCCAGAGCCCCAGGCCAAGGCGGCTGACGGTCAGGGAGATGAGCGCGATCAATGAAAAGACGGCGATGGGCCAAACCGGTCCCAGCCATTGTCTGATGGTGGTCATATTGTTCCTGCAAACCTGTTTGCGCCCAGTCCCCGGACGCATTGTTGTTATGGTGCAGGAGTATGACAGTGGCGCCTGGCAAAGGTTGCATGGGGGGGAGGTATAAATGGAGAAGCTGGCACGTTTTATGATTTTTTTGTGACGGGATGCAGGGATCTAAGAGAGCATAAAACGCTGGGGAAACT
Organism: Aeromonas sp. S19(2024); assembly: GCF_041402625.1. Classification (NCBI taxonomy): domain Bacteria; kingdom Pseudomonadati; phylum Pseudomonadota; class Gammaproteobacteria; order Aeromonadales; family Aeromonadaceae; genus Aeromonas; species Aeromonas sp. S19(2024). The sequence continues at coordinate 158,344 of NZ_JBGLQU010000004.1, forward strand.
GTGATCCTGCTGGCACATCGAGACAAGGGTCGTGCCTATAATGGCGCCGGATTTCTCAATCGGAGCCGAAGGGATGCCGGTCTTCATCGATGTGGAATATATGCAGGGCTGGTCTCTGTTCGTGGTGCTCTCCGACGGCACCACAGGTGTGCTGGATCTCACCCCCTGGCGCGGCCAGCCGCTGTTTGCGGCCATGGAGACCGAGCGTCGCTTCGCCCGTGTCTTCATCGATGATCGCCATCAACTGGCGTGGCCCTCGGGCTTCACCCTGGCGGCCCACGAGGTCTACCACCTGATCCTGCCCATCGACGAGCGCGCCGCCTTCCCCGATCGCAACATGCATCGCTTCTGACATGCTAACTCGTTGAGTCAGGTAACGTTTTCAGTCACAGACCCGCGTCGGTCAGGTCGTTATCATGACCCCAGTGCGGCGCTTTGGGCGCCCATCCACCACAGCGGGAACATAACAATGAAACAAGGAACGTTGCGTCGTGGCGGCCTCATCGGGGTCGCCCTGTTACTGACGGCTTGCGGCAGCGGGGGAGGCGGTGGCAGCAGTGACCCCCAGCCTCCGGTGGTCAATCCGCCCCCCGCGTCGGCCAGCCGCGCCTGCTACGGCAATGATCAGCCAGCCTGCAACCTGCGCACCTACCAGGTGATGGTGGAGTCCTTCGTCGACGGCGACGGCAGCGCCAACTACGGCGTCGGCTACGGCCCCTCCCGGCACAACGGCGATCTGCAGGGGATCATCGACAGCCTCGACCACATCAAGAGCCTCAACGTCAACGCCATCTGGCTCACGCCGGTGTTTGACTCCTGCGCCGGCCAGGCCGGGGACGACCGGCTGGATGCCACCGGCTACTTCGCCTGCGACTTCTTCAACGTGGATCCCAACTTCGGCAGCAACGCCCAGCTCAAGCAACTGGTGGACGGGGCGCACCAGCGCGGGCTCTATGTCTTCCTCGACGGGGTGTTCGGCCACGTCAACAAGGTGGGGGTGAGCAAGCCTTCACCAGAGGGGCGGCTGCCAGCCCTCAAGAGCGGCGGCGCAGGCTACCCGGGCCAGCTGGTGGATTACGGCCAGCCCGAGAGTCTGGCCTACTTCAAGGAGGTGGCCCGTTACTGGGTCGAGCAGTACGGCATCGACGGCTGGCGCCTCGATCAGGCTTATCAGTTGGGGCTGGATGACTGGCGCGCCATTCGCAGCGAGGTGGCCCAGGCCAGCGCGGCGCGCAAGGCCGCCGGCCAGCAGTGGGGCACCCTCGGCTACATGGTGGGGGAAGTGTGGAAGGGCGCCGACGAGATCCGCGCCCAGGCTTATGGCCCGAGCGACAACCCGGCGCTCTCTTCGGCGTTCGACTTCCCCCTGCGCTACGGCCTGGTACAGGCGCTGGCGGTGGAAGAGTCCGGCAAGGGCGGGCAGGGGGCCAGCGTGCTCGACGCCAGCTGGAACAAGGTGGAGAACTACCCGGACCACGCCATGCCCAACCTGATGCTGGGCAACCACGACCTGGTGCGCTTCGGCGATCTGCTGGAGCGGGGCAACTTCAATGGGGCGGACTACTGGCAGCGCCACAAGGCGGCCTTCAGCTTCATGGCCGCCCGCTCCGGTCCCATTACCTTCTACTATGGCGAGGAGTTTGGCGACGAGGTGCCTGGCTTTGCCACTCAGGTGGGGGGCGACTGTGCGGCCCAGGGGCTCTGCGATGATCACGTGGCCCGCAGCGATGGCAAGGTTCCCGGTGTCACCGGCTTCGTGCCGAGCAGCGAGCAGGCCGAGCTCAAGCAGTGGCTGAGTGATCTGCTGGCCTTGCGCGCCGGGCACCCGGCCCTCTATCAGGGGGAGCGGGTCAAGCTGGTGGCCGAGGGGAGCATCTATGGCGACATCAAGCAGACGGCTGGCGAGCAAGTAGTCTACCTGCTCAACGTCTCCACCACGCCCCAGAGCTACGCCGTGCCGGTCGGCAAGCTGCGCAGCGGCAGCGCCCTGGTGGATCTGCAGAGCGGCGAGAACCTGGCCATCGGTGGCAGCAGCGTGACGGTGGACTTGCCGCCCCTCACCGGCCGCTTCCTGCTGGTGCGCTGAGGGAGGCAGACAACAGAAAGGGCTCCATGATGGAGCCCTTTTTCATGGTGGCGGCTTACTTCTCAATGCCGCTGCCCAGATCGTCCCGGCGGGAAGAGACCGAGGGCTCGGCCCCGTGGCGCCAGTGTTCCAGCCGATTGTGCACCCCGCGGCGCAGGCTCTTGAAGCTGGCTTCCAGATAGTCCACCCCCACCAGGATGGAGAGGGTGACGACGGTGAGCAGCAGCGCCTGATGCAGCATGTCCATGCCGATGAGGGCGCCGAGGGCGGCCAGCATCCAGATGGCGGCGGCGGAGGTCACCCCCAGCACCTGACCATCCCGGGTCATCATGACCCCGGCCCCGAGAAAGCCGACCCCGGTGATGAGCTGACCCAGCACCCGCGCCTGATCGGCGCCCTGAGGACTGACGGCGGCGCCGATGGCGAGAAAACAGTAGGTGCCGAGCACGATGAGGGAAGAGGTGCGGATCCCCACCGGCTTGCCGCGAAGCTGCCGCTCCAGCCCCACCAGGGTGCCACACACCAGACAGACCAGGATGTTCTCCCAGCCAAGGGGCGCGATGTCCCACCACTGCATTGTCATCATATCCACCTCTGCTCGCGATGCTTGTTATCCTGTCGCGCTCTGCCCCCGGTTCTCCAGCCGCTGGCGGAAGGCCCGGGCGAGGCGCTCGTAGAGGTCCTTTGCCTCCCTGTCTTCAATATCGCCACGTATCCAGGGGTTGTCGATGATTTCCAGCAACACGCAGCCCTGACCCTGCTGGCGCAGATCCACCCCGAACAGGCCGTTGCCGAGCTGGTGCACGGCGCGGCGGGCGGTTTGCAGCACCCGCTCCGGCACGTCGCTGAGGGGCAGCGCCTCGATGCGGCTCATGTCGAGGGGGTGTTTGCGGCGACGGATGCGGTTGCCGGGTTCGGGTCGGTAACGGCGGCAGGCGAACAGCGGCGAGCCGTCGAGAAAGCCGATGCGCCAGTCGAACTCGGCAGGGATCCGGCTCTGGACCAGCAGCAGGGCGGAGCGGGCCAGCCCCTCGTCCAGCAGGCGGGCGAGCTGGATGTCATCGCTGGCCATGGCGAGGTCGCGCCCCTGGGCGCCGTCGGGGATCTTCACCATCAGCGGCAGACCGAGGCGCTGCACCAGTTCGTCCACATGCTGGCGGCCGCGGCGGGTCACGACGGTGGTGGGGGGCATGGGCACGCCGCTGCGCACCATCAGCTCGTAGAGATAGAGCTTGTTGCTGCAGGCGAGGATGGCACGGGAGCTGTCGATGACCGGCATCTTGAGCTGCTCGGCACGGCGGGCAAATTCGAAGGTGTAGTGGCCGACCGCGGTCTCGGCGCGCAGCCAGAGGGTGTCGAACTCCGGCAACCGCTCGATGGCCGAGGGAGGCAGGATCTCGGCCTGGATCCCCTGAGCAGCGGCCGCCTTGATGAAACGCTCCAGCGCCAGGGCATCGCTGCTGGCGCGGCCGTCGTTGGGGTCGACCAGGATGGCGAGCTGGTAGCGTGGCGCCGTCTGTTCCTCGTCCCCCGTGCCCACCAGCGCCTGGGCGTGCTGCACCATCAGCGTCTTCTCGCTCGGGCTCAGCGCCAGCGGTGACAGGCTCTCCTGCTGGCGCACCGACCAGCCGTGGCGACCGCGCTTGAGGGTCAGCTCCTGCAGCGGCAACTGGCTCAGGCCGTAGTAATAGCGGGCGAGCCCCGCCAGCTCGCTCTGTTCGCACTGGCCGAAGATGGCGCGCACCCGGATCCTGTCTTCGCTCTGCTGGGCCAGCCAGCCCTGCAATTTGCGCCACAGCTTGGCGGGAGGCTGCTGGGGTTGCAGCCGGCTGATGGCCTGCAATCCCGGCAGGCAGTGGTGGCCGCGGGCCTGGGCCAGCAGGGAGCAGTAATAACCGGCCCCCAGGTGTTCCAGGCTGCGGCAGAGGTTGATGATGCGCGGACGCCCCCCTGTGGTGGGCAGACCGTGTTGCAGGTAGGTGCGGGCGGTCAGCAGATAGTCGGCATGGCAGGGCCAGTCGCCCGGCTCCTCGACGATGACATAGGTACTCATTTTTTCAGGCTCCACAGAAAGGACTGCCAGAAACGGCAGGATCCCCAGTGGGCTTCGATGCACCGACAAGCACGACAATGGCGCGAGGGGAAACAAGAGGTTACAGTGCCTAATATTCTGCCTTGGTAACTTGTGATACAAGTCGCATTTCTGGTGCTGAGGATAAATAACCGAACAAGGACTCCCCGTGTTGACCGTGCGCGCCGCCCGAGCCGATGATTTGGGCGCCATCGTGAAGCTGGAACGCTACTGTTTTCCCCCCGAGGTCGCCTTCGGCCGCAGCCGCTGGCACTATCTGCTCAATCAGGCCAAGGGGCGCACCCTGCTGCTGCAAGACGAGAAGGCGCAGGTGATGGGCTATTTGAGCGTGCTGGAGCACAAAGGCTGGGATCGTCTCATCATCCAGACCCTCGCCATCCGCTGGACCATCCGCCGTCAGGGGTGGGCACGCCGCCTGCTGGAGCAGGTGATCCGGGAAGGGCGCGAGGCCGGCTGGGGGGCGATTCGCCTCGAGGTCGCCGACGCCAACCCAGAAGCCAGAACCCTCTATCAGGGGCTGGGGTTTCGCCCTGGGGTACGGCTGCCCGATTATTACGGGCCCGGCCAGCATGCCTACCGCCTGGTGCTGGCGCTGGGAGATGAGCGGCAGGAGCCATCATGAGTTGCGAGGATTGCCTGGCTACGGCCATCAGGGCCAAGCTCGGGCGCTGCCCGGTCTGTGCCGCCCAGACCTTTCTCATCGGGGTCGTCGGCTGGCTGGTCTGGTGGTGGTGCGGCGCCGATACCTCGGTCAACGCCCTGACCGGCCTGCTGTTTGCGCTGGGGGGCTCGGGTCTCTTCCTGCTGCATCTGGCGGTGTTCGCATGGCGAAAGCTGGGCAAACGCGACATATAACGTGCTGATTTTTCAAGAAGACAAATAACAATGGAGGTTCACATGATTGCAATGGTAACGGGCGCCTCGTCCGGCTTTGGTGAGGCCATCAGCCGCCTGCTGGTGAGCGCTGGCCACCGGGTGATCGGCACTGGGCGCCGCGCCGAACGGCTGGCCGCCCTGTCCGAGGAACTGGGCGAGCAGTTCCTGCCTCTGGTGTTCGACGTCCAGGACAAGGCTGCCACCCGCGCCGCCATCGAGGCGCTGCCGACCGAATGGCAACAGGTGGACCTGCTGGTCAACAACGCCGGCCTGGCACTGGGGCTGGAGCCTGCCCACAAGGCGGATCTGGAAGACTGGGAGCAGATGATCGCCACCAACATCAGCGGCCTGGCTCTGATCACCCGGTTGCTGTTGCCGGGCATGGTGGCGCGCAACCGCGGCCACGTCATCAACATCGGCTCCATCGCAGGGACCTACCCCTATCCGGGCGGCAACGTCTACGGCGCGACCAAGGCGTTCGTGAAGCAGTTCAGCCTCAACCTGCGTGCGGATCTGGCGGGCACGGCGGTGCGTGTCACCAACGTGGAGCCCGGCCTGTGTGGCGGCACCGAGTTCTCCAACGTGCGCTTCCACGGCGACGACGCCAAGGCGGCCACCGTCTATCAGGGGGTGCAGGCCATCCTGCCGGAAGACATCGCCAATACCGTACTCTGGATCAGCGAGCAGCCCGCCCACGTCAACATCAACAGCATCGAGATCATGCCGGTGGCCCAGACCTTCGGTCCGCTCCACATCAGCCGTCGCTGATGTCATGACGAGCCGACTTCTGTCCACAAGAGGCGCCTTCGGGCGCCTTTTTTGATGGATCTGGTCGCACTCGTCATGGAGTGCAGAAGGAGGCGTGCTGTGACCCCGTGCTGAACCGTCGAAAGAGGGGGGTACTCAAGTTGGCCTGCATTTTGCTGTCTCCGGCCCATGGCGGGGAACCCATCCCCGGAGCCGGCGAGGCCGGCAGTGAGCGTGGAGCCTTCATGGATATCAAACCCTATGGTCATCAACTCGCCCAGAGCGCGTCCCAGAACCGTGCCCTGGCGACCCTCAGCGACAGCGATGACAAGCAGAGCGGCTGGTCTCAGCAGGTCAGCCTCTCCAGCCAGGTGCTGACCGGCAAGGCGCAGCAGGCGCTGACCTACGAGCATCTGGCCAGAAACGGCAAGAACACAGTCCTGACCGGTGGCGTCAAGGATGCGCGGGTGCAGCAGATGGTGGACAAGGCCCTGGGCTTTGATCGCAAAAAATTTGACGATCTCGAGCATCAGCTCAAGGGGATAGCGGATGACAAGACGCTCTCTGCCGAGGAGCGCGAAACGCAGAGCAAGGACCTGGCCGCGCAGCGCGATGCCATGCTCAAGGAGGCCATGGATCGCCTCACCGGCAAATCCGCCTCCCAGGCATGATGTGATTCAAACGGCAATCCTTGGGCGTTAAAGGCAAGGGGTTGCCCCCTTGCCACGGGGCTGGCAGGCCGTGGTCAGGGCTCAGGGATTCTGGGGGGCGATCCCGATGGCGATGGCGGTGGTCTGCACGGCTTTGATCTGGTCCCCCTTGGCGATGAGGGCGAACTGGGCCGGATCCTGCACCTTGAGGGTCAGGGTATGGTCGACCCCCTTGACCCGGATGGTCTGGTGCGCCTTGTCCACGTCGATGACGTCGGCATAGATGGTTACCTGCATGCCGGCGCCGGCAGCGGGTTTCTCTCCGGCGGCCGCCTTGCCCCCTTCTACTTCCACCACCCGTTTTCTCACCCCGGCGGTGCCCTTGAGCAGGGTCAGGTCCAGCAGTTGCAGATATCTCAAGGCCACGACATCTCCCACCTTGAGCTGGGGAAGGTTGGTCACCTCCTCCCCGGCGATCAGATCCAGGGTCTGCCCTTCGGCATTTTTCAGGCTGACCTTGCGGGTGGCCAGGTCGATGGCGGTGACGGTTGCCCTGGCCGTCAGTTCTTCGGCCAGACTGGCTTGTCCGGGGGCCACGGCCACATGGGTGGTGACCTCTGCGGCATAGAGCAGGGGAGGGGCACAGAGGGTGAGGGCACCCGCAATCCAGGCGTGCTTCAGTTTCATGATAGAGACCCTGTGAGTGGGAAAGGGACCCCGGGAGGGGTTTGAGGGGGCGACGAACTCGTCTGCCCGCTATCACCATAGCAAAGCCGGGCAGGAGCGCCCGGCATCGGCAGGCTGGCATCGTATTTTTGACGACAGGCTCCCGTTTTTGACCTGATGGCACGGCAGGCGCACAATTCCCCGGCATGCAATCAACCGAGGGCTCTGCCGTGTACAACTTCCAATATGCCAATCCCACCCGCATCTGTTTTGGTGAAGGCCAGATCGCCAGGCTGCCCGAGCTGGTCCCGGCCGGCAGCCGTCTGCTGGTGCTCTACGGGGGTGGCAGCATCAAGCAGAACGGGGTCTATGAGCAGTTGACCCAGGCGCTGGCGGGCCGGGAGTGGCTGGAGTTTCCCGGCATCGGCGCCAACCCCCAGTACGATCAGCTGATGGAGGCGGTGGCCCTGGTCAAGCGCGAGCGCATCGACTTCCTGCTGGCGGTGGGTGGCGGTTCCGTGGTGGATGGCACCAAGTTCGTGGCCGCCGCGGCCTGCTTCGAGGGGGACGACCCCTGGGAGATCCTGCGGGACAAGGCCTCCATCAAGGGGGCGCTGCCGCTCGGCTGTGTGCTGACCCTGCCGGCCACCGGTTCGGAGAGCAACCCGGCCGCCGTGGTGAGCCGGGGGGAGGCCAAGCTCTCCTTCTACAATCCGCTGGTGCAACCGGTGTTTGCGGTGCTGGATCCCGCCACTACCTACAGCCTTCCGCCGCGCCAGGTGGGCAATGGCGTGGTGGATGCCTTCGTCCACATCCTCGAGCAGTACCTCACCTTCCCGGTGGGGGGCGAGGTGCAGGACCGGCTGGCGGAGGGGCTGCTGCAGGTGCTGGTGGACAACGGTCCGCGGGCGCTGGCGGAGCCCACCAACTACCAGGTGCGCGCCAACCTGATGTGGGCGGCCAGCCTGGCGCTCAACGGCCTCATCGGTCGTGGCGTGCCCCAGGACTGGTCCACCCACGCCATCGGTCACCAGCTCACCGCCCTGCACGGGCTGGATCATGCCCAGAGCCTGGCTGTGGTGTTGCCCTCCCTGCTGCGGGAGCAATCGGCCCAGAAGCAGGAGAAGCTGGCCCAGTTCGCCGAGCGAGTATGGCACTCCAGCCGCGAGGACAAGGCACTGCGGATCGAGGAGGCCATCATCCGCACCGAGCAGTTCTTCCAGCAGATGGGGGTGGGTACCCGCCTCGCCGACTACGGGCTGAGCGAGAGCTGCATCCCCGCCATCTGCTCCAACCTCAAGCGTTTCGGGCTGACCGCCCTCGGGGAGCAGCAGGACATTGATCCCGACAAGGTAGCCAGGATCCTTTCCCACGCGCTTTGATCATCTGGCTGACGGCCGGAAAAGAGAACGCCCCGATCATCGGGGCGTTTTGCAGGGTGTCACCAGGGCACCGCCGTTTATTCGGCGCTGCGGTCCAGCTCGCGCTCCAGCGCCGCCGCCTTCTGGCGGGCCGGATGGGTGTTGAGGCGCTGCCAGTAGGCCTGCAGATGCGGGAACTGGGCCAGCTGGCCGCTCTGGGCCAGCAGATCCACCAGGAAGGAGTTCAGGATGTCGGCGCCGGTGAGGCGATCGGCCACCAGGTAGCGGCGGCTTGCCAGCACCTCATCGAGATAGCCCAGCACCTTGGCGCACTCGGCTTTGGCGTAGTCCGGCAGGAAGCGCATCGGGCTGCCATCCTTGCGCACGAACATGTCGAGCAGCAGCGGCAGAATGCCGGAGCTCTCGGCGAAGTGGAGCCACTGCAGGTATTCGGGATACTCCGGGCTGTCGGTGGCCGGTGCCAGCCGGTCCGGGGCGTGGCGGGCGATCAGGTACTCTGTGATGGCACCGGATTCCGCCAGCACCCGGCCGTCAAACTCGATGACCGGCGACTTGCCGAGAGGGTGGACGGCCTTGAGCTCGGACGGCGCCAGAAAGGTAGCGGCATCGCGCTGGTAGGCCTTGATCTCATAGGGCAGGCCCAGCTCTTCAAGCAGCCAGATGATGCGCTGGGAGCGGGATTTGTTCAGGTGGTGCAGGACTATCATGGAAACCTCGACGCAGTGACGGAAGGCGGTGATACGCAGCGCCCCGGCAGCAGGTTCACTTATGGATGAAAAAGAGCGGGCGTGGTGCCCGCTCCTTCGTCGATTGACTCAGGCCTCCAGCGCCTGATCCAGATCCGCCAGTATGTCCTCGATGGCTTCGATCCCCACCGACAGCCGGATCATCTCAGGTTTCACTCCAGCCTTGGCCTGCTCCTCTTCGCTCAACTGGCGATGGGTGGTAGAGGCGGGGTGGCAGGCCAGGGACTTGGCGTCGCCGATGTTGACCAGCCGCTTGAAGATCTTGAGGGCATCGTAGAAGCGCACGCCCGCCTCGTAGCCCTCCTTCAGACCGAAGGAGAGGATGGCCGAGGGGCGACCGGCCATGTACTTCTCCGCCAGCGGGTAGTGGGGGTGACCCGGCAGACCGGCGTAGCTGACCCAGGCCACCTTGGGGTGGTGCTTGAGGTGGTGGGCCACCCGCAGAGCGTTGTCCACGTGGCGCTCCATGCGCAGGCTCAGGGTTTCCAGCCCTTGCAGCAGCAGGAAGGCGTTCATCGGCGCCAGCGCCGCCCCGGTATTGCGCAGCGGCACGGTGCGCACCCGGCCGATGAAGGCCGCCGGGCCGAAGGCCTCGGTGTAGACCACCCCGTGATAAGAAGGCTCGGGTTGGGTCAGCTGGGGGAAGCGCTCGGCGTGATCCGCCCAGGGGAACTTGCCCGAGTCGACGATGACGCCCCCCAGGGAGTTGCCGTGGCCGCCGACATATTTGGTCAGGCTGTGCACCACGATATCGGCGCCGTGTTCGATGGGTTTGCACAAGACCGGAGTGGCGACCGTGTTGTCGACGATGAGCGGCACGCCGCGGGCGTGGGCCACCTTGGCCAGGGCGGCGATGTCGACGATGTTGCCCGCCGGGTTGCCGATGCTCTCGCAGTAGACCGCCTTGGTCTTGTCGTCGATGAGGGCGGCGATGGCCTCGGCGCTGTCATCCTTGGCGAAGCGCACCTCGACCCCGAAGCTCGGCAGCATGTGGGCGAACAGGGTGTAGGTGCCGCCATAGAGCTGGGGGGTGGAGACGATGTTGTCACCGGCGGCGGTCAGCGCCTGGATGGCGTAGGTGATGGCGGCGGAACCCGCCGAGACCACCAGGCCGGCGATGCCCCCTTCAAGGGCGGCCATCCGCTGCTCCAGCACATCGTTGGTGGGGTTCATGATGCGGGTGTAGATGTTGCCTGGCACCGCCAGATTGAACAGATCCGCCCCGTGCTGGGCGCTCTCGAACTCGTAGGCCACCGTCTGGTAGATGGGCACGGCAACGGCCTTGGTGGCGGGATCGCTGGAAAAGCCGTGGTGCAGGGCCAGGGTCGCATCTTTCATCACACACTCCTTGTTGGATGTCACCATTATGGATGGATAGACGTCCAATCTAGCAGTCCTGGCGCCGATGTAAACCACCCATTCCGGCAAAGCAATGCCGGGGGATGGCGGTGACCGGATGGCGTCGGTGACGGCAACCTCAGAGACGGCGGCGATACTCCCTGTCGTCTATCTGGTGCATGTCCCACTGCATCAGGCGGTTGAGCTGCACCATGGGATCTTCGACCAGCGTCAGAGGGCGGGGCAGGATCCTCAGGAAGTAGCGACGGAGGGTTTGCTGGATCCGGTTCGGTTTGAGGGGGGTGGCATGGCTCATGATGGTGCTCCTGTGCTGTGGTTCTCACGTTCGCCAGCAGTATTGAGCTAAAATGCGGAAGTAAAAACTGATGACTTTCAGCCAATGGATTTCCTCTTTTATGCCTACTAGCCGCCTTTATCAGCAATTTCAACGGCTCGCCCAGCAGCTTGGCTGCGACGAGCGGGAAATCAGCCTCGCCGAGGTGGCGGACCTGCTCTGCTGCACCCCCCGCAATGCCCGCCTGCTGCTGCGCCGCATGGAAGGGCAGGGCTGGCTGTGCTGGACGGCGGAGGCAGGGCGGGGGCGGCGCTCCCGCCTCACCCTGCTCGACAACCAGGAGAGCCTGACCCGGCGCCGATTGCGGGATCTGCTGAGCCAGGGCCAGCTGGCGCAGGCGGTACGGCTGGCCGAAGATCGCCTCGATCTGCTCACTCCGCTGCTTATCGAGCAGCTCGGCCAGGCCACCCGGGAGGGGCGCCAGATCCTGAGGGTGCCCTACTACCGGCCCCTGCCCGGTCTGCTGCCCACCGCGCCCTTGCGCCGCTCCGAAATTCACCTGAGCCGCCAGATCTTCAACGGTCTGACCCGGCGAAACGAGGAAAATGGGGAAATAGAGGGGGATCTCGCCCACTACTGGGAGTGTCTGGCCCCCTGTCACTGGCGCTTCTATCTGCGCCCCGTGGTGCGTTTTCACCATGGCCGCGAACTGGTGGTGGAGGATGTGATGGAGAGCCTGCAGGCCTTGCGGGATCGCCCGCTGTTCGCCCATCTGGCACGGCTGGAGAGCCGCTGGCCGCGCACCCTGGACATCCATCTCGACAGCCCGGATCCTCTGCTGCCGCACCTGCTGGCCGAGCCGGTGGCGGCCATCCTGCCGCGGGAGCTCAAGGGGGAGGCGAATTTCGCCCTGCAGCCGGTGGGCACCGGCCCCTATCGGGTGAGCGCCAATGATCCCCTGCACCTGTGCCTCGAAGCATTCGACGACTACTTCGGGCTGCGGGCCCTGCTCGACGAGATCGACATCTGGATGCTGCCGGAGCTGGCGGAACGGCTGGAGAGCCACGTCAGGCTGGGCAGCGACACCCCGGAGCTTGGCTCCATGCGCGGGGAGTCCGAACTGGAATCCGGTTGCTACTTCCTGCTGCAGGACGACAGATCGGCCCCCCTGCAGGACCCGACCCTGCGCCAGTGGCTGACCCGGCTGCTCAACCCCATCGCCCTGATGGCCCGGGTGGCCCCCGAGCTGCAGCGGGGCTGGACCAGCGCATTGGGCCTCCTGCCCCACTGGCGCGAGAGTCTGCCTTTTCCCGAGCCCGGCCCGGTCAACCTGCCAGCTCGGCTGGTACTGGCCTGCTTCAACCAGCATCTGGAGTTCAACGAGTGCGCCAGCGCCATGAGCAGCCTGCTGGCAGAGCAGGGGATCCAGCTCGAGGTGCGTACCCTGGACTACGGGCGCTGGGTGAGCGGGGAGGATGAAGATGTGGATCTCTGGTTCGGCACCCTCAACCTGGAGCATGAGCACGCCTTCGCCCCTTACGCCTGGCTTCAGGGCACCCCCTTGCTGCGCCGGGTGTGGGGCGGCCAGCAGGCCCTGTGGCAGGGATTGACGCAGTGGCGCGCCCATGGTGAAGAGCCCGGCCCCCGCGCCCTGCTGGCCGAGGTGCAGCGCCAGAGCTGGTTCGTGCCGCTGTTTCACCACTGGCTGGAGCTGGAGAGCCGGGTCGGCGTGCACGGTGTGCGCATGACGGCCCTTGGCTGGTTCGATTTTCGCAGCGCCTGGTTAAAGCCCGAGCAGGTGGCGCAGGAGCCGGAAACCGGCGGTGGCTCTCACCCCCAGGCAGGGACGCTTGAGTCGGACGGGTTGGCGCGCTAGCCTGTGCGCGGTCCTAACAAGGAGTCGACATCCATGCTGGAAATGCAGATCCAACCCCGTTTTCAAGAGACGGACGCCCTCGGCCACATCAACAACACGGTGCCGGCGGTCTGGTTTGAATCGGCCCGTGATCCCCTGTTTCGCCTCTTCTCGCCCGAGCTGGATGTGCATGACTGGCATCTGATCATCGCGGGCTACACGGTGCAATTCAAACGGGAGCTGTTCTATGGCCAGATGGTGTCGATCAAGACCGGCGTGCGGTGTATCGGTACCAGCTCCTTCACGCTCTGGCAGGAAGCCTGGCAGGGCGGCGAGCTGGCGGTGACCGCCGAGACGACCCTGATCCATTTTGACTACCGGACCCGGCAGTCCATCCCTTTGAGCGAGGCTCACCGGGAGGGACTGAGGACCTGGCTGGTAGAGAGTTAATCCGGCCTTCGGGCCCACCACAGGACACTTATGCGCACAACCGCGATCGCCCTGAGCCTCGGCTTGGGACTGGGACTCTGCTCCCTGCCTTCATTCGCCGCCTCCCTGGCCGAGCAGTTCACCCTGATGGAGAAGGGGGCCGACAGCGCCCTCGATACCCGCTTGTTCAGCCACGATGGCGTTGACATCAAGGCCTGGGTCGACGGCACGCCCGTCATCATCGCCGTGCCCATCCTGAACGAGCAGGGCAAACAGGAAGGGGAGAGCCGTTACTACTTCAAGGGCGGCAAGCTGTTCGGGGTGAAGGAGCCCGCCGCCCAGTTCGCCTTCGATGACAGTGGCAAGCTGACCCAATGGCTGGACGACAAGGGGCAGCCTGCGGAGTTTGTCAGCAAGATGAGCATGCAGCAGCGGGAAGCCTGGCTGACCAGACGGGCGGCCGAGCTGGGCGGGTTGTTTGCACCGAGCACCGCCGAGGAGAAGGCTGACAAGGGGGGCGTCAAGTTCAAGGGGGCGGAGCTCGCCCAGTGGCTTTGCAATGGCAAGCTGATGGCGCTCGCCGGAGGTGACAAGGTGACCTTCGAGCCGGCCAAACTCAAGAGGAGTGCAGAGGGCATCAAGGGAGAGGTTTCCCTGCGCCAGGAGAAGGGGTGGCAGGATCTCTGCCTCACCTGCGAGGTGCAGGGCAACCGGGTGACTCGCCTCACCTGGCAGCCGCTGCCGGGTGCCAACAAGCCGCAGTAAGGGCGGCAGCGTCAAAGAATGGGGGCCCACTTGCGGGCCCCTTTTTCATGCAGGTTACTGCTCGTCCAGGGTGAGCCGGGTGAGGGCCTCCACCCGTCGCCACTGACCGGGCTCGAACCAGCGTGCCAGGATCTCCGGCTGCTGGCTGACCCGGGCCTCGGCAGGCAGGGGCCTGATCTCGGCCAGATAGCCGGCCAGCTGCTGCTCGAACGCCTGCTGGCTCTCTGCCAGCTGGTGCAACCGGTCTGCCGCCTCCGGTCCCAACTGTTCGCGCAGTGCGGCGTCACGCCCTGCTGCGGGGAGTTGCTCCAGAGCCTGCAGATCGCCGAGCAGGCGGCTGTTGGCCTCCGCCTCCCGAAACCACTGGGGCTGCTCCGCCAGCCAGAGCTCCAGCTCGCTCGCCAGCAGCGGCTTGTCGGCATCGCTGGCCTCCGCCAGCGCCTTGCGGCGCAGGGTCCACTGCTCCATCAGCCTGTCCTCGGCAAACAGCTGCTCCTGCTCGGCTGGGGTGAAACGCTGCCTGCGCAACTGTTCGCGCTCGTCGAACAGCTTCTGCAAGCTGGCGAGGCCCGGATCCGTCGGCACCGTCAGGCTGCCCTCAGCCCCGAGAAAGGCTTCATGGCGGGCCTGCAGCGAGGACTTATCCGATGGCGGTGCAGCCTGCCTGACCAGAGGGGAAGCGGGCCCGGCATGTTGCGGCGAAGGGGCGGTTGCGTCAGCGGAGGGCCAATACTGCCAGCCCCCCAGCAGCAGGGCCGCCGCCAGCGGAGCGGCCATCAGCCATGCCCTGTTCATAGTCCCAGCCTCTGCAGGCGGTTGGCGTGCTGGCGATAGAGGTTGACCGGGTCGGTCTCGAACAGGTGGCGAATGCCGAACGACTGGTTCACCTCGTCCAGATGGTTCATGCGGTAGTGGGTACCGATCACCTTGCCGAGGTGGCTGCTGCATACCCCGACCAGGCCGTCACTGGGCTCCTTGAAGAAGCTGCCGGTCAGCGCCAGCGCCGGATCCACCGGATCCAGGATGTTGGTCATGGTGCCGCGTCCGCTCCAGGAGAAGTAGTAGACCCCGTTGGCGGCCTGCATGGGCCCTTCGCCGCAATGCTGGCTCGGCAGCCCTTCCGGATAGCGCTGGTTGAAGCGCTGGGCGCCGGTGCTGGTGAGGGCGTCGAGGGCGGCGAGGGGATCCTGCGGCAGCTGGCTGCCCCCGGAGAGCAGCGAGATGACCCCGGACAGGGCCGAGGCGGCGGCCACCGCCAGACCTTCGGCCGCCGAGCCCGGCGTCACCTTGGCCCGCACCAGGTCGGCGATCTCCGAGCCATGGTTGACCCCGCCCACGCTGGTGGCGGAAGCGACCAGCTCGGGGGCGACCGAAGCGACGTAGCGAATGGTGGGGCCACCGTGAGAGTGGCCGATGAGGTTCACCTTCTCCGCCCCCGTGATGGCGAGCACCTGCTGCACCTGCTTGAGCAGCTGTTCACCGCGCAGCTCCGAGCTCTGGGTGGCGGAGACCTGGGCCACGTAAACCTTGGCGCCATCCCGGGTCAGGGCCTGGGGGATGCCGTAGAAGTAATCGACCCCGAGCAGCTTGTCGAAACCGAACAGACCGTGCACCAGCACTATGGGGTAGCGGGTCTGGGTATAACCGGCCCCCTGACCCAGCATGGGCAGGGCGCACAACAGCATCAATAGCCATCTTTTCATCTTCACCGTCCTTGTGAAAAAACCGGCTGCATTCTGGTCGTCACCGGGGCAGCCACCGGCCTCATGCCAGTACCGGCAGCATGGTGGCTGAACTCAGATGTATCTGTGGATGGGATCACTAAACCGGGGATTGCAGAAAAACCCTACCCATATGGGCAAAAAAGGCGGCACCAACTATTCCTTGTGTCTGCCCATTAAATAAGTTAAATAATAATTATTATCATTTGAGTGGTCGAGTCATGACGGGAACCTGGGTGAAGGGGTGGGTCGGTACCACCGGAGCGGACAGCAGCATGGCGCACTGGAAGGCGCAGACCCTGAGTGGCAACCGTCATTTCGATGCGGGGGAGTACGCCAGGGCGCTCGACTGCTATCAGCAGGCGCTGTGGCTTGCCCGCCAGCAGTTTGCCGACTGGCACGATGCCGACGAAGCGGTGGCGGCCCTGGTGGTGGCCCATCACAACCTGGCGGATCTGCTGGTGGCCATGACCCTGCCAGATCGGGCCGCCGACCTGCTGTGTCACATCCATGATTGCCTGCTGGCCACCAGCCAGTCCCCTACCAGTTCCGCTGCCCTGCGGGAGGCGGCTGTTCGCCACGCCCGCAGCACCCGTACCGAGCTGCTCGCCTTTCTGGGCAAACACGGTCATCACGACGGCATCCAGCGCAGCCTGGGTCAATGTCTGTGTCAGACCGGCTCTGCCCATCAACTGCATTGAGCCCAACAGGAGAGACAATGAACATGAGCCATACCCTGCCAGCCCTTCCTTACGCTTATGACGCGCTGGAACCCCATATCGATGCAAAGACCATGGAGATCCATCACAGCCGTCACCATCAGACCTACATCAACAACCTCAATGCCGCCCTGGCCGATCTGCCGGAGCTGGCTGCCCTGCCGCTGGAGGCATTGCTTGCCCGTATCGACAGCCTGCCGGCCCAGGTGCAGGGGGCGGTGCGCAATCACGGCGGCGGTCACGCCAACCACAGCCTGTTCTGGCAGGTGATGAGTCCGCAGGGCGGCGGCGAGCCGGACGGCGAGCTGGCCGCAGCGATCGAGCGGGATCTGGGTGGGCTGGAGGCCTTCAAGCAGGCCTTTACTCAGGCGGCGCTGAGCCGTTTTGGCAGCGGCTGGGCCTGGCTGGTGGTCGATGGGCGCGGCAAGTTGCAGGTGGTGAGCAGCGCGAACCAGGACAGCCCCCTGATGGAGGGGCTCACCCCCATACTCGGGCTGGATGTGTGGGAGCATGCCTACTACCTCAAGTACCAGAACAAGCGTCCCGACTACATAGCCGCGTTTTACAACGTGATCGACTGGGATGAGGTGGCACGGCGTTATGTGGCAGCGCTGGCCTGATCGCCGGAAATACCGAGCCCAATGAAAGAGACCCGCCTGTTGGCGGGTCTCTGCTATTGAGGAGTCAGTGTGCTGCCAGTGGCCGGCGCCGCGCTGGCGGCAGCCGGATTATCCACGGGCGTAGCTTCGCTCGGCACGGCTGCACTGGTGGCCAAGGCACTGCTGGTTGCAGCCGCTGCACTGGTGGCGGTTGCCGCGCTCACGGCCGCGGCCTGCTTGGCTTTCGGCTGATGAGGGGGCGGTGCAATGGGCAGGCAGGGCTGGCTTGCCCCTATGGTGCTCAACGCCTGGCAGGGGACCGGGCCGCCGATGACGATGGGCTCGCCGAGGAACTTGGGACCCTTGTCCAGCACGTAGAGGTCCAGCAGCCCCATCAGGCGGGCGAACACCTCGCGCACCCGGGTCTTGATGCCCTGATAGGCGCTGGGATCCACGGCGTTGAAGCCGACCGCCTCGATGCCGAAATGGCGGGCGATGAAGATGGCACGCTCGTTGTGAAAGGCCTGGGAGACCACGGTGAAGTGGGCCTGACCGAACACCTCCTTGGCACGCACGATGGAGTCCAGAGTCCGAAAACCGGCGTAGTCGCTATAGATGGCGCTGGCTGGAATGCCGGCCTGGATCAGGGCCCGCCGCATCTGGCGCGGTTCGTTGTACTGCACGGTGGCGTTGTCGCCGGAGACCAGGATGTAGTCCACCTTGCCGTTGTTGTAGAGCTCGGCGGCGGCCTTGATCCGGTATTTGAAGTAGTGGTTCGGGCTCCCGCCAATCAGGTATTTGGAGGTGCCGAGCACCAGGGCGACCCGGTTGTAGGGCACCGCGTTGACGTCGTCGTAGGTGTAGTGACGGGCGTCCGAGACGGTCCACTCGCTGTAGCCAAGCAGGGCGGCGATGGAGGCCAGCAACAGGCAGAGGCAGGCGAGCAGGATCTTGGCAAACTTCTTCATGCGCGGTGCGGTTCGGGTCTGAAGTAAGAGAAGACAGGGGGCCATTCTATTACAAGTTGTTGTGGCGCGTCAGGTTTGATGGCGGCGCAGGGGCTCACTCGGGCAGAGGTTGTCGCAGCGTGCGCCATGATCCCGGGCATATCAAACGGCGCCATAAACAAGGGGCGGCCATGGCCGCCCCTTGTCATCGTCGTCTCGTCCTCAGTGGGAGGAGTCGTTGGCCTTGCACTCGTCGGAGTCCTTGTTGGCTTCCCACCAGGGCAGCAGCTCGCGGCCGAGCCACTGCTGGTAGGCCTCGCTGTCATTGGCAATCAGCTGGTCCAGCTCGGCTTCGAAGGCACTCATGGCCTGCTCTCGATCCGGGTTGCGCAGGGCCTGGGCCATGGCCAGCCAGCTGGCGCCGCGACCGGTTTCGTTCAGGAAGCGGTGTACCGTGTAGGACCAGGAGTAGACCATCTCGCCGCCCTTGTCGTAATCCAGGTGCAGGATGTCGGCCAGGGCCGGACGATCGCTGGCCGGGCGGCCGGCGACGTTGTCCAGACCACGGGTGAAGCACTGGCCGTGGGCGATGAATTCCGCCAGCCCTTCCGACCACCAGGTGGTGCGGTTGAGCGGGTAGTGGCCGAAGCTGCCGTACTGGTTGAAGCGGCCGTCCAGGTAGTGCACGTACTCGTGGCGCAGGTTCCACACCTGGAACGCAGGGCGTTTCCACTCCGCCTCGTAGGCGAAGAAGCGGGCCTGGTTGCCGGGGCGCGCCGGATCCCCTTCGAGGTAGATGCCGCCGTTGTCGGTGGAGACGCCGCCAAACAGAGCACTGCCGTAGCGTTTCCAGTCGGCGGAGGAGTTGAAGACCACCAGTTCCAGCGCCTCGTTGTGATCATCCACCACCGGCTGCCAGCCGGTCTCCATCTGCTGGTGGAACTGCTGCTCTTCGGCACCCAGCTCACGACAGATGCCCTCGGCCTGGCTCATGGTCAGATCCTGGGCCCGCAGGCGCAGGGTCGGCGAGCAGGTGTGCTCGAAGGGCAGCACGTCCTCCACCCGGACAGGGGTGCAGAGCCCGGCGAAGTCACCGCTGATGCAGGCTTCGCTGGTGCGGTCCGTGTAGGTCAGGTAGTAGGTGGAGAGGGTCAGCGACATGTCTTCCAGCAGGTCCTGACTCTGCTGGCCACCGGGGATCAGGTCGTGGTGGCGAACCAGTGCGATGACGGAGTCATCCAGCAGCTTGCGGTAGCCGTCGAGCTCGTCCGGGCGGGTATAGCGGGCGACCCGGTAGAGACGGGTGTAGGCATCCAGCACGTTGTTGAGCAGGAACAGATCGGCACCATCCCTTCCTTGCCACAACGCGAGCTCGCTCATGCCGAGGGCGTGCAGCTGCTTGCGCAGCTCGCCATCCTGCTGGCGGAAGTCGTTGGCGAAGGGGTCGCTGTAGTCGCTGGCGAAGTCGAGGAAGTTGAGCAGATCGAACAGACCGGTTGCCCAGGCGTGCTGACCGTTGATCTCGCTGGCATGGCGGGTGCTGTAGGCCAGCATCTGGTTGAACTCGCCGAGCAGGGTGCCAAAGCGGCTCTGCACTGCCGGGCTCTTGAACTGACCGTGCAGAGCGATGCTCCAGGCTCCCATGACGGCGCCTACTTCGTCGCTGGCCTGCTCCGGGAAGAGCAGCGGATGGGCACCGAGTGCCGTCAATGCCTCGGCCAGCGCCTCGGCGGCAGCCGGGCCGTCTTCCTTGTGCTTGCCGTAGTTGTGGTAGTTGTGGGCACGCACGTATTCCAGCAGCAGCTTCATGGCCGGATGAGCCGGCTGATTGGCCGCCAGCAGGCGCTGGATGCCGCGGGACACGGCCAGCAGCTTGGTGTCATCGTGACCATAGTTCTCCTGCCAGACCGGGGCGGGCTGGCCACTGGCGTCCTGCACTATCTTGGCTGCGTCGGCGTCCAGCAGCTCGGTGCCCGGCAGATCCGGCTCGGAGCAGGCGCGGCCGTCGGCACGGCGACAGTCGAGCAGCTCTTCCTTGCTGGCCAGCACGATGGGGCGGTTGAGCACCCGGCTCTCCTGCCACTCGGTTGTCTCCGGCAGGGTCTGCCATTCGCTGCCCCCCACCGGGTATTGATAGCCGGTGTCCTTCAAGACCACCTGCACTTCGCTGCCAGCGGGCAGGGTTTGACGGCACACCCGGTAGCTGATGGTCTTGTCCCCTTCCTGACGGGTCTGGGGTTCATCGCACTCCTGCTGGGCCTTGATCTCGTCCAGCAACCAGGTGTACTGGCGCCAGACGTGCAGCTCGCTCACCTGCTTGGCGGCCTGGCTGCCCGCGATGGGCTGCAGGCGGAAGAAGATCTGCTCGAGGCGACCATCCCGTTCATTGGGGGTCTCTTCCAGCACCTTCAATTGCTGCCAGTTTTGCGGCTGGTACTGCCATGCCTGCTCGGCGCAGCGACCTTCGGCGTTGAGCTCGCAGCGATCCAGCTCCTGCTCGCTGTGACCCAGGATGACCCGCTCAGCCAACGGCAGACGATCCTGACGCGGCGCGGTCGGGGTGCCCGCCAGCGGCTCCCAGCGGCCCTGCTTCATGCCGTAGCCATAGTCATAGCTGCTGGCCGGGACGGCCTTGCCGGCCGGTACCACCTCTTCACAGCTGAGGTAGCGGATCTGCCAGCCCTGCTCGATCTTGAGCTTCGGCTCGCCGCACTGCTGCTCTGCCAGCGCAGCCAGGTTGGCATCGCGCCAGTCGAAGCGGCGATACACCCTCAACTGCTGATAAGGGGCGTCGCCGCTGCGGGCGCTCAGTTCAAAGGTCACTTCGGTGAGACGATCCCCCAGCTGACGGCTGGATTCGCCTTTGAGTTGATACTGTTGCCAGTCGGAGGGGGAGTAGTTGGCCAGCGCCGAAGTGGCGAGCAGGCCTGGGGCTGCCAGGAGCAGCAGCCGGGGAGAGAGGTGCTTCATCATGATCCCTTTGGTGGATGGAGAGGCGTGGGGACCAGAGAGGTTATTGGGCTCCAAAGGAATATCAATTGGCCAGATGGCGCAGCGAAATGATGCATTCGGGAGCAAACAACATAAAAACAGCCCCAAAGGGGGCCGTGTTGATAGCAAGGACTCCGCCCCATATGGGGGAGGCGTCACTCCTCTTGTCGCAAGCTGCGGGCGAGCAGGGTGCGGGAGGGTTTCAGATTGCCGCCGAGATCCGGCCAGGGATGCCACTGGTCCGGCACCATGAAGCCGGGTAACGACAGCCTGATCCAGGCGGCCAGCTCGGCAGGGGGGACTGGTTCGCCGTGCCAGTCGATGAAGGCGGCGGGCCTATGCCCCCACTCGTCGCTTGGCACCGGCACCACCAGGGCCTGGGCCACGGCGGGGTGATCCACCAGCCGCTGTTCTATGGTCTCGGGCTGGATGTTCTCCCCTCCCGAGATGAAGAGGTTGTCGAGCCGCCCCTCCACCACCAGATCGCCCCCCGGAGTGAGGCGGCCCTTGTCCCGGGTGTGGAACCAGCCCTCTTCATCGAGGGGGCGCACCAGATCGCCCTCCCTGAAATAGCCGGCAAACAGGGTCTCACCGCGCACGCAGATCTCCCCCTGGCGGATGCAGACCTCCCGCCCCGGCAGCGGGCGACCCACCACGCCGGCGGCGCAGGGTTGCCCGGTGCAGACCTGGCTGCCCATCTCGGAGAGGCCATAGCTCACCTTGGGCTCCAGCCCCAGAGCGGTCAGCCGGTTGACCAGGGGCGCCGGGATGGCGGCGCCCCCGAGCAGCAGTTCTCGCACCCGGGTGCGGGATGGGTCGAAGCCCTGTGCCAGCAGGCGCCAGAGCTGGGTCGGCACCAGCGAGAGGTGGGTGATGGGCTGATCCTCTAGCCGCGCCTTGAGGGGCCGGGTGCGATCGTCCAGCACCAGGGCGGCTCCCGCCAGGAAGACCCGGAACAGGATGGCGTAACCGCCGACGTGAAACAGTGGCAGGGAGAGCAGCCAGCCGCAGGCTTCGTCCAGGGGGATCAGGGTGGCGGAACCCCGGGCCGAGGCGAGGTGGTTGGCGAGGCGGTGGACCACCGCCTTGGGGGTACCGCTGGATCCCGAGGTGAGGATCATGTTGTTCGGCTGGTCGGGTACCAGCGGGGACTCCCCATCTGCGGCCAGCTCGCCCGTGAAGTCGAGGCTGAGGGCTTGCCAGTCGCCCGCCGGGATCTCGCCTGCCGACCAGAATGCCCGGGCCTCGAGCTGGCTCGCCAGTATGCTGTGTCTGGTTGCCGGAAAGGCGGGATTGAGGGGGCAGAAGACGATGCCGCTGCGCACGCAGGCCCAGGCCAGCAACACATCCTCCAGGGCGCCGCGCACCACGGCGGCGAGATGATCTCCCCGTTCCAGCCCGGCCCGGGCGAGCTGATTGCACAGGCTGTTGAGGCGCAGGTCAAGGCGCTGGTAGCTAAGAGGCTCCCCGCTATGGATGGCAATGCGATGAGGGGCCAGTGCCGCCCAGCGTCGTACCGGGCAGGTTTCCTGCCGTGGGATCTGACGGGTCACCATGGGTCAGTCACGGTGAAACAGGGGGGCCATCCTGCTCGGATCGGGTTGCCCCTGCTTGTCCAGCAGATCCCTGGCCAGCCAGCGGCGGGTATCGAGGCCAGGGGCCTGATCCGGCGCCCACTCCCCTGCGAGGCGGGCGAGCTGGCCGAGGCCGAGACCGGACTCGAAACAGGAGGAGACGATCACCTTGAGCTTAAGTTCGCGAGCGCGGGCCACCAGGGCCTCGCTGTTGGCGAGGGCGCCGAGCAGGGTCGGCTTGAGCACCAGGGCGCGCAGTTGCGGGATGGGCTCCCAGGGCTTGCCCTGGGCCAGCAGTTCATCCAGCGCCACCGGCATGCCGGTGCGGCTGGCGACGAAGGCGATGTCCTCGAAGTCGGCGCACAGATCTTCGAGGTATTCGATGCGATTCGGATCCAGGTGGCCGCAGAAGGCCCAGGCCTCCTCGCGGGTCCAGCCCTGGTTGGCGTCCAGAACCAGTTTGAGATTGGGGCGCCGATCGAGCAGCAGCCGGATCAGCGCCAGCTCGTCGCGCATGGGGTAGCGGGCTACCTTCAGCTTGGCCTTGAGGGGGGTCTCGTGCAGCCACTGCTTCCAGTTCTTGAGCAGCTCCTGGGGGGAGCCCTGGATCAGCGGATAGGGCTCGGGCAGGGGGGCACCCTGCTCGGGCCAGCTACGACGGGCGCAGTCGAGCCCGAACTGCACCGAGGGCAGCTGTGGCGTCGGGGTCTGTCCCCGCGCCAGCTGCGCCAGACAGTCGAGGGCCTCGGCCTGGGCGTCGGCCAGGGTCTCTTTGGAAAATCCTGGCAGGGGGGCTATCTCCCCCCAGCCATCGTCGATGCGTACCAGCAGGCCCTCGCGCGCTACCTGCAACTGACCGTGAAAGGCCAGGGGCTGGGTAAAGGGCAGTTGGTAGCGGTAGAGGGCGAGTGTCATCAGGGATTCCGCTTGTATTTGGAGAAGTCGGGACGGCGTTTCTCGTTGAATGCGTTGCGCCCTTCCTGACCCTCTTCGGTCATGTAGAACAGCATGGTGGCATTGCCTGCCAGCTCCTGCAAACCGGCCTGGCCGTCGCAGTCGGCGTTGAGGGCCGCCTTCAGGCAGCGCAGGGCCATGGGGCTGTGTTGCAGCATCTCGCGGCACCAGCGCACGGTTTCACGCTCCAGCTCGGCCAGGGGCACGACGGTGTTGACCAGCCCCATGTCGAGGGCCTGTTTGGCGTCGTAGAGGCGGCAGAGGAACCAGATCTCCCGAGCCTTCTTCTGGCCGACGATGCGGGCCATGTAGGAGGCGCCCCAGCCGCCGTCGAAGGAGCCCACCTTGGGGCCGGTCTGGCCGAACTGGGCGTTGTCGGCGGCGATGGTCAGGTCGCACATCATGTGCAGCACGTGGCCGCCACCGACGGCGTAGCCAGCCACCATGGCCACCACGGGTTTGGGGCAGGTACGGATGTCACGCTGGAAGTCGAGCACGTTGAGGTGATGGGTGCCTTCATCGTCCTTGTAGCCACCGTAGTCGCCGCGGATCTTCTGGTCGCCGCCGGCGCAGAAGGCCTTCTCGCCGAAGCCGGTGAGGATGATGGAGCCGACCTTGTCGTCGTAGCGGGCATCGGCCAGGGCTTGCAGCATCTCTTTCACGGTACGGGGGCGGAAGGCGTTGCGCACCTGGGGACGGTTGATGGTGATCTTGGCAATGCCCTCTGGGGACTTGTGATAGAGGATGTCCTCGTAACCGGCGGAGCAGTCGTGCCACTCGACAGGGGCATAGAGCTCGGCTTCCGTCATTGCTTCAATCATGGATCTTCTCTTCTGGTTGGTGAGCCCACTCCCGCAGGAGCCGGGCAAAGGTATCGGGCTGGCTTGTGTGCAGATTGTGTCCGCCATCCAGAGCCAAGTGTTTGATATTGCAGCCTTGCTTTACCAACTGGCAAGCGAGGGCATGGAATTTGTGATCCCGGCTGCCGGAGACCCACTGCACCGGCAGCCGGGTATCCCGAAGCCAGGGGGCGAGATCCGGCTGTCGCCCCAGGGACGTGGCCCTCAGCATGGCGGCCACGGCCTTGCCGTCGTTGCCAAGGCGGCGTGCGGCCTGGCGGGTGCGGGCATCGTCGTCCAGGTCGGCGAAGACGCCCTGGTGGTACCAGTCGGCAAGCACCCGGGTCAGGGGCTCGCACTCGAAACGCCGGGCCCAGGCTTCATCGTGAGCGATGCGGGCCGGACGTTCACCGGCAGGCAGCCCGGGGTGGCAGTTCTCCAGCAGCAGGGCCTGCAACCCCGCCGGGGAGTGGCTGGCGTGATGAAGCGCGAGCCGCCCCCCCAGCGAATACCCCACCAGCCGGTAGTGGGCGATATCCCGAGCGGCCAGCTCGTCGCAGAGCCAGCGATGGGCCTCGTCAAAGCCGCTCACCCGCAGTGCCCGGTTGCGGCCGTGGCCCGGCAGATCCAGGGCATGGCACGGGACGCCGGGCAGGGCCTGGATGACAGGTCGCCAGTCGTCGGCGTCCCCCAGCAGGCCGTGCAGCAGCACCAGCGGCGCGGCGGGATCAGAGACCACGGATAGCGGCTCCCAGTGCCTTGAGATCCTCGGCGACTTCACTGCTCGGTACCTTGATTTCAATCAGGGTTACCCCGTTTTTCAGGGCTGCGGCATAGTCCCGCTCAAATGCGTCGAGGGTGGTGGGGGCCCGGTAGTGCAGGCCGAACATGGCGGCGGCGTGCTCGAAGTGCAGGCCGTGGGGCAGGCAGTAGTAGGTCTCCAGCAGGGCGTCCTGGGTGGGCACAGGCAGCATGCGGAAGATGCTGCCGCCGTCGTTGTTGAGCAGGATCACCACCAGGGGGCGGCTCCCCTTGCCGAGCAGCGCCAGGCTGTTGAGATCGTGCAGGGCGCTGAGATCCCCGAGCAGCAGGGTGGTGGGCTCGCGACTGTCAGGCGGGACCGACTGTGCGAAGCCGTATGCGGTGGCGATAAGGCCATCGATGCCGGAGGCGCCGCGGTTGGTCATCACCCGGCTGGGGCCCTTGCCCACCTCGCCCAGCATGTCCATCAGCCGGGCCGGCATGCTGTTGCCGACGAACAACTGACCCTGGATGAGCTGATTCAGGCGGTGGCACACCCCGAGCTCCGAGAAGCGATCACAGGCGGTGCGGATCTGCTGGCTGATGGCCTGCTGGCGCGCGGCCAACTGGTGCCAGGGCTGCTGCGAATGGGGGATTGGATGGGCGGCCGCAAAGGCGGCGGGGTCGCACACCAGGCGACGGCGCAGCCGATAGTCGGGGTCGAGGCGTGCCGGCTGCGGGTCCACCAGCCAGTAATCCTGCCAGGGGTGTTGTTTGATGAACTGGCCGAGGCGCTTGGAGATGAGGCGGGCACCGAATTGCAGCAGTACCTCGGCGCGGGCCAGCTCGGCCACGAAGTCGCTGTGTTGCAAGGCAAGATCCGTGTGGACGAGGTTGCGATCATCGAAGCGGATCTGGCTTTGCAGATCCGCCAGCAGGGGCCAGCCGAGGCGGTCGGCCAGCTCGGCCACCACCTTGCCTTGCACCGGATCCTGGATGCGTCCGGCGACGATGACACCGCGCTTGCCCTTCAGCTCATCCCAGTCCGGTTGGGCGGGGCAGCCCGGCTCGCCCGGCAGCCAGGGGCTCCAGGGCTTGGCCGAGTGCAACCAGTCGCCGAGGGGCGCCAGGTAATCGGAAAAGTCCAGATAGTGGTCGCCGGGGTAGAGGGGCTCGGGGTACATGCAGTTGAAGTGCACCGGCCCCGGGGTGTGTGCCTGTCGGGCCAGGGCCTGATCCACCGAGCTCAGCACGAAGGCCGCCGGAATGGCGGGAGTGGGGCTCGGCAGATTTTGCTGATAGACGGGGTAGCGACCGAAGATCCCCGGCTGATCGATGGCCTGGTTGGCCCCGTTGTCGATGAGCTCGGGTGGCCTGTCGGCAGAGAGAATGATGAGCGGGACCCCGGTGAGCTGGGCTTCCGCCACCGCGGGCCAGAGGTTGGCCACCGCGGTGCCCGAGGTCATGATCACCGCCACCGGGCGGCCGCTCCCCTTGGCAAGCCCCAGCGCCATGAAGCCCAGACCCCGCTCGTCGAAGTGCAGGTGGCGGCGAAAGCCCGGGTGGGCTGCGGCGGCCATGGTGAGCGGCGCCGAGCGGGAGCCGGAGGCCAGGGCGATGTCGCGCACGCCGAGGCGAAAGAGCTCTTCCAGCAAGAGGGAGGACCAGACATGGTTGAAGGTGGCGTGATGGCTGGCAAAGGCGTGATGCGCGGACACGTGGCTGGCGGACATGAAGCTCTCGCAGTGAGGAGTCGGTGAGAAACGCTATCCCAGCAGGGAGAGCACGTTGGCGATCTTGTTGTCGAGTTCGGCCCATTCGGCGGCGGGCTCTGATCCCGCCACTATGCCGGCACCGGCGAACAGGCTGATGCGCGGGCCCCTGATCCGGGCGCTGCGAATGGCGACGGAGAACTCCGAGGTCTCCCGGCTCAGCATGCCGCAGGCACCGGCATACCAGCCGCGATCATGGGGCTCGCATTCACGGATGAAAGCGAGCGCTGCCTCGCGGGGGGCGCCCCCCACGGCGGGAGTGGGGTGCAGGGCAGCCAGCAGTTGCCAGTCGCAGACGCCGGGTTTGAGCTCGGCCTCGATGTCGCACTTGAGGTGTTGCAGCAGCCGCAATTTCAGAATGCGCGGCTCGGTCAGGGTGGCATCGGTCGTGAGGGGGGCCAGGCGGCTGAGAATGTCGGCGTGAACCAGCCGGTTCTCCAGCCGGTTCTTGCTGTCGGCCAGCAGCTCGGCGGCCAGGGCCGCGTCGGTCGCCTCATCCCCGGAACGGCGAATGGTGCCTGCCAGCGCCTCGGTAAAGAGGTGGCCCTTCTCCCGGCGGTAGAGGCGCTCGGGGGAGCAGGAGATGAAGCTCTGCTCGGGGGAGAACTGGAAGCCGAAGTGGAAGCACTCCTGGGCGTGGCGGGCCCACTGTGTCAGCAGGGACCAGGGGCAGAGGGGCGCATCGTGCGCCTCGCTCTGGAGCAGGCTCTCCCGCGACAGCACCACCTTGGGGGTGCGGGCCTGGAAGTCGGGGGCCGTGACCTGCTCCACCAGGGTCTGCCACTGGGCAGGGCCCGGCAGGTCCTGGCGCTGCCATGGCCGCTTTTGCAGGGCGGGCAGGGGGGCCTCGGGTTGCAGGGCATCGAGCGCCGCCTCGGCGGCGCAGAGTTCGGTTTCGAATGCGTGACCCTCTTCCCGGGCGGGCAGCCAGAGATTGAGGCAGAGGCTGGTGCACTCCCCCCGGCGTACCAGCTCGATGCGGGGCAGCACGAAGCGGCAGGGGCCAAACCCCTGCCAGCCGGGCAGATCCGGGTCGAACGCCAGACCGCCGTAGTAGCGAGGGCTGTCTTCACTGGCCGTGCCGGCAAGGTCGCAGACCCGCTGGATATCCTCCGGCCGGGTCAGCTCGTGAATGGCGCCAAGCGCCACGTACTCGGGGCTCTGTTGCCCTCTGGCGCGCCAATAGATGCGGGGGTAGAGCGTCTGGGCCGCCAACCAGCCGGGAAAGACGTTGACGTGAGCGGCCACGCGCAGTCGCACGAAACCGCTGACAGTGCTGTGACGCAGGGCGTCCAGTTGTTGCTTGAGGTGGGTCTGAGCCAACATGGATGTCTAGTCTGAGCCGGATAATCGCGATCGCTCCGGGGGAGGATGGCGCAGGTTGATGCCAAAGGGCGACGATTTCCTATATATTATCTGCCCATTCGTCCATGTAAATTGCCCGGGGGAGCCGACGCCCCCGCGCAGCCAAGTATACCTAAATCCGGTTCGATAACCCTTAACACGATCAATATCTGATTGTTTGGCCATCACAATATGACAAATACCTTCTCTGTTTGGTTGCTGGCGGCGCGTTTGCGAACACTGCCCCTGGCGTGCTCCTCCATCTTGCTGGGCTCGGGGCTGGCAGCCAGCCGGGGAGCGTTCGACGGCACCATCATGGGGCTCTCCCTGCTGACCGCCATCCTGCTGCAAATTCTCTCCAATCTGGCCAACGACTATGGCGATGCGGTCTCCGGTGCCGACAACGGGGAGCGGATCGGTCCCCAGCGCGCCGTGGTTTCCGGCCTCATCACCCGGCACCAGATGTGTGTGGCCATGGGGCTGACCGCTCTGGCGGCCGTGGTGAGCGGCCTCTCCCTGCTGGTCTGCGCCTTCGGGGAGGCGTGGCAGCAGATCCTGACGTTCATCCTGCTGGGGGGAGCGGCCATCGTCGCGGCCATCACCTACACGGTGGGCAAGAGCCCCTACGGCTATCGCGGCTTCGGGGACATCTCGGTGTTCCTGTTCTTCGGCCTGCTGGGGGTGCTCGGTTCCTACTACCTCTTCACCCATAGCCTGGAGTGGGACCTGTTGCTGCCCGCCACCGCCTGCGGCCTGCTGGCGACTGCCGTGCTCAACATCAACAACGTGCGGGACATCGAGACCGATGCCGCCAGCGGCAAGATCACCCTGGCGGTGCGCCTTGGCCGCAACCGGGCCATCGCCTATCACTGGGTCTTGCTGGGGGCGGCGCTGCTGGCGACCATCGCCTTCCTGCTGACCCAGCCTGCGAGCCTCTGGCCCTGGATCTTCCTGCCCGCCATGAAGCCCCTCACCGATGCCGCCCGTACCCTGCGAGAGAGTTTCGATGGCGAGGTGCTGACCGGCGCCCTCAAGAAGACCGCCATCAGCGCATTTCTGTTCAGCCTGCTGCTCTCTGCCGGGCTGGCGCTCACCTGAGGCCGACGCGTTTGGCAATGAAAAGGGCTCCCGAACGGGAGCCCTTTTTGCTGATGTGTCGATGCGTTGTTGTTTCATCAGACCGATGTGATGATCGCCAGGGGAGGAGCATGCCGCCAGGCGAAGGATGGTGCCAGGTGATGCAGACGACGAGGGCCCCCGACAGGGAGCCCTCGTGTGCATGAGGCGTGCTTGCCCCTGGATCAACTTGCCTGGGCCACGGCCGTGCGGCGAGAGAAGAAGAGACTGTCCAGCAGCCAGATGGCAACCATGGAGGCCCCCACCAGCGGGAAGCAGATCCCGAGTACGACCAGCACCGCGATGGCACCGCCCATGGGAGGCAGCTTGGCGGGCAGGGGCGGGGCGGCGAGGCGACCACTGGGACGGCGGCTCCACCAGATCCAGAGCCCGCTCACCGAGCTTGCCAGAATCATCAGGCAGATGAGCAGCATGACGAGCTGGTGCGGCCAGCCGTAGAGCTTGCCCATGTGCAGCATGACGCCGGTTTCCACCGTCTTGGCGACCGGGCCGTAATCCTGCCAGCGCACGTCGACCAGCACCTTGCCGCTGTATTGGTCGATGTGCAGGGTGGCGTCGTTGCGGGGATCATCGGCAAAGATGGCGATGGTATAGACGCCGGTTTCACCGACCGGGGGGGTGATGCTGTAACCCGGGCTGACCCCACGCTCGCTGGCGATGTCGACCACCTGTTGCAGCGGAATGCGATGGCTGGCCATGACCATGCCCTCGTGTCCGCCGCCATGGGTCATGGCGCTGTGATCATGGCTCTCTGCCGTGGGTTGGGAGCTCGGCATGGGCAGGGTCTCGGCCCCCCAGGAGACGGTCTGTTCGTGAGCCTGGTTGAGGCTGCGGGTGAGGGGGGCCGACTTGGGCACCTCGTTCCACATGGCCGCAGGGAAGCGGTTCCAGACGTCGGCGAACTGGCCGCCCCAGAAACCGGTCCAGGTCATGCCCGTCAGCAGCAGCAGCAGCAGGAAACCTGCGCCCCAGAAGCCGACCACGGCGTGCAGATCACGCCACCAGAGACGGCCGCGCTGGTGCATTCTCGGCCAGAGGATGCCTCCCACACCCGGTCCCTTGCGGGGCCACCAGAGATAGAGTCCGCTGACGAGGAGCACGATTCCCCAGCCTGCGGCCAGCTCGATCAGGCGATCACCCGTGGTGCCAAGCATCAGCTCCGCATGGAGAGCGCGCGCCACCGCCTGCAGGTTCCACTTGTTGTCCATGGTACCGAGCAGGGCGCCGTTCGCGGGATCCATGAAGAGGGTCAGCTCCTGCCCTTCACGCATCACGACTATCTGGGCGCTCGCGTCCGCTGCCACCGGGGGCAGGTATTTGCGCAGGCTGGCGTCCGGCATGGCGATGGTTGCCTTGGCCAGCAGCTGGTCGGCACTCAGGGTCTGGGTGGCGGGCGTCACCTTCATCAGCTGGGGGTAGAGCAGGTTGTCCAGCTGCGGCTTGAACAGGTAGACGATGCCGGTGAGGGAGAGCAGGATCAGGAAGGGGGCGACGAAGAGACCAGCATAGAAATGCCAGCGCCAGATCCGTTGGTAATAACTTGCGTCTTGTTGCTTCATCGTTGTTCCCTGGG
The DNA here is from genome assembly GCF_041402625.1 of Aeromonas sp. S19(2024). Taxonomy (NCBI): domain Bacteria; kingdom Pseudomonadati; phylum Pseudomonadota; class Gammaproteobacteria; order Aeromonadales; family Aeromonadaceae; genus Aeromonas; species Aeromonas sp. S19(2024). The sequence goes on from NZ_JBGLQU010000004.1 coordinate 189,182, forward strand.
TGAACGCCAAAAGGTTTCAGTAGGTGGAATGTTTTGAGTGGCGCGGATAATAGCAGCAACGTTTTGTTAACTGCAACAGAACATGTCGAAGAAATGTACATTCCGCCACCGGGGTAAAAACGGGGGTTGAATGGAGCTTTCCGTTCACAATGCGGGGAGCTTCATGGACTTTTCGGGGATAAATTCTTACTTTGTGGCAACACAGGGCATATCAGCCGCAGCGAAGGACTCAAGGTAGGAGGTGAACGTGCAAGCACACGGCCATTTTGAGATGCAGCGACAAGGGCAACTGCTGATCTGTCGGCCGAGCGGCCCTTTCAACCTGGCAGGTGCCATGGCCTATGAGGGCAAGTTCAGCCAACAGATAAGCCGTTTGCAGGGAGCCCCCTGGGGCATCGTCGAGGTCGCGACCGAGTTCGAGGCCGCCGGCCCCGAGGTGCTGGCCCGTTTTCGTCGCCAGTTCAACTGGTGCGCCACCCATGGCTGCGCCTTTCTGGCAGTGGTCATGATCGGGGATTTCAAACGTTATCTGGCGGATCACGTCTTCAGCGAGCTTCCCTTTCAGGAGGTGCGCTATTTCGAGGAGGAAGCGCAGGCCATCCACTGGCTGACACAGCGCCTCGAGGGGCTGCAAGGCAAGGAGAACCACGTCAGCACGGGTTGAACACCCCGGTTACTCCAGCCTGATGAACCACTTGTCCCGCTCGTCGAGGCAGTCGGGCTCCCCCATCTCGAATTCACGGCAGATAAGCGGCCGCACCTCGTAGATGCGACACATCATGGTGTTGCGGTCGAGGGCGGCGCACCAGCCATCTTCCAGTCTGTGCATCACGGGCACTTCTCCTTCCCGTTCCTCGATATAGCGGTCCGGCACGCCGGTGTCGGTGAAGAGCATCACCTCGAGGCGGCAGCAGCAGGCTTCGCAGTTCTGGCAGCTCACATCGCTCTGGATTGCTTGGGTCATGTCACCTGTCTTGCCGCATGGCGGCGAATGATATGAAACAGGCGCCTGTCAGGCGCCTGTGGTCTGGCTGGGGCGTGTGAAATACCTTAGCCCAGTTTGCGGGCACGGTAGCTACGCCCCTTGATCTTGCCTTCCTGCAACCGCTTGAGGGCGGCGCTCGCCACCTGGCGCTTCACCGCCACGTAGGAGTACTGCTCGGAAATCTGGATTTTGCCCACATCGGCCCCGGCAATGCCGCCTTCGCCGGTCAGGGCGCCGAGGATGTCACCGGCACGTACCTTGCTCTTGCGGCCCGCATCGATGGAGAGGGTCACCATCTGCGGCGCGATCGGCTTGATGTCGCGGCCGATCCCGGCCAGGTCGCCCTGGGGAATGGGGGCCTGCTGGTACTCCTCGATGAAGTTGACGCGCTGGGCCTCGTTCGGCTGGTAGAGGCTCAGGGCCAGGCCCTGCTGGCCGGCGCGGCCGGTACGGCCGATGCGGTGCACATGCACCTCGGGGTCGTAGGTCAGCTCGTAGTTGATGACGGCGCCCAGCTCCTTGATGTCGAGGCCGCGGGCCGCCACGTCGGTGGCGACCAGTATGGTGGCGCTGCCGTTGGCGAAGCGCACCAGCACCTGATCCCGCTCACGCTGTTCCAGGTCACCGTTCAGCGCCAGCGCCGAGAAGCCCTTGGCGGCCAGGTGATCGGCCACGTCGTTGCAGGCGCGCTTGGTGTTGCAGAACACCACGCAGGAGCCCGGTTGGTAGTGGCTGAGCAGCCAGGTGAGGGCATCGAGGCGCTGGCCGGCCGGCACTTCATACAACTTCTGTTCGATGGCGCTCTCTTCGTGCAGGGACTCCACGCTCACCTCCACCGGGTTGCGTTGCACGCCGCGGCTCATCTGGGCGATCCCTTCCGGATAGGTGGCGGAGAACAGCAGGGTCTGGCGATCCCGCGGGGCGTGGCTGATGACGCGGTTGATGTCTTCGCCAAAGCCCATGTCCAGCATGCGATCCGCTTCGTCCAGCACCAGCGTCTTGAGGTCGTCGAGCTCAAGGGTGCCCTGCTCCAGGTGCTTGAGGATCCGGCCCGGGGTGCCGACGGCGATGTGGGCGCCAAAGCCCAGGGTGGCGGATTGCGGTGCGGTCGGGGTGCCGCCGCACAGGGTCACCAGCTTGACGTTGGGCAGGGTGCGGGCAAGACGGCGGATCTCGGTGGCCACCTGATCCGCCAGCTCGCGGGTCGGACAGAGCACCAGCGCCTGCACGGCCAGCCGGTTGACGTCCAGCTTGGCCAGCAGACCCAGGCCGAAGGCCGCGGTCTTGCCGCTGCCGGTTTTCGCCTTGGCGATCAAATCTTTGCCGTCGAGCACCAGGGGCAGGCTCTGGGCCTGGATCGGGGTCATCTGCAGATAGCCCAGGCTGGCGAGGTTGTCCTGCAGGGCGGAGGAGAGGTTCAGGCTGCTAAATTCGCTGTTGTTCACAAAAGGACTCTATGTCGGAAAACCAGAAATGGGGGTGCGCGGTGCGCAAGGGGGCGCATCATACCAGAATGTGCCGCCGGATGCGGTGAATATTTGAACTGTTGGCGTCATGGGTTGTCGATGGAGGCTTCTGTCTGCGTTGACGGGCTTGCGGTATGTAAAAAGATCACAATGGAACAGGGTGGTCATGGCCAGATCATGATGAATGGCGAGAAAACGTTTTTAATTAAACATGTCCTTGTGATGATGAGTCATCGGAGGATGTCATATGGGATATGGCCGTTATGAAATATATATATGAATGAGGAATAAAATTAATGAAAGAGTATAAATCATTGTTTTTGATTTATTTTTAAGCTTTCTCAATGACGATTAATAATCATGTGTCTTGGCAATTAATTTAAAAACGTTTGTATTATTTCGCATGCATATTTTTACCGCGGATTGTGATGATTCTCTGATTTTTAAATATGCAGTTCTTTATGATGGCGCCGGTCAAAAATAACAATTCAATGGGTGCTACTGGTATGGAATACGTTCATTTCGTGCTCGGACTCGTGATGGTCCTGGCATTGGCGTTGCTGGCAAACCGCCGCAACTGGAAACAGATCAAGCTGCGTTACATCGGCCAGCTGCTGGTGGTCGAGCTGGCGCTCGCCTGGTTCATGCTCAACTCCGAAGTGGGTCTGGCGGTGGTGGGTGGCTTTGCCGCCGGCTTCACCAAGCTGATGGAGTTTGCCAAGCAGGGGACCGACTTCGTGTTCGGCGGTCTGGTCAACGAAGGGGCCTTCTCCTTCTTCCTGATGGTGCTGATGCCCATCGTCTTCATCTCCGTGTTGATCGGCATTTTGCAGTACATCCGTCTGCTGCCCATCGTCATTCGTGGTATCGGCACCGTGCTGGCCAGGATCAACGGCATGGGCAAGCTGGAGTCCTTCAACGCCATCAGCTCCATGATCGTCGGTCAGTCCGAGAACTTCATCGCCCTCAAGAACATACTGCCGCACCTGAACGAGAAGCAGATGTACACCCTGGCGGCGACGGCCATGTCCACCGTCTCCATGTCCATCGTCGGTGCCTACATGCAGCTGATCGAGCCGCGCTACGTGGTGGCCGCGCTGGTACTCAACATGTTCAGCACCTTCATCGTGCTGTCGCTGATCAACCCCTACGAGCCGGACAACACCGTGACCGATGCCAAGGCGCTGGCCGAGGGTGACGAGCACCACACGCCGAAGAAGGAGAACTTCTTCGAGATGCTGGGGGAGTACATCATGGCCGGTTTCACCGTGGCGGTGATCGTCGGTGCCATGCTGGTGGGCTTCATCGCCCTGATCGCTCTCATCAACTACCTGTTCGAGGCGGCGTTCGGCGTCAACTTCCAGCACGTCATGGGCTACATCTTCTATCCCGTTGCCTGGATCCTGGGCATCCCGGGCAGTGACGCGCTGCAGGCCGGTTCCATCATGGCGACCAAGCTGGTGACCAACGAGTTCGTGGCCATGATGGATCTGGGCAAGATTGCCGCCGAGCTCTCCCCGCGCACCGTCGGCATCCTCTCCATCTTCATGGTGTCGTTCGCCAACTTCAGCTCCATCGGCATCATTGCCGGTGCGGTGAAGGCGCTCAACGAAGAGAAGGGCAACATGGTTTCCCGCTTCGGTTTGAAGCTGGTGTACGGCTCCACCCTGGTGAGCCTGCTCTCCGCCGTTATCGCCGGTGTGATGATCTAGGTCCTCCCCCCGCGCTGCTCATGACGACCCCCTGCCTTGGCAGGGGGTCTTTTTTGGGCAGATGAGCGGGTGAACAGAGGAGGGGACTGGTCGGCAGCCCGGCCATCAAGCGCGGGGGTCTTCCACCTTGATGTTGGCGGGGACCCGCTTTTTGCCCAGCACCATGGCGCGGACCAAATCGCTGCGGGTGAGGCGATCGGTCAGGAGTACCACTGCCGCATGGACGCCAACGGCGGCCATCAGGGTGTTGGCGATGATGCCGTGCAGCTCCTCCAGCCACTCCTCGCCCCAGAAGGCATCCCAGGTGGTGAGCCAGCCGGTGACGACGGTCCCGACCAGGGACAGCAGCAGCAACCAGATCATCAGGGAGCCGACCGGATTGTGGCCGAGGTAGTAGGGGTGGCGCCCCTGGGCGAGCTGACGCAGGTAGTAGCGGACCCGGGCAGGGGTTGGCCACCACTGGCCGAAGCGGGCGTAATAGGGGCCGACCAGCCCCCACAGCAGGCGGATGATGAGCAGGATGCCCACCGCGTAGCCAGCATATCTGTGGGGTTTGCTGCCCTCTTCCAGCACGAAGAAGTTGAGCAGGCAGAGGGTGACGGTCGCCCAGTGAAACACCCGGATGAGGGGATCCCAGACTTTCACTTCAGAGGCAGGTGTCATGGCAAGGCTCCATGGTGGGGGCCGGGGGAAGACCGGCCCGGGGCGGCGTTACTCGTCGATCTCTTCTTTCACCTTTTTCAGGTCGGTCGGGTCGAAGTAGATCTCGACCTTGCGCTTCTCCTTGTCCCAGCCGTAGATCTCGTAGCAGCCGGTCTTGGTGGCCTTGAACTTCTTGATGTCGTATCCCATCGCCTTGATCTGCTGCTGGGCGTCGGCTTCGCTCATCCACTTGCTCTTGTCGGCCTGGGTGCATTGGGGGTCGGCCAGGGCTGCGCCGCTCAACAGGGGGATCAGTAACAACAGGGGGGTCAGTTTCATTGCTTGCTCCTTGCGGGTGGTTGGGTCAACAGTCGCAAGGCTAATCAAGGAGCATTAAGGAAGAATTAAGGGAAAAGGGAAATGAATGGCTCTCCCCGGCGGTGGACCGGGGAGAGGGTGATCAGCTCAGCTTGCCCCTGACCAGCCACTTGTCCAGCGCATTGGCGAAGCGCTGCTTGTCGGCGGCGTTGAAGGGCGCAGGGCCACCGGTCTGGACGCCGGCAGAGCGCAGCTCCTCCATGAAGTTGCGCATCCCGAGTCGTGCCTGGATGGTCTCCCGGGTGTAGATCTCGCCCCGGGGATTGAGCGCCTCGCCCCCGGCGTCGATGACCCAGGAGGCGAGGGGAATGTCGCCGGTGATCACCAGGTCGCCGGGCTTGACCTGCTGGGCGATGACATGATCTGCCACATCGAAGCCCTTCTCCACCTGCTGGGTCTTGATGAAGGGGGAGGGGGGGACTCTGAGCCCCTGGTTGGCCACTAGCGTGGTCACCACCTGGGCGCGGTGGGCGGCGCGGTAGAGGATTTCCTTGACCGGGATGGGGCAGGCATCGGCATCAACCCAGATGGGCATGGCATGGCTTCCTGTGTCTGGAACGGGTGGCGCATCTTAGCATGGCTGGTGCGGGGCGGCTGCCCCGGGGCTGAGTCGTCCCCGCCTTTGGTGTAAGCTGGGGCCTGCACATGAAACGAGAAGGAGACGAGATGGATCGGGTGCCCGGTGACGTGATTTATGGCCTGACCCTGGACGGCAAGGGGGGCATGACCCCGCTGGCCGAAGGTAGCGAGATCCCCGGTGCCCAGCCCGGCTGGCTGCATCTGGACTACGGCAACCCGGAGTCGGCGCGCTGGCTGCTGCAGACGCCGCTGCTGGGGGAGGCGGCCCGGGAGGCCCTGCTCGGCCAGAGCAATCGTCCCAAGCTGGTGCGGATGGGGGAGACGGTGCTGCTGATCCTGCGCGGCATCAACCACAACAAGGATCACAGGCCTGAAGAGATGGTGGCCCTGCGGATCTTCATCACGCCGGATCTCATCATCAGCAGCCGACGTCGTCCGCTGCTCTCCGAGAAAGATGTGTTCGAGCAGCTGTCGCTGGGGGGCGGTGCCGACACTCCCGCCGACTGGCTGGTGGAGATATGCGACGCCCTGACCGACCGGGCCGGGGAGTTCGTCGAGGAGCTGCACGACCAGATCCTGGATCTGGAAGAGATGGTGCTGATGCGCGACCTGCCCGCCAACGGTCGGCTTGCACGCATCCGCAAGCAGCTCATCATGATCCGTCGCTACCTCTCCCCCCAGCGGGATCTGGTGGCGCGCCTGGCCAACGAGAAGATCAGCTGGCTGGACGAAGATGACAGGCGACGCCTGCTCGACATCGCCGACCGCTTGCGGCGCTGGCTCGACGATCTGGATGCCGGGGTGGCGCGCACCGCCGTGCTGGCGGACGAGATCAACAACCTGATGGCGGAGGCGACCAACCGCCGCGCCTACCAGATGTCGGTGATGGCGCTGCTGTTCCTGCCCGCCAGCTTCCTGACCGGCCTGTTCGGCATCAACCTGGGGGGGATCCCCGGGGCCGAGAGTCCGACCGCCTTCTGGGTGTTCTGTGGCTTCCTGTTGGTGCTGGCGACCGGACTGGCGGTCTGGCTCAAGCACAGGCGCTGGTGGTAAGGAGTGAACATGACGACATGGGAATCTTTTGGCGTGACCCTGCTGCTGTTGCTGGGGCACACCCTGGTGCGCGGCCTCATTCACAAGAGCCTGATGGCCCTTGGCCAGAGCCGGCAGGTGAGCGAGAACCGGGTACTCTACGTGGAGCACGTATTCCACTTCCTGCTGGGCTGCGCCACCCTGCTGATCCTGGCCGGGGTCTGGGGGCTCGACTTCTCCCGGCTGGTGGTGCTTGCCTCCTCCTTCTTCGCGGTACTGGGGGTCGCCATGGTGGCCCAGTGGTCGATCCTCTCCAACATCACCGCCAGCATCACCATCTTCTTCGCCTTCCCCTACAAGATTGGCGATCGCATCCGCATCCTCGACAAGGATGACTCCGTCACCGGCATCATCACCGAGATCGGCCTCTTCTACGTGCGGGTGCGGGATGACAACGGCGATCTGGTCACCTATCCGGCCAACCTTATTCTGCAAAAGCCGGTGAGGCGGCTGGAGGGAAAGGAGGCTGAGTCCACGCAGCCGGAATGAGAAAAGGCTCCCTCGGGAGCCTTTTTCGATGGCTGTTCAGCGTTCGAAGAAGCGGTAGAGGTGCTCGACCTGGACGGGGCAGTCGGCCACCAGGTGGATGTGGTCCCGTGCCTCCTCGGTGGACGAGAAGCTCATGGGGCACCCCAGGGTGTCCGTCATCACGTAGAGGTGGCCGTCCTGCCCCCTGAACTCCACGATCCAGCCGGGGGAGACGATGTCGTGCATGATCTCCGCCTCCTTGAACCTGTGCTGCTGGTGAAGCGCGCGCAATTCACTGACTGTCATGACATCCTCCTATGACTCATGGCGCCACCCTCAAGTCTAGTTCTCCTTCCCGGTGGCGCCGTCATCGGATCAGGGCACCGTCGCCCCCTCCCGGGGTGGCTGCAGGGCGATCAGCAGCTCCCCGGGCAGCGGCGTGACAGGGCCGGTGACCACCCTGGGTCTGGCCTTGGCATCCAGCACGAACAGAGGAATGGCGCCGGGATTGGCCTCCTGATACTGGTCCCAGTCGAAGGTGTCGCTCAGGCGGGTCGCCTTGATCTGCCCGCCCCGGCTCAGCAGGCCGCTCAGCCTGGCGAAGTTGATGTCGGCGCCGAACAGGTTCTGGCGGGCACGGAAGGTGGCGCTCTCCCGGTTGGCCTTGCCGTGTTGTTCGCTGGAACGCAGGGAGTGGACCTTCTCCTCCCCGTAGAGGTGGGCGAAGTGCAGCACCCCGAGGGCGTTGTTGTGGCGGCTGGGAGAGAGCGCCAGCACTGTGCTGATGCTGGTGAGGGGCAGGTGCCGCTCGGCGTGCTCCGACTGGGGGTTGCCGAAGTAGCAGGGCAGGCCGCTCATGCGGGCCAGCTTGCAGTGTTCCCAGGCAGGATCGGAGAGCTGCACCGGGATCCCCTGATCCGCCAGCGCCTTGCCGATGGCCCGGGCCACCGAGTTGGCGCCGATGAGCAGCCAGACATTGGGGGTGCTCTGGCGCATGTCGAGCAATCTGGCCAATGGCGTGGCCGTCAGGCTCTGCAGCACCACGGTGAAGATGATGACCGCAAACACCAGGGGCACCAGCTTGTCGGCATCCTCGATGCCGGCCTCGTGCATGCTGATGGCGAAGGAGGCGCTGACCGCCGCCGCCACTATGCCCCGGGGGGCTATCCAGGCGAGCAGGGCGCGGGCGCGCCAGGGCAAGTCCGACCCCCGGGTCGAGACCAGGATGCAGAGCGGGCGGGCCACGAACTGCACCACGCACAGCAGGGCCAGCACCATGGGGCCGAGCTGCCAGAGCTGGGCCAGATCGAGGCGGGCCGCCAGCAGGATGAAGAGGGAGGAGATGAGAATGACGGCGAGATCCTCCTTGAAGGCCAGCACCTCCTCCAGATCCAGCCCCTCCTGGTTGGCGAGCCAGATGCCGAACACGGTCACCGCCAGCAGGCCGGATTCGTGACTGAGCCAGTCAGACAGGGTGAAGGTCACCAGCACCAGCGCCAGTACCCCGAACTTGTGCAGGCTGACCGGCAGCCAGTCCTTGCGGATGAGCAGGGTGGTGAGCCAGCCGGCACCGACCCCGATGAGCGACCCCACTCCCACCGTCTTGGCCAGGGCCAGCAGGGTATGACCGACCAGATCTCCCTGGCTGCCGAGGCGCACCGCCTCGAACACCAGTACCGCGAACAGGGCGCCGATGGGGTCGATGACGATCCCCTCCCAGCGCAGGATCTTGTCCACCTCCCGGACCGGGCGGATCACGTTGAGCATGGGGGCGATCACCGTGGGGCCGGTCACCACCAGCACGGCGCCGAGCACCATGGCGACCCGCCAGTCCAGCCCAAGCAGGAAGTAGCTGGCGGCGCCGATGACGGCAAAGCTGGTCACCATGCCGGTGGAGCAGAGGTTGCGTACCACCTTGCCGATCCCCTTGAGTTCGGTCAGGTGCAGGGTCAGCGCTCCTTCAAACAGGATGATGGCGACCGAGAGGGAAACCAGGGGAAACAGCAGATCCCCCAGCAACTGATCGGGATCGAGCAGACCGGTCACCGGGCCGAGCAAGAGGCCGCTCAGCAGCAGGAACAAAATGGCGGGAACGCGCACGGACCAGGCAAGCCATTGGGCGAGCAGGGAGATGAGGGCTATTCCGGCGAGGGAGAGAGCAATCATGCCAACCTCGTACAGGTGATGGGGTTGGACCTAGTGTAGCGGGGAAGGGGGGCAAGATGACACCCGCCAGGCGTGCAGGAGAGAGCCGCTCAGATCAGATGGGGCTCTCTTTGTGGAGTTCGGTGACGCAATCGGTCACCGCCAGCACCAGGGCGGAGCGCACCATCTGATCGAGCCGGTTGAGCTGCATCTGGTAGAGGGGCCAGTCCTCCTCGTTGGCCGGGGGATCCTGCGGCATCATGCTGCCCTGCTGGATGGTATTCAGGCGCTCGAGCAGATCGCGGACCGGCTTGTCGCTGAAGCGGTAATCCTTGGGGTCGCGTACCAGAAAGTCGCGGATCTTCAGGTATGCCTCGAGATCCTGATAGCGCTCGAGGGAGATGAGGCCGAGGGCGAAGATGAGCTTGAGGCGCACCTCCAGCTGGCCGAGGGGGCCGCTCTGGTTGAGCAGGGGTTCGATGGCGTATTTGACGGCATACTCCTCCTGACGAAAGGCTCGCCGCATCAGGGAGTCGACCGCCTCTTCCAGGATGGTCACGACCTCGAGAAAGAAGCCGCGGGGGCCATCCTGCTCGTTCAGTCGCTCCAGTACTTCATCTTCCTGGTGTGTGGTCATAAGTGCTTCGGGTCCGGCTGACAGGGGGAGAGCAGGCCCTCCCCCGGTTTGTATCGTATGGGGTCCGTCACGGGCGGTGTGACGCCACCCCATCAGGTCACTTCAAGTTGTTGTAACGGGCGACGATGGTGCGTACCACATCGCTGTGCTCATCCAGGCCGGTGACGCGGGCCAGGGTCCGTGCCGGACCAAGTTCCGCCAGCATGGCCTGCAGCTCCACCGCCTGGGGATCGTCCTCATTGCGGTAATGCAGTGCGGCGGCGATGCCCTCCTGCAGGTGATCGCTCGGCAGGCCGTACTCCAGGGTGCCGAGCAGCGGCTTCACCAGCCTGTCCCCCGCCGCCAGCTTGCGCAGCGGCTGGCGACCGACCCGGTCAATCTCGTCCACCAGATAGGGGTTGGCGAAGCGGGAGAGGATCTTCTCGATGTAGGCGGCGTGCAGGCGTGGGTCGAAGCCGTAACGTTTCACCAGCACGGCCCCGCTCTCCTCCATGGCGCGGCGTACCTTGCTGCGGATCAGTGGATCCTCGATCGCCTCGCGCACGGTGCGATAGCCCCTGAGCTTGCCGAGGTAGGCGGTGACGATGTGGCCGGTGTTGAGGGTGAACAGCTTGCGCTCGACGAAGGCCATCAGGTTGTCGGTGGGCTCCATGCCCGCCACCTGGGGCAGCTCCCCCTTGAACTGGGTCCGATCGACGATCCACTCGCTGAAGCTCTCCACCGTCACCTCCAGGGGATCGTCGTTCGCCGCGGCGGGCGGAACGATGCGATCCACCGCCGAGTCGACGAAGCCGACGCACTGCTCGAGGGTGGCATGATACGCGACCGGCAGGTACTTGAGTACCTCCTCCTTGAGGTGGCTGGTGCCGCGCACCATGTTCTCGCAGGCGATGACGTTGAGGGGAGTCAGGTTGCCGGCATCGAAGCGGGCCTGCAGCCCCTTGGCCAGGGTGCTGGCAATCTTGTCCAGGATGTTGGGGCCGACCGCCGTGGTGACCAGATCGGCGGTGATGATACGGGCGATCACCTCGTGTCCGGCCGAGCTGACGGCGGCAACGTTGCGCACCACGTCCAGCTTCTGATCCGTGCCCACCACGTGCACCTTGTACTCCTGGCGGTGGTTGAGCTGGTCGATCAGGGTCTCGTTGACGTCGGCGAAGGTGACCTGATGGCTGGCGTCAGCCAGCAGTTTGCCGATGAAGCCCCGACCGATGTTGCCGGCACCAAAATGCAATGTTTTCATGATATTAACCTCTACAACCAAAGACGATGACGGATGATTACGCGGCCTGCTCGGCCCCCAGCAGATCCAGGAACTCCTGGGGATCCTGGGTGCTGGCCAGACGGTCGACGAGACCGGGCTCATCCAGTGCATTGGTCAGGCGGGTTATGACCTGTATGTGTTCATCGTTGCGGGCGGCAATGCCGATGACCAGGCGCGCCACTTCATCGGCACCCTCGCCGAAGGCGACTCCGGCCGGGTACTGGCAGATGACGATGCCGGTACGCTTCACGTGCTCCTTGGCGGCGATGGTGCCGTGGGGCACGGCGATGGATTCGCCGAGGTAGGTGGAGACCAGCTGTTCGCGCTCCAGCATGGCGTCGACGTAGTCCGGTGCCACATAGCCTCGCTCGGCCAGCAGCTTGCCGGCTGTCACGATGGCCGCTTCCTTGTTCTCGGCCTTGAGGCCCAGGTGCACGTCCTGCAGGCTCAGGGTGAAGACTTCCGGCTCCTGCGGCTCGTAGCTGTCGTCGTTGGCCGCCACCAGCAGTTGCGGGTTGGCGACGTCATCGTTGGCCGCGTTGGCCAGGCTGAGGTTCTGCACCAGCTCCTGATAGAGGGCGTTGTCGAGGAAGTTGGTCAGCGAAATGTGCTGTGCATGCGGCGCATGGCGACGGGCACGGTCGGTGAGATCCTTGTGGGTGATGACCAGATCCACCTGATCGTCCAGGTTGTTGATGGCACGGTTGGTGACGCTGATGTCGAGACCGGCGGCCTGCACCCGCTTGCGCAGCATGCCGGCGCCCATGGCGCTGGAGCCCATGCCCGCATCGCAGGCGACGACGATGTTGCGCACTGCGGTCAGCTCGGTTTCCGGCTTCTTGGCGGCGGTGGTCTCGGGCTTGGCACCCTTCATGGCTTTCATCTTGCGGGTGGCTTCACCCAGGGCATCGGCCTCGTCGGCTTCCGGCTGCTGGGCACGGACGAACACGGCGGCGACCAGGAAGGAGACGGTGGCGGAGGCGACGATGGAGAGCAGCACCCCGATGAGGGAGGCTTTCGGCGTCATCAGCAGCACGGCGAAGATGGAGCCCGGGGAGGCGGGGGAGACCAGACCGGCGTTGAACAGGGTCAGGGTGAAGACCCCGGTCATGCCGCCTGCGATCACCGCCAGGATGAGGCGCGGGTTCATCAGCACGTACGGGAAGTAGATTTCGTGGATGCCGCCGAAGAAGTGGATGATGGACGCACCGGCAGCGGACTGCTTGGCGGCGCCACGGCCGAACACCATGTAGGCCAGCAGCACGCCCATGCCCGGACCCGGGTTGGCTTCGATCAGGAAGAAGATGGAGCGGCCCTGTTCGGTGGCTTGCTGGATCCCGAGCGGCGAGAAGATGCCGTGGTTGATGGCGTTGTTCAGGAACAGGATCTTGGCCGGCTCGACGAAGATGGAGGTGAGGGGCAGCATGTGGTTGTCCACCAGGAAGCCGACACCGCTCGCCAGCACGCCGGAGAGCACCTTGACGAAGGGACCGATGACGAAGAAGGCGAGAATGGCGAGCAACATGCCGATGATGCCGGCGGAGAAGTTGTTCACCAGCATCTCGAAGCCGCTCTTGACGCGACCTTCCATCGCCTTGTCGAAGCGCTTGATGGCCCAGCCACCCAGCGGGCCGACCATCATGGCGCCCATGAACATGGGGATGTCGGTCCCCACGATGACGCCCATGGTGGTGATGGCACCGACCACGGCACCCCGGTCACCCCCGATCAGCTTGCCGCCGGTATAGCCGATGAGCAGCGGCAGCAGGTAGGTGATCATGGGACCGACCAGCTTGGCCAAGGTTTCATTGGGCAGCCAGCCAGTGGGGATGAAGAGGGCGGTGATGAAGCCCCAGGCGATGAAGGCGCCTATGTTGGGCATGACCATATTGGACAGGAAGCGTCCAAAATTCTGTATCTTGACTTTGGTATCCGGTGATAACATGTCGGGACCCCGTTTTAAGCCTGTGTGATTAAAAGTGGTAGTCGGGATGACGAGTTTTGCCGAACTCCCATCCCAGTCGTCTAAGCAACTTCAATCTACCAGCTTGTGATCAAATTAGGCTGAAAACGGGGTGTCTTGTGACCTGGATCTCAAATACCCCGACCTCCCCCCTCCCGGCATAGTGATGACGATCACAGTCAGTCGCTGTATTTCGGCTACATTTCGATCTTCTCGCCTCTGGGTGTCAATTTTTTGTGATTGATGTCTCGTTTTGTGGTTTGCGCAAATACGGTGTCAACGTGACTGTCGTCACAAAATCAAATTTTGCACTCAAATGAGTCATGATTTGTCGCCTCGTATTCGCAAGTAATGACGATGGATATGCCGTAGTTCATCGTTAATCACCAATGAATCATTTATTTTGTAACCCACTTTCAGTTTTTCCCCGAGAGGATCGGTTCCGACAAGGCCTCTTGTGACGCCCGGGTGGCGGATCCTGATCCGCTCCCGTCTCGATCCTCCCTGCCGGTCGCGACGCAGGCTGGGGCCTGCGAGCGGGTCTCCCATTCCGTCTGCCCGCGGAGCGCAGCCATAAAAAAGCCCGCAGGATGCGGGCTTTTGCAGAGCAGACAAGCAGGGGGATCACTGCGCCTTGGGGGCCTCGTCGGCAGGCGCGGCATCGGCCTCGCTGGCAGGGGCCACCGGCGCCGGGCCAGGTACCAGCTCCACCGCCGGCTTGGCGATGAGGGAGCGGGTCTCTTCTACCGCTTCGGTCAGCTTCACCTCGATGATCTGGCCGAGCTCGTAGACCACCTCGGTCTTGTCCAGATAGACGCGGCCGTTGTCCCAGTTGCACTCCAGCCGATCCTTGTTGTCCAGGATATGGCGGGCGGGCATGAAGACCACGGCGCCGTTCTCCTGCAGGCGCAGCTTGAGGCCGGCGCGCATCACGTCGATGATCTCGGCGTTGAACACCTTGTCGGTGCCCGCATCGGCCTTGAGGTAGCGCACATAGAGCCAGTCGCCGATGTCGCGCTCCACCATGCGGTGCAGGCGGCGGCAGGCGGTCAGGTGCTCGGTCAGCTCCAGGCTGGGGCGCTCACCCGGGGTCTTGCCGGCGATAACCGCCTTGAGCAGGCGATGGTTGACCATGTCGCCGTATTTGCGGATGGGGGAGGTCCAGGTGGCGTAGGCATCCAGACCCAGGCCGTAGTGGGCACCCGGCTCGGCGGACATCAGGGCATAGCTCTGGAAGCGGCGGATCTTGCCGTCCAGCCAGCGGGTGTCCAGGTTGTCTATCCAGCGGCGCAGGGCGCAGAAGCCGGAGAGGCTGGCGATCTCTTCCTTCTCGAACGGGGCCTCGGCGGTCTTGAGCAGCTCGATGGCGCCGTCCAGGGACTCCTCGTCAAAGCCGGTGTGGACGTTGAAGATGCCGTAGCCGACCTCTTTGCCCAGCACGCGGCCGGCGCAGATGTTGGCGGCGATCATCGACTCTTCCACCATGCGGTTGGCGATGCGGCGGGGCTCCACGTGGATAGCCAGCACTTCGCCGTCTTCACCCAGCTCGAAGTCGTAGTCGGGTCTGTCCGGGAACACCAGGGCGTGCTCGGTGCGCCACTTGATGCGAGCCTCCGTCATCGCCTTCATCAGGGGCAGCTGGGCCAGGACGCCGGCGTCGATATCCAGCGCTTTGCCGTGCTCGGCCCAGTCGGAGACGTCGTCATAGCTGAGACGGGCATGGGAGACGATGCGGGCGGCGAAGAACTCGGTCTCCTCCAGCAGCAGGCCATCCTCGGCGATGAGCAGACGGGCGCACAGGGTGTTGCGCTCCTTGCCCTCTTTCAGGGAGCAGAGCTCGTCGGAGAGGGTGCGCGGGATCATGGGTACGTTGCGTCCCGGCATGTAGACGGTGAAGGCGCGCTGGGCGGCCTCCTTGTCCAGCTCGCTCCCCTCGGCCACATAGGCGGTCGGGTCGGCGATGGCCACCAGCAGCTCCCAGCCGTTCTCCAGCTTGGTGATGGCCAGGGCATCGTCCATGTCCTTGGTCTTGGCACCGTCGATGGTGAAGAAGGGAACCTGGGTCAGATCCCGGCGGGGCAGCTCTTCCTCTTCGATCACCTTCCACTCCGGCAGGTCCGCCGGTTCAATCTGGGCCAGGCTGTGGCGCGCCAGCACCACCCACCAGGGCACGTTGTGATCTTCCTGGGTGGCGATGAGCTGGGTGATCTCGGCGGAGAAGTTGCCGTCCACCAGGGCATGGCGCTTGAGGGTGGCAACCACCCAGTCCCCTTCCTTGAAGGACTTCTCGTCCAGACCCTTCTTGGCGCGGGCCTTGATGGCGTCCTTGATGAGGGGGTGGTCGGGCACCACGTTGAGGCGGTCGCGGAACATCTTCACGCGGCCGACGAAGCGGGTAACGGCCTGCTCCAGCAGGGCATCCGGCTCGGCCACCTCTTTCTCTTTTTCAGTGCGGATCAGGGCGCTCACCCGGTCACCGTGCATCACCTTCTTCATGTAGGGAGGCGGCACGAAATAGCTGGTCTTCTCATCGACCTCCAGGAAGCCGAAGCCCCGATCGGAGGCGCGGATCACACCCTCTTTCTTGGGGATGTTTTCGCGGATTTGTTGCTTGAGCTGGGCCAGCAGCGGATTGTCTTGGAACATAAATGGGGAACCTGAGTGGAGACCTGATGGTTAATCGCCCAGCACTATACGTTTTTACCCCCCCAAAGCCAAGGTGAATGGCCCCCTCAACGGGGTTGCAGTGCCCGTCGCCCCTGCTGGATCAGGCGCTGGGATATCTGCTTGTGCAGCCCCCGCTCCAGCACCCAGCGGTGCCAGTAGAGCTGCTCGACCAGGTGGTGATCCGGGTTGAGATCGAGCAGGCGCCCCTCTTCCAGTTGCTGGCGGATCTGCAATTCCGGGATGAGGCAGCAGGCCAGCCCCTGCTCCGCCATGGCGACGAAGGCCTCGGAGGATCGCACCGTGTGGCAGGGGTAGCCACCGGGGGGGAGGGCGAAATGACGGGCCATGTAGCTGATGTGCATGTCGTCGCGCTGATCGAAGGCCACCGCCGGCGCCTTGGCCAGGGCCGCCGCCGTGAGGCCGTTGGGGAAGTGGCGGGCGACGAAGGCGGGGCTGGCGGTGAGCAGATAGCGCATCTCGCCGAGTTCGTCGACGCAGCAGCCCGCCAGCGGCTGGGGTTGCAGGCTGACGGCGCCGAACGCCTGCCCCTCGCGCACCCGGTCCAGGGTGCGGCTCTCGTCATCCACCAGCAGGTTCAGCTCGATGGGGTATTGCTCCAGCAGCGGCGCTAGGGCGGGCAGGAACCAGGTGGCCAGGCTGTCGGCATTGACGGCGATGCTGACCCGGATGGGGGCCCTGGGCTCGTCGGGGGAGAGCTCGCCGGCCAGCTCCAGCTCCAGCTGGCGCACCTGGCGATAGTGGGCCAGCAGCTTCTGGCCGAGCCCCGTGGCCTGCAGCGGCTGGCTGCGGATGATGAGCGGCTCCGCAAACTGCTGCTCCAGCTGCTTGATGCGCTGGGAGATGGCGGACTGGGTAATGTGCAGGCGCTGGGCGGCACGCTCGAAGTTTTGCTCCCGGATCACCGCGTCCAGGGCCAGCAGCAGCTTGTAGTCCAGCGTTTTCATCAGCATTCCTTATGAAAAAAGGGAGTTCAGCAAGAATGCTACTCAAGGGAGCGCCAGAGGACAACCTGACCGCCCCCATGGAGGGGGCCCGTGCCCGGGGCCGCCCCTGTGAGATGTGACAGTAGTCCTGACGTGAGATTCATAAGATACTCACCCGGTCCGTTTTTGCATGGGGTGGAAACGGACCATAGCGAGCGTCTTGAATCCCGGGCAGGTCCCGGGACTTTTTTTGCTCAGATGACGGCGAGCAGTGCATCCCCCGCCGGCCGGTAATGGCCCTGCAGGGGGCGATGGACGGCGCGGTCGAAACGCTCGTCCAGGTGGAAGCGGATACCGACTCCGCGCACGGCCCCCAGATCCACCGCCTGGCGATGGCCGAGGCGCTCGATGGGCAGGCCGAGGCGGCGGAAGATGCGCTCCACCGGCAGGCTGACCACGGCCACCAGCTCGCGGATCCCCTGCTCCCTGGCGAAGGCCAGCACCTCGCGGAAGATGACGCAGGTGAGTTCGCTGATGCCGTTATCCAGGCGAGGGGCCCGGTCGGCGTCGATGGCGAGGCGGGTCAGCTCCCACACGTCGTTGCCGCGCGGCGGGGCCTCGCCAGCGAGGGCGGTGGGGAAGATGCTGGGCAGCATGTAATCCTGGGCGCAACTGAGCAGGCGGATGCAGCCGCACAGCCCCTGCTTGTCTTCAATCAGCACCCAGTGGGTGTCGGGCTTGTCGAAGTTGTCCCGCTCCAGGCCACGGCGGGATTCCACGTCCCAACCGAGTCGATCGGAGAAGACGCGGTTGCGAAATCGGTAGAGCTCGTTTTCGACCTCCCATCTGGGGTGTTCTTTCAATTTTCCTTTGAAAACAAGCATTCATGTCTCTCCATTTCATGGTTAGGCGCTATAATCCAAGGCCTTGGCCAGGGGAGGCTTGCCTATGACACGCGACCAACTGCTTGAGTACCTGGAACATTTCACGCTGGTGACCGATGGCAACCGGTTGTCCGAGCTCATCGGCCGCTTCACCCTGGGAATGGGTTACGACTACTACCGCTTCGCCCTCATCCTGCCCATGTCGATGCAAAGGCCCAAGGTGGTGCTGTTCAACCAGTGCCCCGACTCCTGGGTACAGGCCTACACCCTGAACAACATGCTGGCCTGCGATCCCATCATCCAGCTCGCCCGCAGGCAGACCCTGCCCATCTACTGGAACCGGCTGGACGAGAAGGCGCGCTTCCTGCAAGAGGGGAGCATGGATGTGATGGGGCTGGCGGCGGAATTCGGGTTGCGCAACGGCATCTCGTTCCCGCTGCACGGGGCGGCGGGGGAGAACGGCATACTCTCTTTCATCACCCGGGAGCGGGCGTCGAGCGATCTGATGCTGGAGTCCTCGCCCATCCTCTCCTGGATGTCCAACTACATCTTCGAGGCGGCGATCCGGATCGTGCGCCAGAGCATGAGGGAGGACGATCCCCAGGAGCCCCTGACGGAGCGGGAGACCGAGTGCCTGTTCTGGGCCAGCGAAGGGAAGACATCGGGGGAGATCGCCTGCATCCTCGGCATCACGGAGCGCACCGTGAACTACCACCTCAATCAGGTCACCCGCAAGACGGGGTCGATGAACCGCTACCAGGCCATCGCCAAGGGGGTGAGTAGCGGCATCCTGCTGCCGAACCTGGAGCAGGTGGTGGTCACCAACTTCCCCTCCCTGCTGCAGTGAATACAGGCCCGGCGGCACCGGCTCGTCGCCTGGCATCCCCTCTGTCGCCATCACCGCTGTCCTGCGCCGTCCCATCCTGCCGCCGATTCTCGGGGCGGGGCTGTGACCCCACAATTGTCAGATCCTGCAATTGACAACCTTCTTTGTGTGGTTTCGGCCCGGTTATCATCAGTTTTATGAATGCATCAGAAAATGAATGAATTTCTCTGATTACCCGCGCCCCCTTATAGTGCGTTTCTCTCTTTCACAGGAACGCCTCCCCATGTTCGCCACCACCCTGCAAGGCTTTACCCTCGGCCTTGCCATGATCATCCCCATCGGGGCCCAGAATGCCTTCGTGCTGAGCCGGGGCATTCACCGCAACCACCACCTGCTGACGGCGACCCTCTGCTGCCTGTGCGATCTCGTGCTGATCGGCATCGGGGTGTTCGGCGGGGCCAACCTGCTGGCGGCCAGCCCGATCGGCCTGGCCCTGCTGACCTGGGGCGGCGTGCTCTTCCTCGGCTGGTTCGGGGTGCGCTCCCTGCGCAGTGCCTGGCGCGGCCAGGAGGCGGCCCTGGCGGACTCGCCCCGGTTGATGGGGGTCAAGAGCGTGCTGGCCATGACCCTCGGAGTGACCCTGCTCAATCCCCACGTCTACCTGGATACCCTGATGCTGCTTGGTTCCTTCGGCAGCCAGTTTGCCGAGGAGCTCAGACCCGCCTTCGCGGCGGGGGCCATGCTGGCTTCTCTGGTCTGGTTCTACGGACTGGCGTTCGGGGCGGCGGCACTCTCCCCCTGGCTTGCCCGGGGCCGGGTGCAGCAAGCCATTGATCTTGTTGTAGGTCTCATCATGCTGGTGCTGGCGGCCAAGCTGGCATTGGGTGCCATACCGGCCTCGTGAGGCTATTTTTGTGCCGGGCTTCATAAAAATGAGTCCCGGTGCCATCTGCTGACATATTCGTCTGTTAAATTCCCGGCGCTGGTAAAGCGTTACTCATAATAAAAGGGAAAAAACAGTGAATAACACCATGAAGCTGGGGGCTATTGCCGCCATCGTGCTGCTGTCTGCCTGCAGCAACGAGAATGACAGCAAGGCGCAGCCGGGGACCGTCTCCCTGCGCCTGATCCAGACCTCTGATATCCACTCCAACGTGCTGGGCTACGACTACTACCAGAACAAGGAGGATCGCAAGTTCGGCCTCTCCCGCACCGCCCTGCTGATCCGCGCCGCCCGCGCCGAGAACCCCAACAACCTGCTGCTCGACAACGGTGACCTCATTCAGGGCACGCCGCTGGCGGACTACATCTTCGAGCAGTCCGGTGCCGGCTACCTCGAGAAGCAGGCGCACCCGGTGTTCAAGGCGATGAACGAGCTGGGCTACGACGCGGGCAACCTGGGCAACCACGAGTTCAACTACGGCCTGGACTACCTTGGCAAGGTGCTGGCGGGGGCCGAGTTCCCCTATGTGAACGCCAACGTGTTCGAGGCGGGGGCCTTCAAGCGCGATGCCAAGGGACAGATTGACTGGAGCGGCAACAAGTTCACCCCCTATCTGCTGCTGGAGCGCGAGGTGACCGATGACAAGGGCCAGCGCCAGCGCGTCAAGGTGGGCATCCTGGGTCTGACCCCGCCCCAGGTGCTGCAGTGGGACAAGCGCCATCTGGAGGGCAAGGTGGTGGTGGCCGACATGGTCGAGACCGCCAATCACTATGTGCCCGAGCTGCGCGCCAAGGGCGCCGACATCGTGGTGGTGGTGGCTCACACCGGCATCAATGCCAGCAGCTACGAGGCCATGATGGAGAACTCCGCCTGGCATCTGGCCAAGGTGAAGGGGGTGGACGCCCTGATGCTGGGCCACGCCCACAAGAACTTCCCCGGGGACTTCCCGGATCTGCCGGAGGTGGACAACCAGGCCGGTACCCTGAGCGGCATCCCCACCGTGATGCCCGGCTACTGGGGCAACCACCTCGGCATCATCGACCTCAAGCTGGAACAGGTGGACGGCAAGTGGCAGGTGAAGCAGAGCCAGGCCAGCCTGCGCAAGATAGACGCCAGCGAGGGCAGTGCGGTGGATCAGCGGGTGGTGGACCTGGTGCAGGCGGATCACGACGCCACCAACCAGTGGCTGGACGAGCCGCTCGGCAAGATCACCTCCCCCATCCACAGCTTCTTCGCCCTGGTGCAGGACGACCCCTCGGTGCAGCTGGTGAGCGATGCCCAGCGCCGCCACGCGGAGCAGTTGCAACAAGACGGCCTGCTCAAGGAGTCCTACCCCATCCTGTCGGTGGCGGCCCCCTTCCGTGGCGGTCGCAACGGCATCAACGACTTTACCTACGTGGCCCAGGGTGACATCTCCCTGCGCAACGTCTCCGACCTCTACATTTATCCGAACACCCTGCAGGTGGTCGAGGTGAACGGGGCCACCGTCAAGGAGTGGCTGGAGATGAGCGCCGGCCAGTTCAACCAGATCGACACCGGCAAGACAGAGGTGCAGTGGCTGGTGAACGAGAGCTTCCCCACCTACAACTTCGATGTGATTGACGGGGTCAACTACGAGGTGGACATCACCCAGCCGGCCCGCTACAGCAAGGACGGGGTCAAGGTGAGCGACGGCCAGCGCATCAGCGGCCTCACCTTCAACGGCCAGCCCGTGGACCCGGCCCAGAAGTTCTACGTGGTGACCAACAACTACCGCGCCAGCGGCGGCGGCCACTTCCCGGGCATCGACGGCAGCAACATCGTCCATGAAGATCCCTTCGAGACGCGGGAGATCATCGCCCAGTACCTGAAGGCCCAGTCTGCGGACAACCCGGCTGGCTTCAGCCCGGCGGCCAACAACAACTGGCACATGAAGCCCCTGCCCGCCAACGTGGACGTGCGCCTCTACTCCTCGCCGACCGACGAGGCCAAGGCCCTGGCGGGGGCGGATCTGTCGTACCAGTCCACCCTGCCGATGGATGACGCCAAGCACCCCGGCTACGCCATCTACCGCCTGATCCGCCAGTAAGGCAGACGCTGGCAGCCAACAAAAAAGCCCTCGCAGTGCGAGGGCTTTTTCATGGGGCGCGGTGCCATCCTGTCCTGTCGTCTGGACTTGCCCGGTCGACGGGGCGGGAGGGCATCAGTAGTAGCCGGGATCGTCCGGATTGGGGCGGGTCTTGAAGCGGCGGTGCAGCCACATGTACTGCTCCGGCGCCTTGCGCACGGCGGCTTCAATTTCGCGGTTGGCGCGGCTGGCATCCGCCATGTCGTCACCGCTCGGGTAGTCCGCGAGCGGGGCCCCGATATGCAGGGTGTAGCCCTCCCGGGTGCGGATGTTGTAGCAGGGCAGGGTGACGGTGTTCTTCACACGGGCCAGGGTGGCGGTCCCCGTGATGGTGGCGGCCTGCTCCACCGCGAAGTAGGGCACGAAGACGCTGGCATGGCTGCCGTAGTCGTGATCCGGTGCATACCAGAGGGCGTCGCCGTTGCGCAGCGCCTTGATCATCCCCTTCACGTCCATCCGGTCCACCAGGTATTTGTTGGAGGCGCAGCGACCGTGGTACTGGGCGTACTCCAGCACCGGATTGGTGTTGGGGCGATAGACACCGACCCCGGGGCGCACCAGGCCGAAGCAGCGGGCATTGAGCTCCAGCGTCAGGAAGTGGCAGGAGAGCAGCAGCATCCCCTGGCCCTTCTCCATGGCGTTGATGACGTGCTCTTCCCCTTCCACCTTCATCAGGCGGCGCATCCGCCAGTCTGGCCAGAACCAGGCCATGCCCACCTCGAAGATGGCGCAACCCACGCTCTCGAAGTTCTGCACCAGGAGGGCTTCGCGCTCATCCCGGCTGAGCTCGGGCATCGCCAGCTCCAGGTTGCGGCGGGCAATCTTGACGCGGGATTTCAGCAGTTTGCGGGCCAGGGTGCCGAGCTGGCGGCCCAGCCACATCTGGCTGCGCCAGGGCAGCAACACCAGCAGCCAGAGCAGGGAGAGGCCCAGCCAGCTCCCCCAGTAACGGGGATGGAACAGACGGGGTTCGAGGCGGGGAGCGTGTTCTTGGGCCATGAAGAGTCTCTTGTTCGCAAAGGCAAAGGGGGGAGTCCGACCGAACCGGGGGGCCTGTGTGGGGTGGCCCGGCGCGGATGCGGTCACTCGCATGTGGAGGATTCTATCCGAAAAGCGGGGGCGGGCGCGAATCGCCGTCATCTGGTCAGAGGGGGCGTCAGGGGGCAGGGCCGTGCTTTTTTCACGCCCCGGAAAAGAGTGTGATAAAATCGGCCGCTGAATTTTTCAGGTTTTGAGAGCCGATACAGATGAAAATCACCCTGCCCGAGTTTGAAAAAGCCCGCATCCTGGTCGTTGGCGATGTCATGTTGGATCGCTACTGGCATGGCCCTACCGGCCGGATCTCCCCCGAGGCACCGGTCCCCGTGGTCAAGGTCGAGCACATCGAGGAGCGTCCGGGTGGCGCCGCCAACGTGGCGCTCAACTCCGCCGCCCTCGGCGCCCAGGCCGTGCTGCTGGGCCTGACCGGTCAGGATGAAGCCGCCGATGCCCTCGCCAGCCAGATGGCCGGGGTCAAGGTGGCTTGTGATTTCGTGCGCCTGACCGACTATCCGACCATCACCAAGCTGCGGGTGCTGTCCCGCAACCAGCAGCTGCTGCGCCTCGACTTCGAAGAGGCCTTCCACGACGTGGATGCCAGCCTGCTGATGGGCAAGGTGGAGCAGGCGCTGCCCCAGGCGGACGTGATGATCCTCTCCGACTACGGCAAGGGCGCCCTCAACGATGTGCCCGGCATGATCCGGCGTGCCCGCGCCGCCGGTATCCCCGTGCTGGTCGACCCCAAGGGGACCGATTTCGAGAAGTACCGCGGTGCCACCCTGCTGACCCCCAACATGTCCGAGTTCGAGGCCGTGGTGGGTAAGGTGAAGGGGGAAGAAGACTTGGTCGCCAGGGGGCTGGAGCTGGTCAAGCGCTTCGAGCTGGACGCCCTGCTGGTCACCCGTTCCGAGAACGGCATGACCCTGATCCGCGAAGGGCAGCCCGAGCTGCACCTGCCGGCCCAGGCCCACGAGGTCTATGACGTCACCGGTGCCGGTGACACCGTCATCTCCACCCTGGCGACTTCCCTTGCCGCAGGCAAGAGTCTGGATGAGGCCTGCGCCCTGGCCAACACCGCCGCCGGCATCGTGGTCGGCAAGCTGGGGACCTCCACCGTGAGCCCGGTGGAGCTGGCCAACGCCCTCTACACCGAGCAGGAGACCGGTTTTGGCGTCATGTCCGAGGCCCAGCTCAAGGTGGCCGTCCAGGCCGCCCGTCTGCGCGGCGAGAAGGTGGTGATGACCAACGGCTGCTTCGACATTCTGCACGCGGGTCATGTCTCCTATCTGGCCAATGCGGGCAAGCTGGGGGATCGCCTGATCGTGGCGGTGAACACCGACGAGTCCGTGCGTCGCCTCAAGGGGCCGGGTCGCCCGGTCAACCCGACCGAGCGCCGTATGACTGTGCTGGCGGCCCTGGGTGCCGTGGACTGGGTGGTCCCCTTCAGCGAAGACACTCCCCAGCGTCTGATCGCCGAGATCCTGCCAGACCTCCTGGTCAAGGGGGGCGACTACAAGCCCGAAGAGATCGCCGGTTACGCCGAGGTGACCGCCAATGGCGGCGAGGTGCGAGTGCTGAACTTCGAGGACGGCTGCTCCACCACCGACATCATCAAGACCATCCGCGAACGCGGATAAGCGTAAAACCCGGCCAAGGCCGGGTTTTTTGATGGGGCTGCCGGGTCGGTGACATGACCGCTGCCTGGCAGGCCCCGACCAACGCACTTCCAGCGGCGAACAGAGATGAAAAAGGCGACCCCGGGGTCGCCTTTTCTCATGGTGTGCGCATGGCTCAGGACTTCTTGGTGACCTGGGCGGCGGGCATCAGACCCTGGTTCACCTCTTCCAGATCCTTCTGCTCCAGGATGCCGGCGGCCTGCTTGAGGGAGAGGATGCTGAGGATGTAGTTGTAGCGGGCCTCGGAGAGCTTCTGCTTGGCCTGATACAGCTTGCGGGTGGAGTCCAGCACGTCGACGATGGTGCGGGTACCCACCTCGTAACCGGCTTCGGTCGCCTTCAGGGCGCTGTCGGCGGAGATGACGGACTGGCTGTAGGCGCGGACCGAGCCGATGCTGGCGTTCACGTTGTTGTAGGAGGAGCGGACCGTGCTCTGCACCGAGCGGAAGCTGCGCTCGAGCTGTTCGCTGGCAGCCACGTAGTTGAACTGTGCCTGCTTGACCTGGGAGGTGGTGGCCCCGCCGGTGTAGATGGGCAGCTTGAAGTTCAGGCCGATGTTGCCCTGATTGCTGTTGCTCTCGGGGTTGCGGATCTCGTCCTTGTAATCGTTGTAACCGGCGTTCAGGCCGGCGCCCAGATCCAGGGTCGGTTCATGACCGGTCTTGGCCAGATCGATCTGCTCCTTGGCGATGTCCTTGCCGATGCGGGCGCTGTGCAGCTCCAGGTTCTTGTCCAGAGCCAGCTCCAGCCACTTGTCGGAGTTGAACGCGGTCTTCTGCGGGCTGAAGCGATCGGTGTTGAGTACGTCCAGTTGACGGTGGTCGATACCGGTCAGCTCGCGCAGGCTCTCGTAGCTGTTGTCCAGGGTGTTCTCGGCATTGATCTCGTCCGCCAGCGCCTGATCGCGCTCGGCCTCGGCTTCGTGCACGTCGGTGATGGCGGTCAGGCCCACTTCGAAGCGCTGCTGGGTCTGTTCAAGCTGACGCTCGACCGCGGTCTTGTTGGCACGCACGAATTCCAGGGTATCCATGGCCTTGAGCACGTCGAAGTAGGCCTGGGCGGTACGCAGCATCAGGTTCTGGTACTCGAGGTTGTAGGCCACGTCGGACTGGGTGGCGCTCTTCTCGGTCAGATCCAGGTTGACCCAGTTGCTGCGACGGTAGATGGATTGATCCAGGGTCACGGAGCCGGTAGCGCCCGTGTTGGTCATGGTGTCGTTCTTGTTTTGCAGGTAGTTCAGGCCGGCGCCCAGGTTGATCTGGGGCAGCAGGGCTGCACGGGATTCGTTGATCTTCTCGAAGGCCTGGTCCCGCTTGGCCTTGGATTCCAGCAGCTGGGTGTCCTTGATCTGGGCCTGTTGGTAAATATCGAGCAGGTTTTCGGCATGAGCGGCGCCGCTCACACCCAGCATCACCATGACTGACAAGAGTGTTCTTTTCATATGATAGTTTTAACCTTTTGTATCAACCCAAAGCTGTCCGCTGGATGAAGGGGGGATTGTCACCGACCAAGCTTGATTTCAGCTTAACCACTCTACTATAAGCAGATTTCATTGCGAACTGTCTCTTTTCCAGCTGCGGAAACGTCAAGGTCCGGGGCGAGTTTTCTCGGCAACGCGCCTAGCCAAATGCCCTGTGGCTGCTAAAATCCTTCCCTCATCGTCGGCGAGAGCGAGTGAATGAATGTTCATTCATGCCCCCGAATATTATGGTCAAACCAAGCCAAGTCAAGCTGGCAGGAGTCTCGAATGTCACAGCAAGCCTTGCCTCAAACCTGCCACTACTCCAGCGATGATGTGAAAATCATTGAAAAATCAGCTGGATATAATGGCTTCTTCAAGGTGAATGTCTACCGCCTGCAACACAGGCTGTTTGCCGGTGGCTGGAACGCCCCCATCGTCCGGGAACTGTTCGAACGTGGCCATGCCGCCGCCCTGCTGCCTTATGATCCGGTGCGGGACGAGATCGTGCTGGTGGAGCAGTTTCGCATCGGCGCCATGGAGACCAGCGCCACCCCCTGGCTGCTGGAGCTGGTGGCCGGCATCATCGATGAAGGGGAGACCGCCGAGGCAGTGGTGCGGCGCGAAGCGGTGGAAGAGGCAGGGATCGAGGTGGGACGCTGCGAACACGCCATCAGCTATCTGGTGAGCCCGGGTGGCAGCACCGAGCGCATCGAGGTGTTCGTGGGCGAGGTGGATGCCAGTCAGGCCAAGGGGATCCACGGTCTGGCGGAAGAGGGGGAAGACATCCGGGTCCACGTGGTGAGCCGCGAGCAGGCCTATGCCTGGCTCAAAGAGGGGCGCATCGACAATGCCGCCTCCGTCATCGCCCTGCAGTGGCTGGCCCTGAATCACGGCGAGCTGCGGGCACGCTGGCTGGCGGGGCGCTGAGGTGACGCTCGTTCAGGCCCGGGTCAGGTGCCCTGTGTCCGACTGGAACACTGTGCAGTGGGTCCAGCCTTCATGGACCCTGATTGAGGGAGCCGCGACATGTCATTAGTCCAGAGCCCGATGAAGCGCTATGTGCCTGATTTGATGTCCTTGCAGCGTACCTGCGAGGTCAACTACATGGCGCTGATGAAACTGTTGCCGCCCGGTGGCAGCGTGGGTGCCGAGCGCCGCTATCAGGTCGGCAACGGCCTGCAGTTCCAGCTCACGGTGACCGAGGAGAGCCGCTTCACCAGCCAGGTGATCCTGGCCCAGCACAACCCCGAATTGCCGAGCTACTTGCAAGCCCGGATAGAGATTCGTTTGTATCATGATGTGCGAATGGCGGAAGTGTGTGCGGCGCAACAGATTTCAATGTTGCAACCACGTTATGATTATCCCAATCAAAAAATGCATCACAGGGATGAAAAGGAGCAGGTAAATCTATTCTTGGCCGATTGGTTGAGATTTTGTCTCAAACACGGCACCAGCCTGATTAACATCCTCTAGTCGAACCCATAAAAAAGAAGCGTGATTTTGGAAACAGAGCTACCTCAGGCGCCGGACGGCAGTGTGCGCCTGTTACAGATTACCGATACCCATCTCTTCGCCAGTGCCGAGGGGCGGCTGCTGGCCGTGCCCACGGCGCAGAGTCTGGCCGCCGTGCTGGAGCGGGTGCAGGCCAACGAGCACCCGTTCGATCTCATCCTCGCCACCGGGGATCTTTCCCAGGATCACAGCCCGGAGTCCTACCAGCGCTTCGCCTCCATGATGGCGCCCCTGGCTCGCCCCATCTACTGGTTGCCCGGCAACCACGACGACGGCCCCCTGATGACCGAATACCTCCATGCGGCCGGCATCAGCGAGGCCAAGCAACTGGTGGGGGATCACTGGCAGGTGATCCTGCTGGATACCCAGGTGCGCGGCAAACCCCACGGGGTGCTGGGGGATCACCAGCTGGCGGCCCTGGATCAGGCCCTGCGCCAGCATCCCGAGCGCCATGCCCTCATCGCCCTGCACCATCAGGCGGTGCCGGTGGGCTGCGCCTGGCTGGATCAGCACAACCTCAAGAATGCCGACGACCTGTTCGCCGTGCTGGCCCGCCACCCGCAGCAGAAGACCATCCTGTTCGGCCACGTCCATCAGGAGTTTGACGAGGTGCACCACGGAGTGCGGCTCATCGCCAGCCCCTCTACCTGCATCCAGTTCAAGCCGCTCTCCGACGGTTTCGCACTGGACGAATCCGGCCCGGGCTGGCGCTATCTCACCCTGCACCCGGATGGCCGGGTGGCGAGCCAGGTGTGGCGCCTGCCGCTGGGGCAGTTCGTGCCCGACCCCAATGCCACCGGTTACTGAGGCGTTGCCATGAAGCCCGTCCTGCTCTATCTGCACGGTTTCAATTCATCCCCCGGCTCGGCCAAGGCGCAGCAGATGGCGGCCTGGGTGGCAGAGAACAGGCCCGATATCGAGGTGGTGATCCCGGCCCAGCCCAACACCCCGGCGGCCGCCTGGGCTGCCATCGAGCAGGCCATCGCCGACCTGAAGGCCCGCCACGGCAGCGCCCTGCGACTGGGCGCCGTGGGCAGCTCCCTCGGTGGCTTTATGGCGACCCGGGTCAGCGAGCGATACGGTTGCCGCGCCGCCCTCATCAACCCGGCGGTGCGCCCCCACGAGCTGCTCTGCGACTACCTCGGCCCCCAGACCAACCCCTACAGCGGCGAACGCTATGAACTGTTGCCCGGACACATGGACGAGCTGAGAGCGCTGGCGGTGCCGGTGACTGCTCCCGAGCGGCTCTGGGTGCTGCAACAGCAGGAGGACGAGGTGCTCGACTATCGCAAGGCGCTGGACGAATACCGCTTTGCCCGTCTCTCCCTGGAGTGTGGCGGCGATCACGCCTTCACAGGCTTCGAGCGCTACCCCGCCCAAATCGTCCGTTTCCTCGGGCTCTAGCCGTGCAGCCGCCGTTGGCCGCCTTCCTCGAACAGGTGCTGGCCACGGCCCAGGCGGGGCTCACCTATTCCCGCGATCCCTTCGACATCGCCCGCTTCGAGGCGCTGCGAGCGGCCACGGTGACGCTCATCGCCAGCCAGAGCGAGCTGGCCCCCGACGCCATCGGCGACTGGATTGCCCTCGACAGCGGCTATCCCACCCCAAGCTCGATGTGCGGGCCTTCATTCAGAACGATGCGGGCCATGTGCTGCTGGTGCAGGAGCGCAGTGACGGTTGCTGGACTCTGCCGGGGGGCTGGTGCGACATCGGCGATTCGCCTGCGGACGCCGTGGTGCGGGAAGTGAGCGAGGAGACCGGCCTCGCCTGTCGGGCGGTGCAACTGCTGGCCCTGTTCGACAAGCTCAAGCATCCCCATCCCCCGCAGCTGCCCCACGCCCACAAGGCCTTCTTCCTGTGCGAGGTGGCGGGGGGCGTTCTGCTTACCGACACCGATGAAACCAAAGGGGCGGGGTACTTCCCCATCGACGCCTTGCCCGAACTCTCCCGCCACCGGGTGGTGGCGTCCCAGCTACGCACCCTGCATGACCATCTTTTACAAGGGCGGCGGGATACCCTGTTCGATTAACCGGTTCGCAGCCTGACACTGCGGCAAGGAGGCAGCATGATCACACGCATCGGCAATACCCCCATCCAGAAGAAACACAAGGCGAGCTGCCACTGCGGCGCCGTGGTGCTGGAGCTGACCCTGCCGGATGGCGTGGTGGATCCGCGCCGCTGCGACTGCTCCTTCTGTCGGCGGCGTGGGGCCATCGTCGCCTCGGTGCTGCTCTCCGGCATCCGCATCCTGCAAGGGGAGGCGGCGCTTCGCTGCTACCAGTTCAACACCCGCACCGCGAAACACTACTTCTGCAGCGTCTGCGGCATCTACACCCATCACCAGCGCCGATCCAATCCTGCGGAATATGGCTACAACCTCGCCTGTCTGGAGGGGGTCAACCCGTTCGATCTGGGAGAGGTGCCGACCCGCGACGGGGTGCATCACCCGGCAGATACCGTGGCCGATTGAACGCGAAGTGACTGCCCCGACGGGTGGCGGGGAGGACGGGCGAGGTGCTGCCGCGCCACTCCCGTGACGACACCTCAGGGGGTCATCTGCTGGTGTAGCCCCCGCCATGGCTGTGTTAACCTTGTCCTGTCCGTCTCCCGGCGGACCCCGGCCTCTCTCTTCATTCCATCTCTGCCAACAGGGGGCACACCCGTGACGACCGCTTCAGCGCTGCCGGATCTGATCCTCGGGGCCTCGCTCTACTTTCCGCCCCTGTTCAAGGCCGTGCTGCTCGGCCTGCTGGGCTGGCTGCCGCTGCACCATCTGCTGCGGGACTGGCTCTACGGCGGCGAGGTCTGGCACCCCCTGCTGATGGATCTCTCCCTCTTCATCCTCGCCGTCAGCGGCGCCCTATGGATATTGCTACATGGCTAAATCACCCCTTGCGACCCTCAAATACTTCTCCACCCTGCTGGTCTTTGCCCTGGCGCTGGTGTCGCTCTGGTGGCTGTGGAACGACTACATGCAGGGGCCCTGGACCCGGGATGGCAAGGTGCGGGCCGAGCTGGTCAGCATCACGCCCCAGGTGTCGGGCAAGATCGTCAGGATAGGGGTCAAGGACAACCAGCTGGTGAAGGCGGGGGAGCTGCTCTTCACCCTGGATCCCGAGCCCTATCGCATCGCGCTGGACAACGCCAGCGCGGCCCTGGCCAAGGCCAAGTCGGATCTCGACAAGGCGGAGCACGAGGCGAACCGTCGCCAGAGCCTCTCCCGCACCGTCATCTCCGCCGAGGCGGTGGATGAATCCAGGCTCAATGCCCAGGCGATGAAGGCGGCCTATGAGGTGGCCCAAGCCAATCTGGAGCAGGCCAGATGGTCCCTTGCCCGGACCGAGGTCCATGCTGCGAGCGACGGCTACATCACCAACCTGCAGGCCAGGGTCGGCAACTACGCCACCGCCGGAGTGCCCCTGGTGGCCCTGATAGACACCCACTCCTTCTATGTGCAGGGCTATTTCGAAGAGACCAAGCTCAGGCACATCGCCCCCGGCAAACCGGCCGAGGTGGTGCTCTACAGCGGGGATCGGGTACTCAGGGGGGAGGTGGAAAGCATAGGGCGCGCCATTCACGATCAGAGCCTGGAAGGCAGCGAGGGGCTGCTGCTCGACGTCAAGCCGAACGTGCCCTGGGTGCGCCTGGCCCAGCGGGTGCCGGTGCGGATCAGGCTGCTGGCGATTCCCCCGGATCTGGTCTTGATCGCGGGCACGACCTGTACCATCACCATAGGGGACTAGAGTGATCCCCTCGCTCTGGCGCCAGACCCCCTGGGGCAAGGCCAACGGCGGACAGTGGCGCTACGCCCTGCGCAATGCCCTGGCCATGTGCCTGTCGCTCTGGCTGGCGTTCGTGCTGCAACTCGACTCTCCCTACTGGGCCATGACCTCCGCCGCAGTGGTGAGCTTTCCCACCGTGGGGGGCGTCATCAGCAAGAGCCTGGGGCGGGTGGTGGGCAGCCTCATCGGCGCCATGGCGGCGGTGATGATCACCGGCCTTGGCATCGGTGATCCCTGGCTCTTCAGCCTGCTTATCGCCCTCTGGCTGGGGGGTTGCACCTACATCTCCAACCACCATCAGAACAACGTCTCCTACGGTTTCGCCCTGGCGGGCTATACCGCCGCCATCATCGCCTTCTCCTGCGTCAACCTGACCGACCCGCAGCATATCTTCGACATCGCCCAGGCCCGGGTGAGCGAGGTGATCGTCGGCATCCTCTGCGGCGGCCTGATGATGATGATCCTGCCGAGTTTCTCCGATGGCGAGACCCTGCTGGACTCCCTTGGCAAGAGCCAGACCCGGCTGCTGGAACATGCCCAGCTGCTCTGGCTCGGGGAGACGGGCGCCGATGTGCGCACCGCCCACGAGGGGGTGATCGGTCAGATCCTCACCCTGAACGTGCTGCGCATCCAGGCAGTCTGGAGCCACCACCGCCTGCGCCGCCACAACCAGTTGCTGAACTATCTGCTCCATCGCCAGCTGAGGATGGTCAGCCTCATCTCGGGGCTGCGCCGCATGCTGCAACACTGGCCAGAGGACGCCGTCGACCCGGCCCCCATGCTGGCCGCCGTGCTGCGGGAGCTGGGACAGGGGGGCTGCGACAAGCTGCGCATTGCCCGCCTGATGGCGCCCTTCGTGGCCCGTTCGGGGGATGATTATCGCTGTCAGGCCTTCTGGCTGCGGCTGCGCCACTTCTGCTGGAGCTACCTGGAGTGTCAGCGCTGGCTGGAAAGGCTGGCCCGCCACGATGGCCAGGAGTGGCCGGCGCCGCCGCGCCACAGCTCTCTGACCAGCCACACCGACGGCCTGGAGGCGGCCTACAACGGGGGGCGTACCTTCCTCTGCGTGATGCTGGGCTGCACCTTCTGGATCCACAGCCAGTGGGATGCGGGCGCTGCGGCCCTGACCCTGCTCGCCATCTGCTGCGTGCTCTATTCCGCCACCCCGGCCCCGGCCAAGGGGGCCCAGACCATGCTCAAGGCCATCGTGCTGCTCAGCTTTATCTGCTTCGGGGTCAAGTTCGGGCTGATGATCCGCATCGACGACTTCTGGATCTTCTGCGCCCTGCTGTTCCCCGCTCTCATCACCCTGCAACTGCTGAAATTGCAGCGACCCCAGGGGGCGGCGCTCTGGGGCCAGCTCATCGTGCTGCTCGGCTCCTTCCTCGCCATCACCAATCCGCCGAGCTACGACTACCTCGCCTTCGTCAACAGCAGCCTCGCGCAGGCATTGGGGGTGATGAGTGCCGGACTGGCGTTCCAGCTCCTGAGGCCCAGCTCGGATCGGCGCAAGAGCCGCCGCCTGATGCATCGTCTGCGGCGGGATTTCGTGGACCAGCTGGCCCCGGCCCCGCATCAGAGCGAGGGGGAGTTTGAATCCCGGGTCTATCACGCGGTGAGCCAGCTCAGCCAGAGTCAGGATCAGGGGGCCCGGCTCTGGGTGCTGCGCTGGGGCGTGGTGCTGCTCAATTGCAGCCATATCGTCTGGCAGCTCAGGCTTTGGCGCAGCCGGGATCCGGCCCTCTATCTGGTGCGGGACGGCTGTCTGCGCTGCCTGAAAGGCATTCTGACCGAAGGGGGCGTGCAGCACGAGACCCTGGGGCACACCCTGGCGGAGCTGGACCGCATCAGCCAGGGGCTGGGGGAACATGCAGACCCGGCGGCCCGGGCTCTGGCGGGGCTGGTGTGGCGACTCCACTGCTCCCTCTCCCAGCTTGTGCAGGCCCTGCCCGGGGAACCCGCCTGATCCCGGGCGGGGAGGCCGGAGCCCCTCTGGATCACCCTTTGCGAGCGCCCCATTTGTCCCGGGCCCTCCCAGCGAGTAAGATTCCCCCCAAACGTCAATTCGCAAGGCCCTCCATGTCCACTCAATACAATGCGGATGCCATTGAGGTCCTCAATGGCCTTGAACCGGTGCGTCGCCGCCCCGGCATGTACACCGACACCACCCGGCCCAATCACCTCGGCCAGGAGGTCATCGACAACAGCGTCGACGAGGCGCTGGCGGGTCACGCCCGCAATCTGGAGGTGATCCTGCACGAGGATCAGTCCCTCGAGGTGATCGACGACGGTCGCGGCATGCCGGTGGACATCCACCCGGAGGAAGGGGTCTCCGGCGTGGAGCTTATCCTCTGCAAGCTGCACGCGGGGGGCAAGTTCTCCAACAAGAACTATCAGTTCTCCGGCGGCTTGCACGGGGTGGGGATCTCCGTGGTGAACGCCCTCTCCGATCGGGTCGAGGTGACGGTGCGCCGGGACGGCCAGGTCTATGACATCGCCTTCGAGCGGGGCGACAAGGTGTCTGATCTGACCATCACCGGCACCTGCGGCCGTCGCAACACCGGCACCCGGGTGCGCTTCTGGCCAGAGGCGCGCTACTTCGATTCGCCGCGCTTCTCGGTCTCCAAGCTCGAGCACCTGCTCAAAGCCAAGGCCGTGCTCTGCCCGGGCCTCACCATCAAGTTCCTCGACAAGAACACCGGCATCAAGCTTGAGTGGTGCTACGAAGACGGCCTCAAGGATTACCTCATCGACGCGGTAAAGCAGTTCACCTGCCTGCCGGAGCAGCCCTTCGTCGGCTCTTTCAGCTCCGAGCAGTCGGCGGTGGACTGGGCCCTGTGCTGGTTGCCGGAAGGGGGCGAATGCCTCGCCGAATCCTATGTGAACCTCATTCCCACCGCGCTCGGTGGCACCCATGTCAACGGCCTGCGCCAGGGGCTGCTCGACGCCATGCGCGAGTTCTGCGAGTTCCGCAACCTCTTGCCCCGCGGGGTCAAGCTGACCCCGGAAGACATCTGGGATCGCTGCGCCTACATCCTCTCCATCAAGATGCAGGACCCGCAGTTTGCAGGGCAGACCAAGGAGCGTCTGTCGTCCCGCCAGAGCTCGGCCTTCGTGTCGGGCGTGGTGAAGGATGCCTTCAGCCTTTACTTGAACAGCAACACCGAGCTGGCCGAACAGCTGGCGGAGCTCTGCATCTCCAGCGCCCAGCGCCGGATGCGCGCCGCCAAGACGGTGGTGCGCAAGAAGATAACCCAGGGCCCGGCCCTGCCCGGCAAGCTCACCGACTGCGGCTGCGCCGATCCCATGCAGGGGGAGCTCTTCCTAGTGGAGGGTGACTCCGCGGGCGGCAGTGCCAAGCAGGCGCGGGATCGCGAGTTTCAGGCCATCATGCCGCTGCGCGGCAAGATCCTGAACACCTGGGAGGTGGAGGCCGGTCAGGTGCTCGCCTCGCAAGAAGTACACGACATCTCGGTGGCGATCGGGCTCGACCCGGATTCCGACGACCTCAGTGGCCTGCGCTACGGCAAGGTGTGCATCCTCGCGGATGCGGACTCGGACGGTCTGCACATCGCCACCCTGCTCTGCGCCCTCTTTGTGAAGCACTTCCGCACGCTGGTGGAAAAGGGCCATGTCTATGTGGCCATGCCGCCCCTCTATCGTATCGACATCGGCAAGGAGGTCTTCTACGCCCTCGACGAGGACGAGAAGAACGGCGTGCTGCAACGGGTCGAGGCCGAGAAGAAGAAGGGCAAGGTGATGGTGACCCGATTCAAGGGGCTGGGTGAGATGAACCCCAAGCAGTTGCGGGAAACCACCATGGATCCCAACACCCGCCGCCTGGTGCAGCTCACCATGGGCGCGGAAGGGGGGGCAGAAGGAGAAGATGGGGACGAGACCCTGCAACTGATGGACATGCTGCTGGCCAAGAAGCGCGCCGGTGATCGCCGCGAATGGCTGGAAGAGAAGGGCAACCTCGCCATCATCTAAAGCGAGTCGCAAGTACCCCACCCCGGCCCTCCCCTTCGCAAGGGGAAGGGGCCAAGCCTCTCCTCCCCCTCATGGAAGGGAGGTTGGGAGGGGGTCTTGTGATTCACCGTCGGCCCCCTGCTGACCCGCATTTCCGGCGTGCCCTCTGAGGGCGTGCCATAGCAAGAGAACAACCTTATGAGTGATGCTATCGAGCTCAGTCTGTTGGATGAAGTAGAGCGCCAACCAGCTCCCGAACCGAAAGAGAAAATCACATGAGTGATGCTATCGAGCTCAGTCTGGACGGGGTAGAGCGCCAGCCAATGCGCACCTTTACCGAACAGGCTTACTTGAACTACTCCATGTACGTCATCATGGATCGGGCCCTGCCGCATATCGGCGACGGCCTCAAGCCCGTGCAGCGGCGCATCATCTACGCCATGAGCGAGCTGGGTCTGTCGGCGCTGTCCAAGCACAAGAAGTCCGCCCGTACCGTGGGTGACGTGCTGGGTAAATATCACCCCCACGGCGACAGCGCCTGTTACGAAGCCATGGTGCTGATGGCCCAGCCCTTCTCCTACCGCTACCCGCTGGTGGACGGTCAGGGCAACTGGGGTGCGCCGGACGATCCCAAATCCTTCGCCGCCATGCGTTATACCGAGGCGCGCCTGTCGCGCTTCTCCGAGCTGCTGCTCTCCGAGCTCGGCCAGGGCACGGTGGAGTGGACGCCGAACTTCGACGGCACCATGAAAGAGCCGGTGGTGCTGCCTGCCCGCCTGCCGCACATCCTGCTCAACGGGGTGACCGGCATCGCGGTAGGCATGGCGACCGATATCCCGCCCCACAACGCGCGGGAAGTGGCTCATGCCTGTGTGGAACTGCTGGATAATCCCAATGCCGGCCTGGATGCCCTGATGGCCCATGTGCAGGGGCCGGATTACCCGACCAATGCCGAGATCATCACGCCCCGCGATGACATCCGCAAAATCTACGAGACCGGCAAGGGCTCCATCAAGCAGCGGGCGGTGTGGAGTGAGGAAGATGGCGACATCGTCATCACGGCGCTGCCTCATCAGGCCTCCGGCGCCAAGATCATGGAGCAGATTGCCGCCCAGATGGTGGCCAAGAAGCTGCCCATGGTGACCGATCTGCGGGATGAATCGGACCACGAGAACCCGACCCGTCTGGTGATCGTGCCGCGCTCCAACCGGGTGGACGTGGAAGGGCTGATGGCCCACCTGTTCGCCACCACGGACTTGGAGAAGAACTACCGGGTCAACCTCAACATCCTGGGTCTGGACAACCGGCCCCAGGTGAAAGACCTCAAGACCATCCTCACCGAGTGGCTGAGTTTTCGCCGCGAGACGGTGCGCCGCCGCCTGCAGTATCGCCTCGACAAGGTGCTGGCTCGCCTGCACATCCTCGAAGGCTTGCTCATTGCCTACCTCAACATCGACGAGGTGATCGAGATCATCCGCACCGAGGAGGAGCCGGGCCGGGTGATGATGGAGCGTTTCAATATCAGCGAGACCCAGGCCGAGGCGATCCTCGAGCTCAAACTGCGCCACCTGGCCAAGCTCGAAGAGTTCAAGCTGCGTGCCGAGCAGAATGAACTGGCGGAAGAGCGCGACAAGCTGGAACTGATCCTGGGTTCCGAGCGCCGTCTCAGCACATTGCTCAAGAAAGAGATCCTGGCGGATGCCGAGAAGTACGGCGACGATCGCCGCACCCCGCTGGTGGAGCGCGCCACCGCCGTGGCCCTGACCGAGAAGGAGCTCACCCCGAGCGAGCCGGTGACCGTGATCCTCTCTGACAAGGGCTGGGTACGCGCCGCCAAGGGCCACGACGTGGATGTGGAGGGCCTCTCCTACAAGGCGGGGGACAACTATCTCGCCCACGCCCATGGCCGCAGCAACCAGCAGGCGGTGTTCCTCTCTACCCTGGGACGTACCTACTCGCTGGAGGCCCACACCCTGCCCTCTGCCCGCAGTCAGGGCGAGCCGCTCACCGGTCGCTTTGCGCTGGGGGCAGGGGAAGAGGTGCGCCATCTGGTTATGGGCAACGAAGGCGAGCCGTACCTCATCTGTTCTGACGCCGGTTACGGCTTCGTCTGCAAGTACGATGACCTGATCGGTAAGAACAAGAACGGCAAGGCGCTGCTGACCGTGCCGGAAGGGGGCATCGTCATGGCTCCCCAGAGGATAGGCGCGCCGGAGACCGATCTCTGCATGGCCATCTCCAACGAGGGTCGCATGCTGCTGTTCCCGCTCAATACCCTGCCGGTACTCGGCAAGGGCAAGGGCAACAAGCTCATCAGCATCCCCTCGGCTCGCGTGAAGGCGCGGGAGGAGTTTGTGGTGATGGCGGCCGTCATCCCGCAGGGCCAGTCGGTCACCCTGTTTGCCGGCAAGCGCAAGCTCACCCTCAAACCAGCTGATCTTGACTACTACCGTGGCGAGCGCGGCCGCCGCGGCGCCAAGCTGCCCCGCGGCTTGCAGCGAGTCGATCGTATCGAGATTGAAACCGTCGCCGGCGCCGAGCCGGCAGCTGGGGAAAATCAGGAAGGGTAATAAATAAAGGGAGCGATTTATATGCTCCCTTTATCATTTATAATAGATAAGAATTGTCGCTAAAATAAATGTTGCAGCCCCTATAGCTAACTATATTAATTTAGCTGCGGCAATAATAATGTTATTATCTGCCACCTTCACTTGTTACCATTTCTTCTAGTTGGTTCATATAAATATTCAGTTTTTTAAGAACATAATCGGCAATGACTCCAGGTTCATCTCTATTTGTATGATGGAATTCAATGCAGATTTGCTTTTGATCCAGCTCAACAAATATGTCGGGGATTATTCTAGGTATCCATGGGTGTACTTTATCGTTCTTGGCACCTATACCTGTGGCATCAGTAATTGCTTTAGCAATACATTTATTGATTTCCTTATCTGAGCCAGTCCCCTTTCCACTAATCCATTTAACTAGCTCACCAAATATTGGCGATGCTTTTTCCATTGCGATTGCGGCAGGCCCACCTTTTCTCTTTCCTATTGTGATAGGCTCAGATAAAAGTTGTTTATATAATGGCGTATTAGTCAATGTTCTTTTTGCTTTGTATTTATCCTTCCAATCCTGTGGTGTATTATTTTCATTGATTATTTTAATAATGTCGTCATTCTCTGTGTATGACGCAACACAAGATACCAACGCATTGGTTGGCAAATATAAAACTCGAGTTTTTATTGTTCCATACAATGCCATTTGTAATCGTTTAGCTGTCCACATTGCGCTACGCTGGCTATTGGGTATATATTCAAAAAACTTATCGTGTACAGTTGACCAATTATCTTCTATACGGCTACTTCGCCTCACGAATTGAGATACAATGCTCTCTGCATTCTGATATGAAAATATAAACCATACTTCTGTGGATTTAGGTATTTTACTCCGAATGCTTTCGATATACGAGCTGTTCTCTCTCCACATTTCTTTTGTGAGCTCTATATACTCTCTAATTGTCCTTTCTTCCTGTGGCAACTTATTTAGTTTCCTTTCCACTTCGGAGAAATCATCAAAAGTTATACCAAATTCAGAAAGTTCTTTGCCATCATTTAATACTGAAATTGTTCTCAAAACGATGTCTTTGAACTTTTCTTGAGGTGGGCCAGGGAAATTTAAAACTTCTTTCCCCCGGTAAAATAAAGTTCCAGAAACATCTTTAGAGTATTGAAGCATGTGTTCAACATCAACTCTATTGGTTACTGGCCACACTATAAATATAGGTGAGTTTCTTAGTAACCCATTTAGCTTTCTAAAAAATGACTTTACATCACCCTCTGCAAAATCATCTAAATGTTCTAGATAGTTTAAAACTAAACAGGTGGGACCCATATCTCTTTTTGATGCAGCATCATCTTTATGACTTGAGATTGTATTGAAGAGTGATGTTAATCCATCTACTAGATGATTATTTGCGTCAATTTCAATGATGCTTCTAATGAAAATATGTGGTCTCCAAGAGAGAGACCTTAGAAAGGTCGATTTGCCAACACCAGGTCTTCCATGAATGAACATTATTTTCCCTGATGTCTTCATAGAAGATGTCACGATGTTTATATCTTCTTCCACCTTTTGTATTGGTTCAATGAATTCCATTAATTTTGCATTTACTTTACCATCATCTATAAAATTAGACATTTCTTCGAGTGCAGAGAATAAAATTAACTCACTCATACTATGTTGAACCATGCTTGTGAATCTCATGTTAGTTTTAAATTTAATTCATACCCAGTTTAATTCCTGTATAGGTCTTATATGAAGAGCGATACTCAGAATATGTGACATATCCCTAACTTGTGAAGTATTAAAAAGAACAGAAGGGCCGTAGGTCTGATTAGCGAAGCGTCATCAGACGTTCGCGAAAACAGGCTGCCGCCATGCTGCGGGCACGCCTACGGCTCTCTCTATACCATGGCCAGCCTGTGTATTGCGTGCATCAGGTGCCGGTGTGGCTGCCAAGCAGCAGCATCAGGCTAAACAGCAGCCAGTCATTGATGATGTGTGAACCGGTCGATACCCAGATGTTTTTGGTGATGATGTAGCCACTGAGCAGCACGATGCGGGCCGTGCCGATCACCAGAAAACATTGCAGAAAATTCCAGTCATAAGTGGGCAGGTGCAGGGCTCCGAAGATTAGAGCCGTCGATAGCCAGGCGATGAGGATGGCGGACTTGCGGGTCAGGCCGAGCTTCTGGTGACAACACCAGAGGATGGCCAGAAAAGGCAGGATGGAGATCACCTCCTCGCCGAAGAGCTGGGGCGCCGTCTTGAGATAAAAGAGGATACGCGCCGTATTGGACGCCTCTGCCAGCATGGCGTTGACCGGGTTTGCATTCAGCTGGAACAGGTGCTGCATGATCATGGCAATGGCGATTGAGACCAGTATGTTGATGCCGGTAATCGCCAGCATCAAGAGACAATCCCGCCGCGTCGGCGTTCGAAACAGTGAGCGCCACCCTGTTCCCGCCACCATGGCGAGCACGGCCAGAGGAATGAGAGGGAACAGGAGGGCGGGCACAAAGCCCCCTGAGGTGGTCTTGAAAAAGTCGATGGGGGCGGAGAGTGCCGCAAACCCCAGGATGACCCCCAGCAGGATGAGAGCCCAGCCACGGGCAGACGGGGTGTGAGGATCCTGGCGATAGAGGGGGAAATCCCCGGCGCTCTTGCGCTCGAGCCCGAGGCGCTCACTGTCATTCAATACCGGCATTGCTGAAGGTTGATGCTCACCCATGGTGATCCTCGAGATGTCTATCCGTTGCTGTGCAGACAACCCTACACCAGAAAGGGGGGAAAGGGGCGCCGCTGGCTACAACACGCCAGGGGAATGGCACCGCCGCCAATCAGTTGTCGAAGTTCCACTCGATGGGCAGCTCAAGATCGAAGACGAGCTGATCCCCGTCGAGGGTGAAGGCCACGCTGGTCTGGTGCTGGTCGTATTCGTCGATAAGGCGGCAGCTCTCGGAAAAGTTGGATTCGTAGCCGAGGCGGGCAGTACCGCCGGTGTTAGCCTCGTCGAGTTCCACCCCCAGCACCCGCAGGGGATCCTTCTGGCTGAGCTTGACCCGGCTGTCACCCACATCCACCAGCCGCTCCAGCAGGGGGAAGAAGTCCTGCTTGTTGGCCTCGATGGCCCGGGCGATGACCTGCTCCAGTTCGGTGGCGCTGGCAAGGGCGGGATCCAGCGTGTAGCGGGTCTGGATGCTTTCCTGAGTCATATTGTGCTCCTTGGGGCAATGAACCTGCGTCGGCCATCAGCACGATAGGCGGTGAACAAGGTGTGCCTAGCCATTAAATAAGGTGGTGATTCATTCTGGTGGATAAAACCATCATAAAAAACCGATGAAGGCAGCATGTTGCTTCTCGTCAGGCGGGAATGCGGCCATTGCGCACCAGGGCCCGGCGGATATTTTTGCACATCTTGCCGAAGCGGTTGAGCTCGTCGAAGCTGGGCGGGATGCCGCGATCGATCTGATATTGCCAGTAGCAGAGGTCCGTATCCACCAGCTCCATCAGCTTCTTGGGGCAGCCGATGCAGGTGTTGTCCGGCCCGCATTTGAAGGTATCCGGTTGATAGAGCGGAAATTCCGCCTTCACGGCGTCGATGATCTGCTGCATGGCTGTCATGCGGTCCGGCTTTCTGCTCACGGTCTGGCTCCCCGGCGGCTTGTATGGGGGAGTCATTATATCCCTGACAAAATGTGGGCCAATGACGCTTAGGAGGTAGTCCGACTTGCGTGCAAGCCACTGCGCCCCGGATCCTGCGCCTGCTTCCCCCCTGGTGGTCTCTTTTGTCAGGCGCCGTTTCGGGTCATGATGAAAGCCCCGAACGAACCACTTTTTGACTGACCCCTCTGGAGGTGCGATGAGACCCTGTGCCCTGCTGTTGCTTTTCCCCCTGGTGTGCCAGGCCAAGGCCAGTCCGAGTGAACCCGTGCAGGAAGGTACCCTGGCCAATCAGCAGCTGATCCGGGATGCCATGGTGGGGGTCGCATCCTGGGTGGCCACCAAGGGGTGTGACGCGCCGGAGCGCTTCGTGCCCGTGGTGTTGCAACTTCCCGAGGGGGAGCCGGGCAGTCGCCACTGGCAGGAGCGCTGGACGGTGACGGGCTGTGGCAACGACTATCCCGTGGTGATCGATTTTCGGGAGACCGGGATGCAAAGCGCCATGTGGACCATTGCCCGATAGGGTCGGCGCCGCCATCTGCGAGCTGCAAAAATGACAACGCCCGGCAAGCCGGGCGTTGGAACAGCGTGAAGGGGAAAGCCCGTCATCAGAAGTCGTGGTAGAGGGGCCAGCCGAGCAATGGATGCTTGAGACCGGCGCGCATCTCCATGTTGTCGAGCTTCTCCGGCGAGGCGTCCTCTTTTTGCAACTGCTGGTACTGACGCACAAACCCCAGGGTATGCAGCAGGTTGGGCACAAAGCCCGGGCTCAGCTCCTGACGCAGGGCGGTGGCCATGTCGGCGGGCAACGCGCTCAGCATCAGGGTGAGCTGGGCGGCGAGGTAGTCGGTGTCGTACCAGCCCTCGTCGAGCTCAATCTCCCGCGCCAGCTTGCGCTTGAGATCCTGCTTCACCTTGAGGGGGGCGGCGCCACTGCCCTTGCCGCAGAGGATGCGGTAGAGCAGCGCCTCGGCCAGCTTGTCCTCCATGGTGGGGTGGTCGCTCTCGCAGGCGAAGAAGTGCTGGTCGATGAGCTCCATCAGGCGGCTCTTGTTGTGCTCGGTCAGCGCCTTCTCGTACTCCTGCCACCCTTGCCACTCCTCCACATCGGGGGGGCTGGAGATCTTGTCCAAGAGCCGCGCATCCACGTCACCGTAGAGGCTGTTGCCAGCCTGCTTGGGGCTGACAGTGATGAGCATGGACCAGCCCTTCTGGAACGGCTTGATGGGGCCTTCCGGTGCCTGCAACAGGGTCAGGGCCTTGGCCGGATCCCGTTGGGATAGCTCCTGCAGACCGAGGCTCACCACGCCGATGACGTCGTGGGCCGCCTGCTCCAGCAGGTGCATCTTGTACTTGTTGTAGTACTTGTCGGCGAATTTGAGGCTCATCAGCACCGCCTTGCCCTTGATGGCGGCGAGCTGTTGCTCGGTCAAACGTTCATTGTCGCGGCCAAAGCGCAGCACCTGGGTCAGAAAGGGGCCCTGGTTGGCATCGCGAATGACTAACTGCATGAATGGGCTCCTTAATCCAGAAAGCTGAACATGTCGTCGACGTCACCGTACTCGTCTTCCTCGACCTTGTTCTTCTCTTTGGCCTGCATCACCAGCTCG
Organism: Aeromonas sp. S19(2024); assembly: GCF_041402625.1. Classification (NCBI taxonomy): domain Bacteria; kingdom Pseudomonadati; phylum Pseudomonadota; class Gammaproteobacteria; order Aeromonadales; family Aeromonadaceae; genus Aeromonas; species Aeromonas sp. S19(2024). The sequence goes on from NZ_JBGLQU010000004.1 coordinate 232,158, forward strand.
GCGGCAAACTTGTTGATGATGCCGTCCCAGGTCGAGTGCTCGTTGCGCAGCAGCGACTTGATAGATTTTTCCACCTCGGGGGCCAGCTCGCGAATGAGCATCAAGAGGCTGCGCGGGTCGTCCAGGGCATAGTCGTGGCTGTCTTCGGCCTGCTGGCGCTCGCTGTAGCGCAGGGACTCTTCGAGATCTTCCTCTTCGGCGTGCAGCACGTCGCGATAGCCCTCGTCCTCTTCATAGCGATCGCCGCGATAAAACTCGATAAAGGGGATGGCGAGGTAGAAGAGGCCGGCCGGATCCTCGGCCACGCACTCGAGGATCTCCCGCTGCTTGGCTTCGCTCTCCTGGGTGCGGATCAAGTAGTTGAGGAAGTCGAAGGTGTGCTGTTGCAGCTCGTCGGCGTTGTTCTTGATCGCCTCTTCCCAGTAGAGGGGCTGCTGGCAGACGATGTCGCGGATCCGCTCCGGGGTCATCAGCTCGGAGATGATGGAGGGGAAGGAGATATCGTGCTGGCCGTTGATCTGGGTCAGGGTAACGATATCAATGTTTTCAATCACTTCTGCCAGCTGGTCGTCAGACATGGTCTTGGCGATCAGCTCGAACTTCTCGCTGGCCTGTTTCGGCTCGATAACGGCAAGCTCTTTGATCTCGATGGCGGTAATTTCTATCAGACTGTTGCTCATGCCTTGCCCCAATTAGAAACGGACTTCGTCGTACATATCCTGATCGCCGTCGTCATCACCATAGCGGTCACTGCCGCCGTGGTAGTCGGCGTCGGCATCTTCCCCGTCTTCCTCTTCTTCGTCCCGCAACTCATAGTCGTCATCACCGCGGTGGCTGCCGCGGGGCAGCGGGTTGTCCAGGAGGAACAGCACGGCGCAGGCTTCCATCAGCTGATCTTCGCTCTGTGCCCGCACCGCCTTGACCAGCGGCAGGATGGCGTTGTTGAAGCCGACGCTCACCTTGAACTCGTCCCAGGAGGGTTGCTCACCGCTGGCGAGCCACTTGTTCCACTGCGACTTGGCCTTGGGCGGGAACTGCACCCGGCCATAGAGGGCGAGCGGCAGGTATTCGGGCATGAACTCCAGCATGCTCATGTCGGCCAGCAGCAGGGCCTTCATCTGGTCGGTGAACTGCTCGAGCCCCTTGGGGTCGTCCTGATCCCGGTAGGATTCGATGTTCTCGCTGGCATCGCTTTGCAGGGCCTTGAGCCGTGCCTGGTCCCATTTTTTTTGCATAGTCGCTCTTCTTGCCTGGTGGCTCAGGGGTAGAACTGGTCCCACATCTCCTGCATGGCAGCAGCGGGATCGGTCACGATGACGTTGTTGAAATCCTTGATAAAGGCGGCCCGCTGTTTCGGATCGGACAGCACTTCATAAGCCTGCTTTACCTGGTGCAGCCTGAGGGCTGCCTGCTCTTTCTCTTCTTCGCTCGCCCCGTGCAGCTTGTCGGGGTGGTACTGGTTCGACAGCCGTCGATAGGCTTTTTTGATGTCGTTTTCACTGGCATTGGACTTGACGCCCAACACCCGGAAGTAGTTGTTCATGACGGATCCTGCCTCACTGGCATGGTGGAATTCATCCTGTGTCGACCTGGTGGCGCAACGTCGGCAAACCAGGCTCGGCAAAAACCGGAGATTTTAACGGAAAGCCGGCACCTCTGCCATGAAAGTGCGGTCTTTCTGTACGAAAAGAGCGGGCGGTGCGAGATGGCGGCGGGGCTACACTGGCAGAGGGGGGCGGCAGGCCCTGGCGTTGCCCGACCCCCTCTTGTCCGAACCATCCGGATTCTGCCGTCACAAGGAGTCATCGCCATGGTCAAGTCCGCGTTTTTCGTGCTCGCGCTGGCAGGCAGTGCCGCCTCTGCCAGCGACATATTGCCCGCCTCGCCGCTGATGGGGGATGTCACCAGGGCCCAGTTCATGGAGCGCGCCGCCCAGCGCTTCGCCTTGCAGGACAAAAACGGTGACGGCGTGCTGTCGGTTGCCGAGAAAGAGGCCAACCTGGCAAAGCTGGCTGGCGTGATGCAACAGGCTGGCAAGCCGGTCCCGGAGCGGATGAGCCAGCTCAAGCCGTCGCGGGAGACCACCAGGGCCCAGTTCATGGCGCGGCAGGAGGCGCTCTTCTCTCGCCTGGACAAGAACGGTGACGGGGTGATCGGGGAGTCTGAGCGTCTCGACATCAAGGCCAATCTGGAGAAGCGGGCGATGGAGGCCGCCCAATAGGGCGGGTTGTCAGCCCTCTGATGAAAAAGAGCCCGGTAGCGATACCGGGCTCTTTGCATCTCTGGCATGAAGGGAGCTACCAGCTTGCCCAGAGCAGCCGCAACCTGAGCCCCCAGGCGCTGCTCCAGCCGGTGGTGCTGCTCACCAGAGCCCCATCCTTGATGACGAGGAAGGTCGGCGTCACCCCCACCTGCCAGCGGGCGGCCAGATCCCCGGACTCGTCGTTGTGGGTGGGGAAGGTCAGCCCCTTCTTCGCCATCCCGGCGCGCAACGGTTCATCGCTGCCGGAGCGCAGTGCCACCGTCAGCACATTTTCACCCTCCTGCCAGAGCTGCTCCACCGTGGGAGTGGTGAAGCGGCACACCCCGCACCAGCTGGCCCAGTAGTAGACCAGCAGGGGCTTGCCGCGGCTCTGCTCGGTCAGCGTGGTGGTGGTGCCGTCCTGCAGGGTGAAGGGGGCCTCCATGGCCCCCGCCGGCAGCGTGGGGCTGCGCCACAGATCCACCAGGGTGGTGATGACAAGCGCCATCAGCAGCAGCCAGAGCGCCTCCTTGCCCCAGCGGCGCCAGCGGGGGGCCTTTATGCCTGCATCCTCGGCCATGGCTTAGCTCCGCTTGGCCAGCTCGGCTTTGACCAGCTGCTCCAGCTCGTCATAGGGAATGGCACCCGGCACCAGCTGGTTGCCGATAAGGGTCGCCGGGGTGCCTTGCACGCCGAGCAGGGTGCCGATGCGCAGGCTGTTGCGCAGCTCTTCGGTGGCCTTGCCTGCGGGCTTGAGGGTCAGGTTGTCGGTGGCGGCCAGCGCCTTGTTGATGTCCGTCTCGGTCAGCATCCCCTGCTTGCTCATGAGCTTGTCGTGCAGGGAGAGGAAGCGGGCAGGATCCTGTTGCCACAGGGTCAGGCTGTACTGGGCTGCCTTGGCGGAGGTCTGTCCCTTGAACGGCAGCAACTTGATCACCAGCCCCAGATCGTCCGGATAGGCCGCGAGCAGCTTGGCGACCGCCGGGTCGAACTGCTTGCAGTAGGGGCAGTTGTAGTCGGTGAACAGCACCAGGGTCAGCTTGGGATGCTTGGCGCCGAGGCGCGGGCTGGTGGGGCTGTTGAACAGCACGTCCTGGTTGCCCTTGATGAAGTCACCCATCTGGGCCTGCTGGGTCGCGGCATTCTGTTTCTCCCAGGATTCGGCTGCCTCGTCGAGGATCCCGGGGTTGGCGATCAGGGTCTCGCGAATGAGCTCCTTGATGCGGGCCTCCTGCTCCGGGGTGAAGGGGGCGGCGTGCAGCGTGGGGGTGCCCAGGGTGGCGGCTACCAGGGCGGTGCAGAGGGTCAGGGTTCGCAGTCTCATGGCATTCTCCTTAGAAATGGGTGGCATCGGCCTGAACGAGGCCGGCCTTGTGCAAGCTGTCGAGCAAGTCGGCCTTGTCCAGCAGGGGAGAGAGGATCTCCCCTTCCGGCAGGCCGGGCCCGTAGATCTGGTTGAAGGGAACGGCGGCGGCGCCGCGCTGGCGCAGGAAGGCGGAGATGGCATCGCTCGGCCGGCTCCAGTCGCCGCGAAGGGCCACCACGTCCGGGGCCGACAGGGCGCGCTGCACCTCGTCACGCAGCAGCACGTTGTACTTGTTGGCCTTGCAGGTGACGCACCAGTCGGCGGTCACATCCACGAAGACCCGCTTGTTCTGGGCCAGGGCGTCGGCGATGGCCTGCTCGGAGAGCGGCTGCCAGGCGATGCGATCGACGCTGCCACTCCCTTTCACCGTGAGGGCGCCCCCCAGCAGCAGGGCGCCGCCGATGAGTGCCGAGAGAGAGAGAGCCAGGGTGAAACCGCGCAGGCCATAGCGCCAGAGGATGCCCATCAGCAGCGCCAGCACCATGGCGGCCATCAGCCAGCCAGTGGCCGTGCTGCCCAGATGGTTGCCAAGCAGGCTCGCCAGCCAGAGGCTGGAGCCCAGCATCATCAGCCCGAGCAGGATACGCAGTCGCCCCATCCAGCTCCCCGGTTTGGGCAGCCAGAGGGCGAGGCGCGGCAGGGCCGCCACCAGCAGCCAGGGCAGGCTCATGCCAAGGCCGAGGGCCGTGAAGATGAGCCAGAGCTGGCCGAGGGGCGCCGCCAGGGCAAAGGCCACCGCGGTGCCGAGGAAGGGGGCGGAGCAGGGGGTCGCGAGCAGGGTGGCGAAACTCCCCTGCAGGAAGTGACCGCCGAGCCCCTCGCCGCCGCGGGTGGCGAGGCGGGTGTTGAGGTTGCTGGGCAACCTTATCTCGAACAAGCCCAGCAGGTTGGCGCAAAACAGCAGGGTCACCGCCACCATGAAGCCGATGAAACCGGCGCTCTGGAACTGGATCCCCCAGCCGACCGCCCCTTGTGTGGCGCGCAGCAGGCTGCTCATGGCTGCCAGCACCCAGAAGGAGGTGATTATCCCGGCGCTGGCGGCGAGGAACTGTTTGCGCACGCCTCCTTGTTCGCTCTCTTGCTGCTGCAACACGGTGCCGAGTTTCAGGGCCAGCACCGGCAGCACGCAGGGCATCAGGTTGAGGATGAGACCGCCGAGCAGCGCCGCCCCCAGCAGCCAGAGAAGTGGCTGCTCGGGGGCCGGCAGGGCGAGGGGATCGGCGATGGTGGCGCGGGTCTGCCAGGCCTGCTCGCCGCTACCGAGCAGCAGGCCGAGGGATTGACCGCGCAAGTCAGGGGCATCCCCCTGCCAGCCGTCGCTGACCGGCACCCGGGCGATCAGGGTGGTGCTGCTTACCTCGAGCGCGGGCTTGCCGAACTCGGCCCCCTCCAGCGCATCGATGAAGAGCGCAGGCTCCTGCCACCCCTCGACCCGCTCGGCCCGCAGTTGCAGCTGGTTGTGCTGGTAGCCGAGCTCGACCCGGGTGTCGGCAGGCAGCGTCTGTGGCAGGGAGCTCATGGCCCGGGCCCAGGCGAAGTCGAAGCCAGCCGGCGCTTGCCCATCTGCCGCCAGGGTGAAGGGGTAGTCGGTCAGGATGCAGACATTGCTGCAGGTGGAGAGGCGCAAGGTGCCCTTGAGCGGCTGCCCGGCCGGGTAGCCCAGGCTCAGGGGGAAGCGTACCTGCTCCTGATAGCCCTGGGTGCTGAGCCCGGCTACCTCGAAGGGGCGCGGCGTGGGCCAGTGCCACTGGAAGTCGCCGACCGGCTCATCCCACAGGATCTGGGGCGCTATGCCCCCTTCACCCGGGCTGTGCCAATAGGTCTTCCAGCCTGACTCCAGCTGGACATCGAGCAGGATGCGGGTCTGATCCGGGACGCTGCGGTCGGCTTGCAGCCTGACCTTGGCGTGACTGTTCTGGGGGCGGGTGAGCCACCCCGTATCGCTGGCCAATCCGCTGGATTGCCACAGCAGGCTGCCCAGTAGCAGGGCCGCCTTGAAGAGATTCGACATGTGTTGGGTCTCGCAAAAAAATGAGTGACAGCAGGCTGAAAAAGCGCGGCTGAACTCATTCCCGCCAGACGCAGAGGGTGAGGTGCAGTCGCCGCTCCGGCGGCGAGACATTGATGGGGGGAGGCAGTGCCGGTGCGCGCCGTGACAGGGGCACCAGCAGGGCAATCACGAAGGCGATGGCGAAGAAGAGTTGCTCCACGCACAGCAGACTGGCGGCGCTCAGCCACTTGCCGTTGAGCTGGCAGCTATTGGGCTGCACACTGGCGGGCGTGCTCTTGTCGGCCTGGTCGTCGGCCGAGGCGAACTGGGGCTGGGTCTGGCAACTCACGGCGTGATCGAGCAGGGCGAGGCGGGCCAGCGGCTGGGCCGCGCAATTGAGCACCAGCAGGCAGACCAGCAGCAGGAGTCGTGTCGCCGCGCGTTGTTGCAAAATCATGCTCGCCCCGTTCATCAAGATGGCCACATCCTAGCGGGCAATGGCGGGTGGGGCAAGCCGGGGTGGCCGGTGGCGTCCGGGGCTGGTCGGTTCTGTCTGGCGAACGCTTGTTCGCTAAAAGGGGGACCAGTATACTGCGCCGAGTCAAATTCCGAGGTGTTCGATGCTCAAACTTGCCCGTGTGCTGCTGCTGGCACTGCTGCTCGTCTTCTGGTTCCTGTTCGGCCTGTTGCTTTGTCTGGTGCGCCCGCGCCACCCGAATAACGTCTATGTCTTCGCCCGCATGTATCATGCGGTCTGCCCGCTGATCGGCCTCAAGGTCCGGGTGACGGTGGCCGACGAGGTCAAATCGGTGGGACCTGCGGTCTACGTCTGCAATCACCAGAGCAACTACGACATCTTCACCGTGACCGGCGCCGTGCAGCCCGGCGTGGTGGCGGTGGGCAAGAAGAGCCTGCTGTGGCTCCCCTTCTTCGGCCTTATCTTCTGGCTCTCCGGCAACGTGCTGATCGACCGCTCCAACCGCTCCCGCGCCATCGGCACCATCGGCCAGGTGGTGGATCGCATCAAGCATCGCGGCACCTCCATCTGGATGTTCCCGGAGGGGACCCGCTCCCAGGGGCGCGGTCTGCTGCCGTTCAAGGCGGGGGCCTTCCACACTGCCGTCCAGGCCGAGGTGCCCGTGGTGCCCATCGTCTGCTCCAGCTACTTCGGTCAGGTCGATCTCAACCGCTGGGACAACGGCGAGGTGCTGCTGGAAGTGATGGCCCCGGTGTGCAGCAAGGAGCACGGCGCCGCTGGCATTCGCGAGCTCTCCGACACCTGCCGGGAGAAGATGGAAGCCAAGCTGGCGGAGCTGGATGGCAAGCTTGGCCATCGGCCGGCGGCCTGAGCCCGGTTGCAGAGAAGAGAGGGAGCCGCTGGCTCCCTTTTTTATTGGTGAAAATCACCATCTTGTTGGTTTTTTTCACCACGCTGTATCCGGTGAACATCCATCGTTAACTTTCATCTAATTGTAAATAAAGGAAAAAAACATTCTGGCACGGCTCTTGTAATGTCATGGAAAGAGAGTGACACCCCATCAACAAGGAGCCAGACCATGAGCGTATTCAGCCGCCTGACCGACGTGATCAATGCCAACCTGCACAGCCTGCTCGACAAGAGCGAAGAGCCGGAGAAGATGCTGCGGCTGATGATCGAGGAGATGGAGCAGGTCCAGGTCGAGATGAGAACCCAGGCCGCCCGCGTCATCGCCGAACAGAAACAGCTGGAGCGCCATCAGCAGGCGCTGCGCACCCAGATCCAGGAGTGGGCAGCCAAGGCCGAACTCGCCATCCAGAAGGGCCGCGAAGATCTGGCCCGTGCCGCCCTCACCGAGAAGCTGGCGGAGATGAAGCAGTGCGAGCGGCTGGAAGAGGACAAGGCGCGGGTGGCCGAGGTGCTGGCCCAGCTCACCGCCGACAGCGAGCGACTGGCGGCCAAGCTGACCGAGGCGCGGGAGAAGCAGAAGATGCTGACCCTGCGCGAGCAGACCGCCCACAGCCGCATCCGCGCCCGTGCCCAGGTGGACAACCAGCGCATGCACGAGCTGGTGGCCCGCTTCGACGGCTTCCAGAACCGGGTCGATCAGCTGGAGGCCCAGCTGGAGGCGGCGACCCTGGGGCAGAATCCGTCCCTCGAGGCCCAGTTCCGCGAGCTGGAGCTGAACGACGAGATTGAGCGGGAACTGGCCCGGCTCAAGGGTCAGAAGGTGGAGGCATAACCATGACACCCTGGCCCAAGGATCTCGCCCATCGCAAGCTGACCGGGGTCTGCGCCGGTCTTGCCAGAGGGCTGGGGGTGTCCAGAGTGACGGTGCGGGTGGTGGCCCTGCTCGCCCTGATCCTGATGCCGCCGCTGGCCCTGGCGCTCTATCTGGTGGGGGTGCTCGTCATGCCTCCCCGCCGTGAACTTCAACGCTGGCTGGGGTGATCTCCGGATCGTCCCGTCGGCAAGTGCAAGCCCGTGAGGAGCACAACATGCTGGAATTTATCGTCTTGATCCTGGTGCTGATCGGCATGGCGCTGACCGGATTCACCGTGCTGGCCATGCTGCTGGTGAGCGTGGTCTTCGTGCTGTTTGGCGCCCTGGCCGGCATGTTTGCCCTCATCATCAAGCTGGCGCCCTGGTTGCTGGTGGTGCTGGTGGTGTGCTGGCTCCTCAGCAACAGGCGCAAGCAGTCGAACACCTACCGTTAAGCCTCCCTGATTTCGTATCCTTCCTTGGCCACTGCTTGCAGTGGCTCTTTTTATGGGGGCGACACAGGGTCGGTGTGCGGGGTGGCAAGCCAGGAAAGGCTCCAGCCGTGCCACAACGCCGGCTCGTGTACCAGGCGCTCCTTGAACGCCTTGCTCTGCTGCTTGAGGCGGTACTCGAGGCGCAGCGCCTCGCGTTTGCCAGGGACCTCCTGCTGCCATACCAGGGAGAGGGGGCCCTTGCCGCGCAGGGCTCTGGCCCCCTTGCCGCTCTGGTGCTGACGCAGTCGCCGCTCGGGATCCGTGCTGATCCCCGCATAGAGTGCCCCGGCGCCAGTGCGCACCAGATAGACAAACCAGCGGGAGGGAGTGGGGGTGGCGAGGGTCACGAGGTGCGCCACCTGGCCCGCTGGCGCCCAAGCCGGTGCAGGGGCAGCAGGCTCACCAGCAGGCCGGCCCAGACGAAGGCAAAGCCCACGGATTTCACCGGATCCGGGATCTCGCCAAACCAGAAGAGGGCGAGCAGGAAGGCGAGGCTCGGCTCTATGTATTGCAACAGCCCCACCGTGCTCATGGGCGTGCGCGCCACCGCATAGCAGAACAGCCCCACCGGCAGCAGGGTGGCGGGGGCACTGCCCATCAGCAGCAGGCGATCGGTCCAGTCACCGGCCATAAACTGGCTGGTGCCCTGCAAGGTCAGCCAGCCGATGATGAGAAGGGCGACGGGCAACTGCACCAGGGACTCCAGATAGAGGCTGGTACCGGCGTCCAGTCTCACCTTCTTCTTGATGAGGCCGTAGAGGGCGAAGTTGGCACCCATCACGAGGGAGAACCAGGGCAGCTGGCCGTAGGAGAAGAGCATGTAGGCGAGCCCCGCCAGGGCGAGCGCCACCGCCAGGTGTTTTTGCGGGGTGAGCTTCTCTTTGAGGAAGAGCACCGCAAAGGCGATGTTGAACAGCGGGGTCATGAAGAAGGCGAGGCTGGTGGCCAGCACCTGGCCCGTGGTCAGGCACCAGGTGAACATGCACCAGCTGATGGACATCACGGGGCCTGCCAGCAGCACGAGGCCGAGCTGCCGGGGATCGCCGCGCAGGGCCCCCCAGGGCACCCGCTGGCCGAGGAGCAGAAGCAGGCCTCCCAGCAGCACCACGGACCAGAGCACCCGGTGGGAGAGCAGTTCCCACATGTTGATCTCGGGCATGAACTGGTAATAGAGGGGCAGCATGCCCCACAGCACGAATGAGAGGGCCGCGCTGCCGGTGCCCATCCAGTTCTTCATCTCTCTCCGTTTATTAAACTAAACAATGGCGGCTGCATGATAAGTATCCGCCGCCCCTTTCACAAGCGGGAGCGGGGAGAAAACTCTGGTACTATCGGGCCCATGAACCGACTCGATCCCCTGTTTGAACAGATCCGGGCCTGCCGCCTGTGCGAGGCCCACCTGCCGCTCGGCCCAAGGCCGGTGATCCGCGGCAACGAGCGCGCCCGTCTGCTCATCATCGGCCAGGCCCCCGGCACCCGGGTACACGCCAGCGGCATCCCCTGGGACGATCCCTCCGGCGATCGGCTGCGCTTGTGGCTCGGGGTGGACAAGGCCACCTTTTACGATGAATCCCGCATCGCCATCATGCCCATGGGGCTCTGTTACCCCGGCAGGGGCAAGTCGGGGGATCTGCCGCCGCGCCCGGAATGTGCCCCCACCTGGCACGACAAGGTTCTAATGCTGCTGCCCAACATCGAGCTGACCCTGCTCATCGGCCAGTATGCGCAGGCTTACTACCTGAGGGCGGCGGCGAAAGGATCGCTCACCGAGACGGTGCGACACTGGGCGGACTATGGCCCGGCCTGGTTGCCGCTGCCGCACCCGTCCCCGCGCAACACCCTCTGGCTCAGGAAGAACCCCTGGTTCGAGCAGGGGGTGATCCCCCATCTGCAGCAGAGGGTCGCCCCCCTGCTTGACCCGGCAGGCTAGAGCGCCGGCTCGGCCTGGGGCTTGGGCTTGCTGCGGGCCATGGCGACCAGCGGCAGTATGATGCACAGGCACCCCAGCAGCAGCGGCAGCCCCGGCTGTTCGTCAAACAGCCACACCCCGATGGCGACCGCCATCAGCAGCCCGGTGTACTCCGCCGAGGCGATCTTGCTCGCCTCCGCCTTGCGATAGGCCATCACGCACAGCCCCGCGTAGACCATGATGAGCGCCGAGGAGCCGAAGGCGGGCCACCACATCTGCCATTGCCACTCGCCCCCTTCCCACCAGGCCAGCGCCAGGATGAAGGGCATGCTTAGCACATTGGTGAAAAACAGGGTCTGGGCGATGGGCTGCTGGAGCGGGATGCGCTTGATCAGCAGGTTGTTGACCGCCAGGGAGAGCGCCACCCCGAGCGCCGCCAGGGCGGCCCAGTTTACCTCGGTCGGGCGCAGCACGATGAGCACCCCGACGAAGCCGAGCAGCGCCGTCAGCACCTTCTGGCGCGAGAGTGCCTCCCCCGCCAGCCAGACCGCGAGCGGCACCATCAGCAGCGGGGCGGCATAGAAGAGGGCGTTGGCGGTGGCGAGCGGCAGCCGGGTGAGGGCGACCACCATCAGGCAGACGCCGACGGCCCAGATGTGGGCCCGCAGCAGGTGCCACTTGAGGGCTACCGGCGGGTTGCGCCGCCAGGACCAGAGCAGCCAGGGGGCGAGCAGCAGGGCCGCGGAGAGCTGGCGGAAAAAGACAAATTGGAAGATGGGCTGGTCCGGCTCCAGCACCTTGACCAGGGCATCGGAGAAGACCGCCACCATGTTGCCGAGCACCAGATAGAGGATGCCTATCCCGACTGCATTCATACCACCTCCAGATTCAGATGAGGGGAGGGTAGCCCGCGGCCTGTTATCCAGTAAAATGATAAAAAATCATCACGCATGAGAAATTTGGATAATGAAGCTGCCCCCCCTGCGCGCCGTTCAATATTTCGAGGTGGTTGCCCGCCTGCTGAGTTTTTCCCGCGCCGCCCTGGAGCTCAATGTCAGCCAGAGTGCGGTCAGTCACCAGATCCGTCTGCTGGAGGATTTTCTGGGGGAGCGGCTGCTGCTGCGCCAGGGGCGGCTGCTCTCACTGACGCCCCAGGGGGAGATCTATTTCGAGGGGATCGCCGCCGGGCTGGTCCAGATTGCCCACAGCAGCGAGCAGTTGCGCGGGGGAGGCGAGATGCGGGTGCGGCTCGCGGTCTACAGCTCCTTTGCGGTGAAGTGGCTGATCCCGCGCCTGGCCGGGCTGCGCCAGCTCTATCCCGAGCTGGATCTCAGCCTGGAGATGGTGGCGGAAGATCCCGAGCTCTCCGACAGGGTGGCGGACGGTTTCATCACCGTCTCCCCCGAAGGGCCGGGCTACATGCACGATCTGCTCTATCGGGAGCGGCTGATGCCGGTGTGCAGTCGCCGGATGTGGCAGCAGGTGGAAGGGGAGTGGCCCGCCACCCTGTGGCAGTTGCCGCTGCTCTCCATCCAGGCTATCTACCGCGAGAAGGGGGAAGATTGGCGGCGCTGGGCCGAAATGGGGGGGCTGACCATTCCCCCCGAGGCGAGGGTGCACCATTTCAGCCATATCCTGCTCGCGCTGGAGGCGGCGAACTGGGACCAGGGAATGGCGCTCATCAATGACTACATGTTGCAGCCGGAGGATCCGCGTCTGGTGCGGCTGCCCCTGCACGCCCTCGAGACCGGCGACAACTTCTATTTCGTCTTCAAGCGCTCGCGCGCCCATGAACCTGCCATCAGCCGGTTGCGTCAGTGGCTGTGGCAGGAGTCGCAGGCGAGCCTGAGGCCCGGGGAAAACGAGCCTCTCAGGCGCGTCTGAACGGGCTGGGCGCCCTATGCAGAATGGACGGCACAGCCCACGACGGATGGGTCTGCTTCGGAGGGCCTGATGGCACTGGCGAGACCAGGGCCATCAGGAGCGGGTCAGGTGCGCTTGAACTGGCTCAGTACAAAGAGGGTGGTGGCGCAGACTACGACCGAGGGACCGGCCGGGGTGTCCTGATACCAGGAGAGGGCAAGGCCCCCCAGCACGGCGAGACAGCCCGTCAGGGCGGCAAAGCCGGCCATCTGCTCCGGAGTCTGGCTGAAGCGCCGGGCGGTGGCGGCGGGAATGATCAGCAAGGAGGTGATGATGAGCGCCCCGACGAACTTCATGGCCACGGCGATGACCAGGCCTATCAGCAGCATCAGCACGCAGCGCAGCACATCCACCCGCACCCCTTCCACCCGGGCCAGCTCTTCCGAGATGGTCATGGAGAGCAGGGGATCCCAGAGCCGCCACAGGGTGAGCAGCACCAGGGCGCCGCCGCCGTAGATCCAGAGCAGGTCCATGGGCTGCACCGAGAGCAGGTCGCCAAACAGGTAGGCCATCAGATCCACCCGCACGTTGTCCATGAAGCTCAGGGTGACCAGACCCAGCGACAGGGCGCTGTGGGCCAGAATGCCGAGCAGGGTGTCGGTGGCGACCTGCTGGTTGCGGCTCATGATGACCAGCAGCATTGCCATGGCGAGGCAGCAGACCACGACCGCCAGGGTGAGGTCCACCTGCAGCAGGATGCCGAGGGCGATGCCGAAGAGGCAGGCATGGGAGAGGGTGTCGCCAAAATAGGCCATCTTGCGCCACACCACGAAGCTGCCAAGCGGCCCGGCCAGCAGGGCGATGCCGAGTCCGGCCGCGAGGGCGTATAACAGAAAGCTGTCCACGTGAAGATCCTAGTTGTTGCGAGAGGGCAGGCGGATGACGGGAGCCTGCGGTTCATGATGATGGTGTTCGCCATCGCAGTGGTGATGGTGGGTATAGACCGCCAGCACCTCCCGCTCCGGTCGCCCGAACAAGCGGGCAAATTCCGGGTGACGGGCCACGCTCTGTGGCTCGCCGTGGCAGCAGACGTGGCGATTGAGGCAGATCACCTCGTGAGTGCTGGCCATCACCAGGTGCAGATCGTGGGAGACCATCAGCACGGCGCAGTGGAACTCGGCGGCCAACTGGCTGATGAGGGCATAGAGCTCGATCTGTCCCGTGATATCTACCCCTTGCACCGGTTCGTCCAGCACCAGCAGCTCGGGTTTGACCAGCAGGGCGCGGGCCAGCAGTACCCGCTGCATCTCGCCACCGGAGAGCTTTTGCATCCGGTTGTCCAGCAGATCCTGGGCACCGACCCGATTGAGCGCCTCCTCGATGGAGAGGCGGCTGTTCTTGCCAAGTTGCAGGAAGCGGCGCACCGTCAGGGGGAGGGTGGGGTCCAGATAGAGGCGCTGGGGTACATAGCCGATCCGCAGATCGCGGCGGCGAACGATGTCCCCCGAATCTGGGCTGAGCAAGCCCAGCACCAGCTTGCTCAGGGTGCTCTTGCCCGCCCCGTTGGGGCCGACCAGGGTGGTGATTTTGCCTTTGTTCAGGGTAAAGGAGACCTTGTCGAGCACGAGTCGTCCGTCAAATGAGAGACAGACCTCTTTCAGCTCCACCAGTTGGGTCATGACAGCTCCGGGGTTTACAGCCTGTGAGAGTTATAATATAACAGCGACGTTGGTTTGTTATATTATCACACACACACACCCTGACGAGACCTCTATGCGAATTCTTGCTCTGATCACTGCCCTGATGGCGGTGAGTCTGCCTGTCCGTGCCCTCGAGGTGCTGACCACCATCAAACCCCTGGGCTTCATCGCGGCGGCGATCACCGATGGTGTGAGCGAGCCCGGGGTGCTGCTGCCCACCGGTGCGTCGCCCCACGATTTTTCCCTGCGCCCTTCCGACATGCGCAATATCAAGGAGGCCGATCTGGTGGTGTGGGTCGGTCCCGAGCTGGAAGGCTTCATGGCCAAACCCCTGGCCCAGCATCCTCATGTATTGACCCTGACCCAGGTTCCCGGCATGCCGCTGTACAACTATGCGACCCAGGGGGAACATGACGATCATCACCATGATGACAAGGATCATGACCATGCCGCCCACGACCACGGCTCGCACGACGAGGGCCATGAAGGGCACCACCACGAAGGGGTGGATCCCCACATCTGGCTGGGTCCAACCCAGGCCAAGGTGATTGCCAAGGCGATCGCGACCGAACTGGGCAAGCTGGATCCTGCCAACCAGGCGCGCTATGCCGCCAATCTCGCGGCCTTCGAGGGCAAGGTTGACGCCCTGGACAAGGTGATCGCCGTGCAGATGAAGGCGGTGGATCAGAAGGGCTACTTCGTGTTCCACGAAGCCTATGGATACTGGGAGCGTCACTACGGCATGAGCTCCAAGGGACACTTCACCGTGAGCCCGGAGCGTCGCCCGGGAGCCAAGACGCTGATTGACATCCGCAAGGCGCTGGAAGAGAAAAAGGCGAGCTGCATCTACGCCGAGCCGCAGTTCTCCCCGGCGGTGATCGAGTCGGTTGCCCGCAATACCGGGGCCAAGGTGCTGCTGCTGGACGAAGTCGGCGAGCAGGTGCCGCTCGGTCCGGACGGTTATCCGCAATTCATGCAGCAGTTGGCGGACGCCTTCGCCCAGTGCCGCTAGGCCTTGCCCGACATTGACGATAGAGGCGGCGCGGCCAACTATACTGACCTCCAGCATCTGATATGGAGTGTCAGTCATGAAATGGTTGCTCGTCTCTGCCTGCACGCTGACCCTGCTGGGATCCGGCATACAGGCATCCGGTCTTTCCGAACACATCGCCAGCCCGGAACTCAGGGCAAAAATGCAGGCGGTCTATGGCGCCAGAGCGATCCAGCGGTCCGAGGCCTTCTCTCGTCTGCTGACGCCAAGGGCCGGAACGACGGACCAGCAGAAGCTGGAGCTGGTGAACAACTACTTCAACAACCTGACCTACAGCGAGGATCCCAGACTGTGGGGGGATGATGATTATTGGGCCAATCCGCTGGAGTTCATCGGGGCGAGAGGCGGGGATTGCGAGGACTACAGCATCGCCAAGTACTATACCCTGATGGAGCTGGGGGTCGACGAGAAGAAGCTGCGGCTGGCCTATGTGAAGGCAATTCGTTACAACCAGTTCCACATGGTGACGTTGTACTTCCCGACCATCAAGTCAGATCCCCTGGTACTGGACAACATCAATGGCCGCATCCTGCCGGGGAGCAAGCGCAATGATCTGCAGCCGGTTTACAGTTTCGATGCCAAAAGCATCTGGATCATGAAATCCCGCCGCGAGGGAACCCTGGCGGGGAGTGCCGATCGCCTGGCCCAGTGGACCTCGATGCAGAGCCGCTTCTCCAGCGAGCATTTGCGCTCCCCCCGTCGCCAGCTATAACTTGCCCGCCGCCTTCAACTCCTCGAAATATTTTCCCGCGCCCGGATGCTGTTCGACACTCAGCACCGGGCCTATTTTGTTGCGCGCCTTGTGAAACAGGTTCGCATAGCCATAGGTCTGTTCGTTGAAACTGGTTTGCTGGCTCAGCATGGCCCGGGTCAGCCGATAGACCTCGTCATCGGGAGTGGCGGCATTGGTCACCAGGGTGGCGGCGATGGCGAAGGTGGGGGTTGCCTTGAGGTTGCCCGGGTAGATGCGTGCCGGCACCTGGCTGCGCTGGTAATACCTGACCCCTTTGAGCAGCTGGTCCCTTACGGGCCCCTCGATCGCCAGGAAGCGCACGGCGCAGCGCTTGGCGGTGTCCAGCACGATGCGGTTGGGATGACCCATGACAAGGCCATAGGCATCGATCTGTTTATTGCACAACGCTTCGGAGAGATTGGCGACGCTCTTCAAATCGAGATCCTGCTCCTTTGCGCCCAGAACATTGAACAGGGCCAATGCCGTTTGACGAGTCCCTGAACTCTTCAGGCCCATGTCGATGGGGGCCAGCTTGAGCTGCTCCAGGGTGGTGATATCCCCATCGGCTCGCACCACTATGGTGAAAGGTTCGGCGTGGGTGGCAAAGAGCGCCCTCAGCTCGGGTTGTGGCTGGGCAGCGAAAGGCCCGGTGCCCTGGCTGGCCTGATAGAGCCAGTCGGACTGGACGAGCGCATAGGGTACCTCTCCCGTTTTCAGCTGGCGGAGATTTTCGATGGACCCGGAGCTGGCCTGTAGTTTGCAGGGCATCGTGGGGTCACTTTTTTTGGCCAGTCTGCAGAACTCCTTGATGACCTGATAATAGATGCCTTGCTCCCCCCCTGTGCCTATGGTCATGGTGGTCGCGTGCAGGGTCGGTTGCCACAGCAGGGCGAGCAGCAGCAGCGGGATCCTCATGATGCATTCTCCTGAGTGGCATAACCATCGATGCCCCAACTGCGCAGCATGTCCACATCGCTTACGTCGCCGGCTTCCGCCAGCAAGGTGTAGCCGGAAGCATGGAGGCATTGGGAGAGCAGGTTCCAATAAAGGGGGGACTGGGTGAGCTGGCAACTGATGAAGACAGGTCTGATGGGGTCGAGCCTGGCCAGATTGTCGTTGTTCATCGGGATGTTGCTGAATGCCAGCTCAATCCCCTGGGACTGGAGTGCGGTCAGTCGTTCCTCGGCCAGGGGGGGGAAGATCGCCAGATCCCAGCGCCAGTCCAGCGTCTTACCACGAGCGCTGGTCAGCACGGGGGCAAACTGCGCCCAGTCTGGGTGGCCGAGCAGGCTGAGAGGCAGCTGGAGCCCTTCCGCCTTCTGAGTCAGCCAGTCGTTGAGCAGCCCCCGAATTTCATCCGGCGAACTGTCCGTGGTGGGGGGGTGCTTGGGTAGCAGGCGGCTGTAGAGCCTGATACACCCCTGAGTGGAGAAGAAATGCTGCTGATAGGTGTTGCCATCGGTGTCGACCAGCCCAACGAGCTTCTGGTGGGTCGGGAGAGCGTCGTGCTTGCCAAGCTGGGTGATCTTGAGCCGCTGTTGCAGCAGGTCCCGCTTGCGTTCAGAGACCAGCTGGTTGATGGAGACAACGACTTCCTGCAATTCGCGAAGCCACGGGGTTGGCAGGTTGCCGCTGAACTGGCGTTTGCGGATCCGGGCCAGTTGCAGACTGATCTGTTCGAGGGGGCGCAGCAGGCGGCGGCACACCCAGGTGATCACCAGGCTGAACACCAGCAGGCCGGCGAGCAGCGCAAGTCCGGTACGACTGATGGCGTTCCACAGATGCTGGTAGGCGTAACCCTTGTGTCCCTCGAGCGTGAGGGTACCGAGAATGCGCCAGCCGTCGGTCAACTCCTGCTCAATCTTGACCGGTGGCATGTCGATAACTGAGGGGAGCCAGCCTGGAACATTTTGCTGTGCGGTGTGGAACACCTTCTGGAACAGCACCTGGCCATCCGGATCCAGCAGAACGACGGAGTTGACGAAGCCTCCGTCGAACATGGCGTTCACTATGGTCTCGGCAAGGACCTTGTCATCGTTGAGCAGAGTGCCCTGCAGCACCAGCCCCAGTGCGGTGATGGCGGTTTCAAGGTTGGCCGACATCTGGTCGAGAATAGACTGTCGTACCGTCGTGATCTCCAGCACGAGCAGCAGCGCGGCGCCGATAGTGAAGAGGATTAGGATGATTACATTTAACAATTTTGCCAATGACATACCCACTCCATGGAGATGTTTTTGCAACATTTTCTGGGCCGGAGAGCACCACAACCGGACTTGGTTCTTAAAAATAGAAAAAAATGGCTGAAAATGACGATCATTTCTGCCCATGCTGGAAGGTTATGCATAAAATGTGAGTTTCGTGCATGGAGCTATGAACTTTTTGTAAGTATTTAGGTCTAAAAGCCAGATATTCGGTTTTCATAATAAAAACTCATAAAAACAGACCCACAACCACCACCCTTAGATCTAATAACAGGATAGCGGATGAAACGTCTCCGTCCCTTGGTAGCCCAGGCTGCCAATTGGGAACCCCCGGTTCCCCGCAAGCATTTCTATGCCATGCTATTGCTCACGGCCATGACGCTGTCAGCGGTAGCCGTATTGCCAGCTCCCGGTGACATCCTGGAGCGGCCACTGCGTCTGGAGTTGCCGATCGCCACCACGGGCACCGCAACCAACGAAGACAACACCGACTTCAACGACATTCCGGATCACGAGCTGGTCGAGTCAGCCGCTCCCGAAGACGACATCCCGGCGGATGCCACGCCTCAATGGCAGGATTACCGGGTTCGCAACGGCGAGAACCTGACCACCATCTTCAACAACCTGGGGCTGTCCACCACCACCCTCTACAAGGTGCTGGATGCGGATGCCAAGAACAACCTGGCGCGTCTCAAACCCGGTCAGACCATCGAGTTGCTGATCGATCAGGACAACATTCTGCAGCAGCTGAAGATCCGCCTGAACATCAAGCAGACCCTGGTGCTGGAGCGTACCGACGACACCTATAGCGCCAACATGCTCAATGAAGAGGTGGAGTGGCAACAGAAGAGCTATGACGGTGTCATCAACGGCAGCTTCTACGTCAGCGCCCGCAATGCCGGGATCCCGGCCAACCACATCCAGAAGATTGCCAACCTGTTCCAGTGGCGCCTCAACTTCGCCAAGGATTTGAAAAAGGGTGACAAGTTCAAGGTGCTGGTCCGTCAGGAGACGGTCGACGGCAAGAGTACGGGCAATACCCAGTTGCTGGGGGTCGAGGTGTTCAGCCAGGGCAAGGCCGTGTCAGCCTGGTTGTCGGAAGATGGCAACTATTATGACGGTCAGGCAAACAGCCTGGAGCGCGGCTTCCGCCGTTATCCGACTCACAGCCGTTACCGGGTCAGCTCCAGTTTCAACCCGAATCGCCGTCATCCCATTACCGGGCAGGTCCGGCCCCATGAGGGAACCGACTTTGCCTTGCCGGTAGGCACGCCCATCATGGCGACCGGTGACGGTGTGGTCCTCAAGGCAACCAGCCACCCGCTGGCAGGCACCTATGTCGTGATCAAGCACGGCCGTACCCTGATGACCCGTTATCTGCACCTGAGCAAGCTGCTGGTCAAGCCGGGTCAGAAGGTGAAGATGGGTGACAAGATTGCCCTCTCCGGCAACACGGGCCGCTCCACCGGTGCTCACCTGCACTACGAGGTGCGCATCAACAACCGCCCGGTGGATCCCATGAAGATCAAGCTGCCGATGGCGGAGCCGCTCTCCGGCAAGGACAAGCGTCAGTTCCTCGCCAAGGTGAAGAGCTACCGCAAAGAGATGGAGGCGGGCTGAACGGCTCCCTCCTGACGAAAAAGGCCCCGCCAACTGGCGGGGCCTTTTCATTGCAGAACGGCTTCAATAACCCTTGTCAAAGTCGATCCTGCCGTCCAGCTGCTGACCATCGATGAAGCGGATGTAGTTGCGGATGAAGATCTGGGCCACATCTTCCGGGAAGCTGTAGGCGCTGTTGTGGGGCGTCACGATGAGACTGGGCTGGTGCCAGAGCGGGCTGTCAGCGGGCAGGGGTTCCTGCTCGAACACATCGAGCACCGCCATGGCGGGCTTGCCGGCTTGCAGTGCCGCCAGCAGATCCCCCTCATGGACGGCATTGCCTCTGCCGACGTTGAAGAAGATGGCGCCCGGTTTGCAGTGGCCGAAGCGTTCGGCGGTGAAGAGATGGCGTGTCTCGCGGGTGGCGGGCAGCACGCTGACGATGACATCGGCCTGGGCCAGCATTTTGTTGAGTGCCGGCAACTGGTACACCTGATCGAACCCGGCACGCTCACGGCCACTGTGGCTGATGCCGAGCACCCTCATGCCAAAATGTTTGCCGGTGTGGGCGATATGCTGCCCTATGCTGCCGGTGCCGAGCAGCAGCAGCGTCTTTCCCTTCAAGCCCTGATAGGGATGGCTCTGCCAGACGCCCTGTTGCTGCTGCTCGCGATAGAGTGGCAACTGGCGGGTCAGGCTGAGCAGATGGCCGAACACATACTCGCTCATCAAAGGGCCGAAGATGCCGCGGACATTGGTGAGCAGGTAGTCGCGGCGGCAACTGGCGTCCAGCAGCACGTCGACCCCGGCATAAGTGGACTGGAGCCAGCTGAGCTTGCCGGCCTTGGCCAGCAGCGGCTTGGCCCGGGCAGGCTCGGCCATCAGGATATGAGCGTCACCGATAAGCTGTTCGGCCTCGGCCTGATTGTCGGCCCGAAGAATGTGCAGATGGGGAAGATGGGCCGCCTTGAGCAGGCGTTCATAGTGGCTGTTGTCCTGACTCAACAGCAGCAGGGTACGTTGGCTCATACTCTTGTTCCTTATCGTGTTTATGGCAAGGCGAGAGGGATGCTGTCTCCATCTTACCCCAGTTGATCGGGCAAGATAGTCGAGCAGGGCGCTTTTTCATTTTTAGACGGGGCCCTCGTGGGCTACAATCTGCCCCACATTTTGCAAAGGATCCGACT
Organism: Aeromonas sp. S19(2024); assembly: GCF_041402625.1. Taxonomy (NCBI): domain Bacteria; kingdom Pseudomonadati; phylum Pseudomonadota; class Gammaproteobacteria; order Aeromonadales; family Aeromonadaceae; genus Aeromonas; species Aeromonas sp. S19(2024). Next base: position 252,732 of record NZ_JBGLQU010000004.1, read on the forward strand.
CCAGTGTTTGGTGACAAGTTTTATAAGCGACTGGCCGAGCTGCAGCCCTGGCAGCAAACCGTCTATACCCTGGCGCTGGCAGAGCGCATGTACCCCAACTATGTGCTCTTTACCCAGGCCTCCGGTTTCGGGGATGCGAGGGCATTCCGTCACGCGCTGGATCAGATGTGGAACTACCTGACGGTCAAGGGATCCCGCGTCAATCTTGGTGCCATTCTGGAAGCGTTTGAAGTCTACATTCCCGATCCCCGCAAGTTTGAATCCTACGGCGCCTATCCGGCACTGGACGCCTGCGTGGCGCTGGGTTGTGCCTACAACTCGGTGATCTGCCGGGTGGGGGAAGAGGCCAACGACGCCAGCCATGCGTCTGTCGGCACGGTCGCCGGCTTCATAGAGATGCTGGAAGAGCGGGATCTCAGCGATGAGGAGCTCTATGAGCACGAGTACATGGAAGCGGAGTTGGAGTTCCAGGTCGAACTGCTCAAACGGGTGGCCCATGAACGGGACAGCGACCGCATCCTTGCCATCCGCGCCTTCGCGGCCCAGGACGGCGTCTCCAACATCGGCATCAGCCTGGAGGCGTAACGCCATCGCGTTCTACCCATAAAAAAAGCTCCCGGTCGGGAGCTTTTTTTATGGCTGCGGTTCAGGCCCGCTCTTCGGTCAGGGGGCTGACACTCAGCACGGGGGCGGCATCGATGCCGTCGGCATTCATCATGGCGGAGATGCGTTGCAGGGAAGAGAGCAACAACCCCTGTTCCCAGTTTTCCAGCGCCTGAAAGCGTTGAATGAAACTCTCCTGCAAGGGGGTCGGAGCCTGGGCAAGCAGGGCGCGTCCCGCGTCAGTGAGCGTCGCATGCACCTTGCGTTTGTCGGTTTCGCTGCGAATGCGCTGTACCAGTTGGCGGCTCTCCAGTCGGTCCATGATGGTGGTCGCGGTGGCCTGGCTCATGTTGGTGTGATCCGCCAACTGGCGCATGGAGATCTGGCCAAGCTCGTCGATACCCTTGAGCAGCAGGAGCTGGGGCGAGGTCAGGCCGGCTTCCTTGATCAAGCGCTTGGAGTGCATGTCGATGGCACGGATGATCTGGCGCAGGGCGATCAGCACTTCATCATGTTTTTCCATGGGGTCTGGGTCATCGCAGGGCTGTGGAGAGGCGCGAAATTCTCCGCCTAATCCATAACAAGGTCAATATGGTTTTTGATGTAATGATTTCTGCTCTAATGAATATTGTGTTAGGTTATCGGACAATTGCCCCATTCCAACCCGATATTTGAGGAGTGAAATCATGCATGACGACCTGGATATCAAGTCCCTGGTTGCCGATCTGCGCGTGGTCAGAGTTCGCTATGAACTGCCGGATACCGCGGCATTTGTGCGTTATCAACCTGCTTATGACGAGGACCCCAACAACCTCAAGGTACACCACTACGATGGCGAGTTGCCGCTCTCTTGCAGCAACACAGGTTCTTTCAGTCTAAAGGAGTTGGTCAATGAGCTGCGCTATGCCTATGTGCTGGTTCACCTCTTCCCCGACGAGAGTGCCATGAACTTTTATCTGGCGGGTCTGGACAATGGGCTGGCACAGCTGGAGTTCATCGGTGGCTCCTATGACTTCAACCGCCTCTGGATCACCAGCGGTGTCTCCAATCTGGGGGTGCCCATGGCTATCTTCCTCGGCAAACGCCACGCAGTGAACGGCCAGCCGTCGGTGACCCTGGTGGATCACCGTGAGCAGGTGGCAGGTCGTCTGGCCTATCGCGCCATCGGCGGTGCCGGCGATCACGTGGGTGAAGACTTTTTCAACAACGACTAAGGAGGCCCGATGCGAGCAACCAAAGGGCTTTTGAAAGGCCTCAATCCCACCATGGCCATGACGGCCCTCACCGTCGTGACCCTCTTCCTGCTGTTCGGCGTCTTTGATCCGGATACCGCAGGCACCTGGTTTACCGGGGCCAAGGACACCATCATTGCTGGCTTCAAGTGGTATTACATCCTGGTGGTCGCCCTGTTCCTGTTCTTCGCCGTCTACCTGATGTTCAGCCGCTTTGGCAGCATCCGGCTGGGCGACGACGACCAGGTACCGGAGTTTGGCTACTTTGCCTGGTTCTCCATGCTGTTCAGCGCAGGCATGGGCATAGGCCTGGTGTTCTGGAGCATCGCCGAGCCCATGTATCACCTGCAGAGCAACCCCTTCATCACCGAAGGCATGACGCCGGAAGCGGCCCAGATCGCCATGCGCCTCACCTTCTTCCACTGGGGTCTGCACCCCTGGGCCATCTATGTGATCGTCGGCCTGTCGCTGGCCTTCTTCAGCTACCGGCGCAAGTTGCCGCTGGCCATCCGTTCCGTGCTCTATCCCATTCTTGGCGATCGCATCTACGGCTTCTGGGGCCATGCCGCCGACGTGCTGGCGGTGTTCGGTACCGTGTTCGGGGTGGCGACCTCCCTTGGGCTGGGCGTCTCCCAGATGAACACCGGCCTCAACCAGATGTTTGGCATGGGCGTGTCACAAGCGAACCAGCTCTGGCTCATCGGTGGCATCAGCCTGATTGCCACCCTGTCGGCCATCTCCGGTGTCGGGCGCGGGGTGAAGATCCTCTCCGAACTCAATATCTGGTTGAGCGTGTTCGTGCTGGGCCTCTTCCTGGTGCTGGGGCCGACCACCTACATCCTCAACGCCTATGTGCAGAACATCGGTGATTACCTGCAGAACATCGTCAAGCTGAGCTTCTGGACCAATACCGAAGCCAACGGTACCTCGGCCTGGCAGTCTAGCTGGACCGCGTTCTACTGGGGCTGGTGGATTGCGTGGGCACCCTTTGTCGGCATGTTCATCGCCCGCATCTCCAAGGGACGCACGATTCGTGAATTCGTGCTCGGTGTCCTGCTGGTGCCCTCCCTGCTCGGCATGCTCTGGCTCACCGTGTTCGGCGGGACTGCCATGAACCTGGAGCTGTTCGGTGGCGGCGGCGTGGTGGAAGCGGTCAATCAGGATGTCACCATGGCGCTCTACAAGACGGTGGAACTGCTGCACTGGGAGACCTTCGGCTGGATTGCCAAGGGGGTGCTGACCCTGCTTATCTGCACCTACTTCATCACCTCCAGCGACTCGGGCACGCTCGTGATTACGACGCTGCTCTCCATCGGCGACCAGGATCCCCCCGTGCTGCACCGCGCCATCTGGGGACTGGGGCAGGGGCTGGTCGCGGCCATTCTGCTGGTCTCCGGCGGGCTTGCCGCCCTGCAGGCCGCCAGCATCATCGCCGCGCTGCCCTTCTCGGTCATCATGCTGGCCATGTGCTACTCCCTGATGCAGGGGCTCAAACAGGAGAGCCAGCACCAGTTCGAATACAGGCAGAAGCTCAAGCGCCATCCGGGGTCGGTCAATCTGAGCCTGATGGATCGCATCGGTCCGGGCTGATGACAGGTTCGGTCAAACGAAAGGGGAACCTCGCGGTTCCCCTTTTTCATGCCTGTTCGGCGGTCGGTAGCTACAGCATCTGCTTGAGTCGATAGAGCAGGTCAAGGGCCTGTCGCGGGGTCAGCTCGTCCGGGCGTACTGCTGCCAGCTCCTCCACCACAGGATGGGGTTGCGGGGCGAGAGTGACCGGAGCCGGACGGCTTTCGCCGGCGGCCACCGGAGTGGCACTCTCCAGCTCATGCAGTTTGTGGCGGGCCTGGTGGATCACCGATTTCGGCACCCCGGCCAGTGCGGCAACCTGCAGGCCGTAGGAGCGGCTGGCCGCGCCTTCCTGTACTGCGTGCATGAAGGCGATGGTGTCGCCGTGCTCCACCGCATCCAGGTGGACGTTGGCTAGCCCGCTCATCAGCTCGGGCAGGCGGGTCAGCTCGAAGTAGTGGGTGGCGAACAGGGTGTAGGCGCCAATCTTGCTTGCCAGCTGCTCGGCGCAGGCCCAGGCCAGCGAGAGGCCGTCGTAGGTGCTGGTGCCGCGGCCAATCTCATCCATCAGCACCAGACTGCGGGCGGTGGCGTTGTTGAGGATATTGGCGGTTTCGGTCATCTCCACCATAAAGGTGGAGCGCCCGGAGGCGAGATCATCCGACGCCCCGATGCGGGTGAAGATGCGGTCGATGGGGCCGATGCGGGCGCTGTCGGCGGGCACGAATGCGCCGATATGGGCCAGCAGCACGATGAGCGCGGTCTGGCGCATGTAAGTGGATTTACCGCCCATGTTGGGGCCGGTGATGATCAGCATCCGCCGCTCCCGCTCCAGCCGTATCGGGTTGGCGATAAAGGGGTCGGTCATCACCTGCTCCACCACGGGATGGCGGCCCGCCTCGATGAGGATCTGATCTTCGTCGATGAGGGTGGGGCAGCGATAGTCGTGGGTCTCTGCCCGCTCCGCCAGGTTGGCCAGCACGTCCAGCTCCGCCAGTGCGGCAGCAGACTCCTGCAGATCGCCAAGGTGCGGCAGCAGGGCGTCGAGCAGCTCTTCGTAGAGACGTTTTTCCAGCGCCAGCGCCTGGGCCTGGGCGGTGAGCACCTTGTCCTCGTACTTCTTCAGCTCATCGATGATGTAGCGCTCGTTGTTTTTCAGCGTCTGGCGGCGGATGTAGTGGGCCGGCACCAGGTGGCTGTTGGCGCGGCTCACCTCGATGTAGAAGCCGTGCACCTTGTTGTAGCCCACCTTGAGGGTGTTGATGCCGGTGAGCGCCTTCTCCCGCTCCTCGATGCGGGCCAGGCTGGCGGTGGCGCCATTGGCCAGATCCCGCAGCTCGTCCAGCTCCTGATTGAACCCTTCACGGATGACGCCGCCATCGCGGATGAGCACCGGCGGCACCTCCATCACGGCACGCTCCAGCAGGTCGAACAGTTCGGGGAAGGTGCTCGCCCGCTCGCGCAGCTGCTGCACCGCCTCGTGCTCGCTCTCCGCCAGCAGCCGCTGCAACTCGGGCAGCTGAGCGAAAGCCTGCCGCAGCCGGGTCAGATCGCGCGGGCGGGCCGAGCGCAGGGCGAGGCGCGCCAGCACCCGCTCCACGTCGCCGACCTGGCGCAGCAAACCGCCCAGCTCGTCATAGAGGTTCTGCTCGATGAGCTCCTTGATGGTGCTCTGGCGACCTTTGAGGATCACCCGATCGCGGATCGGCTGGTGGATCCAGCGCTTGAGCAGGCGGCTGCCCATCGGCGTGGCGGTGCAATCGAGCACGGCGGAGAGGGTGTTGTCGTGACCGCCGGCCAGATTCTGGGTCAGCTCCAGATTGCGGCGGGTGGCAGCATCCATGATGACCGCATGATCGGGCTGCTCCAGGCGCACGCTGCGAATGTGGGGCAGGGCGGTGCGCTGGGTGTCTTTCACGTACTGCATCAGGCAGCCGGCGGCGCACAGAGCGGTCTCGCTCTGCTCGACGCCAAAGCCCACCAGATCCTGGGTGCCGAACTGCTGGCACAAGAGCTTGCGGGCGGTGCCGAGCTCGAACTCCCACTCCGGGCGGCGGCGCAGACCGCGGCGACCCTCGACATGGTGCAGGAAGGCGAACGATTCGGGGTAGAGCAGCTCCGCCGGATTGGTGCGTTGCAGCTCCGCCAGCAGGGTCTCTTCTTTCTCGAACTGGTTGATGAAGAAGCGTCCGGAGCCGATGTCCATGGTGCCGTAACCGAAGCGGCGGCCATCGTGGTAGACGGCGGCGATCAGGTTGTCCTGCCGCTCGCTGAGCAGCGCCTCGTCGGAGACGGTACCCGGGGTGATGATGCGAATGACCTTGCGCTCCACCGGCCCCTTGCTGGTGGCGGGGTCCCCCACCTGCTCGCAGATGGCGGCCGATTCGCCGAGCTGTACCAGCTTGGCGAGATACCCCTCGATGGCGTGATAGGGCACCCCGGCCATCGGGATGGGGCTGCCGGCCGACTGGCCGCGCTTGGTCAGGGAGATGTCGAGCAGCTGGGAGGCCTTGCGGGCGTCGTCGTAGAAGAGCTCGTAGAAGTCACCCATGCGATAGAACAGCAGGATCTCCGGGTTTTCGGCCTTGAGAGTCAGATACTGCTGCATCATGGGGGTGTGGGCGCTCAAGTTGGCGCCTGGCGCTTGGTATTGTGCTGTCATGTGCTATTCCAGAAGGTGCTCTTGCGGGCAAACGTCTGCCGTCATGGGTCTGAATCTGGGGGCCATTCTACATGCTCGAGGCAAGATGGTGAGGAGGAATCTCCGTCTTGGGGGCAAAGCCGGCATCCCGTCGCGGATCTGTGCATCCGGCTGATGCTGGCCAGAGTGGCCTGGGATGGAGCCTGGCCAAGAAGAGGCACGGGGGAGGAGAAATAGCATCCCCGCACGGATGCGGGGATGGGAGAGCGGGGAGAGTGTCGCCCTCAGTACATGGCTTCGTCGCCGCTCAGCATCTCGTGCAGCTTGGCTTTCTGCTCGGGTGTCAGCACCCGGCTCACCTCGAAGAGGTAGTGGGCGCGATGGTAGCGGGCCTCGGCCTGTACGTCGCTGATGGTCTGCAACTGCTTTCTCGCCGCCACTTCATCCCACTTGCCGGACTTGATCATGTTGACGATGACATCCTGGCCGATTGCGTCGAGCTTGATTGAGCCCAGCTCCCTGGTGGCCTGCTCGCGCAGCCCCTTGATCTGCTCCACCTGGGCGCTGGAGAGGTTCAGCTCCTGGGCCAGGGTGGTCTCGCTCTGCAGCTCGGCGGTGCCCTCGGTGGCAAAGGCATGGGTGGCGATACACATTGCGAGGGCTGTCATGGCGACGTTGAACGGATGCTTCATCCGGCTTTCTCCTTGGTCTGATGGGATGGAAACCGCATGCATGGCGGTGTTGGAACATGATAATGAGCAGCCATGTACTGGAGCTTAAGCGACGACAACATGCTGACGCAGTGGCCCCGGGGTCGGTTGCCCGAGGAGCGGGGCAACTGCATAATGAGCGCCATATTTCGCCTGGAAGAGGCCGGAAGAGGACGCGATGATGGGACTTGAAGCAGAGATCTCCCGCTTATCTCGGGAACTGGGCGAAGCACTGCTGGCCAGAGGCTGGCTTGCCGCCACGGCGGAATCCTGCACCGGCGGCGGGGTTGCCACTGCCATCACGGATACTGCCGGCAGCTCGGCCTGGTTCGATCGCGGTTTCGTGACCTACACCAACGAAGCCAAACAGCAGATGCTCGGCGTCAGCATCGATAGCCTGTTGCGCCACGGTGCCGTCAGCGAACCCGTGGTGCTGGAGATGACCCGGGGCTGCCTGGCTCGCTCCGATGCGGGTATCTGCGTGGCCATCAGCGGTATCGCCGGGCCTGGTGGTGGCAGCGAGGAGAAACCGGTCGGCACTGTCTGGTTTGCCTGGGCAGATCGTACCGGTCGTCACCACTCCCTGCTCGCCCGTTTCGATGGGGATCGCCATCAGGTGCGCCAGCAGGCGGTCAGACAGGCCTTGTCCGGACTCCTGGCACTGCTCAAATAAATTGGGCTTGATACTGTATGCATAAACAGTATACTTAGCCCAACTTCACTTCTTACTCACGATTCCCAGCGGAGATTGGCATGGATCAGAACAAACAGAAGGCACTGGCGGCTGCGCTGGGCCAGATCGAAAAGCAGTTTGGCAAAGGCTCCATCATGCGTCTGGGCGACAGCAAGACCATGGATATCGAAGCCATCTCCACCGGCTCTCTCTCTCTGGACGTGGCGCTGGGGATCGGTGGTCTGCCGTGCGGTCGTATCGTCGAGATCTACGGTCCGGAATCGTCCGGTAAAACTACGCTGACCCTGCAGGTGATCGCCGAAGCCCAGAAGAAGGGCAAGACCTGTGCCTTCGTCGATGCGGAGCACGCACTGGATCCTATCTATGCCGCCAAGCTGGGCGTCAACGTCGACGACCTGCTCATCTCCCAGCCGGATACCGGTGAACAGGCACTGGAGATTTGCGACATGCTGGTGCGCTCCAATGCCGTCGACGTCATCATCGTCGACTCCGTGGCGGCCCTGACCCCGAAAGCGGAAATCGAAGGCGAAATGGGTGACTCCCACGTCGGCCTGCAGGCCCGACTGATGTCCCAGGCGCTGCGTAAATTGACCGCCAACATCAAGAACGCCAACTGCCTGTGCATCTTCATCAACCAGATCCGGATGAAGATTGGTGTCATGTTCGGCAGCCCGGAGACCACCACCGGTGGTAACGCTCTGAAGTTTTACGCCTCCGTGCGCCTGGACATCCGTCGTACCGGCGCCATCAAGGAAGGGGACGAGGTGGTCGGCAACGAAACCCGCGTCAAGGTCGTCAAGAACAAGGTGGCGCCACCCTTCAAGCAGGCTGAATTCCAGATCTTCTATGGTGCCGGCATCTCCAAGGAGGGCGAGCTGGTGGACCTGGGCGTCAAGCACAAGCTGATCGACAAGGCGGGTGCCTGGTACAGCTACAACGGCGAGAAGATCGGCCAGGGTAAAGCCAACGTGATGAAGCTCTTCTCCGAAAACAAGGCACTGGCTGCCGAGGTGGAAGTGAAGCTGCGCGAGCTGCTGCTCTCCGGCGCCGCGCCGGTGGAGGAGAAGGCCACGGCTGCCGAATACGCCGAGTTTGAAGCCGAAAACGAACAAGAGTTCGAATAAGGAATGAGGAAAGGCCGGGTTGATACCCGGCCTTGTTGTTTATGGTGGATGAATCAGTGAACGAGCCGGGCGAGCCCGTCGAATTGACCTTTGAAGAGCTGGTCGTCGCCGCCCGCGCCTTTGCCATGCGTAGTCTTGCCCGCCGCGAAAGTGCGGAGTCCGAGCTGGCCAGACGCCTGCGTCAGAAGGGATTCGAGGAGGAGGTGGTCGCCGTTGTACTCGACCATTGCCGTGGCTATGGCTGGGTCAATGACGATCGTTACGGTGCCATGGCGGTGCGGGCTGGTGCGGCCAAAGGCCATGGTCCGCTCAGGATCCGCTTCGACCTGCGTCGCAAGGGGCTGGATGACACCCAGATCGAGGCGGCCCTGGATCAACCCGAGCTCGACTGGTTCGAACTGGCGCTTGCGTTGTTGTCGCGTCGGGCAAAGGCGACCGACTTTGCCGACTTCAAACTGCGCATGAAGTGGCTCAAATATCTGATGGGGCGTGGTTTTACCCAGGAGCAAGCCCGTTACGCCCTCTCAGCCATGCAAGGTGAGCAATAGTGGCGCGCCGAGGCTGGACCTATGGGCAGGATTTCCCTTGGTGTGCGGTGCGGCTGGTGGGGAATATCAGCCCTTCGCCGGGTCTGTCAATGGTGGCCCTGTGGTCAAGCGAGGCATCCCGAAGCCCCCCTGTTGCGACGTGCTTGCGGGTGCTGCTGCCAAACGCTGGCCCCTTGGGGGCTATTTCACCCGCCAAGGGTCCCCACGTTTTACTTTACCCTGCAGAAAACTTACATTAATGCGGTTAAAAGTCCGTATTCGAATCAAGCAGGATTTTCCATGTACATGTCCACGTCAGAGATTCGCGCTGCGTTTCTCGAGTATTTCCGCACCCAGGGACACCAGGTTGTCTCTTCCAGCTCGCTGGTACCGCACAACGATCCGACCCTGCTGTTCACCAACGCAGGGATGAACCAGTTCAAGGACGTGTTCCTTGGCGCCGACAAGCGTGCCTATCACCGTGCCACCACGGCCCAGCGTTGCGTGCGGGCTGGCGGCAAGCACAATGACCTGGAAAACGTCGGCTATACCGCCCGTCACCATACCTTCTTCGAGATGCTGGGCAACTTCAGCTTCGGTGACTACTTCAAACAGGACGCCATCCGGTTTGCATGGGAATTCCTGACCGGTACCCTCAAGCTGCCCAAAGAGCGCCTGCTGGTGACCGTCTACGCGACTGATGACGAAGCCTTCGACATCTGGGAAAAAGAGGTCGGCGTGCCGGCCGATCGCATCGTGCGCATCGGTGACAACAAGGGTGCTCCTTATGCATCCGACAACTTCTGGGCCATGGGCGATACCGGCCCATGCGGTCCCTGCACCGAGATCTTCTACGACCACGGCGATCACATCTGGGGTGGCCCTCCCGGTTCACCGGACGAGGATGGCGACCGCTTCATCGAGATCTGGAACGTGGTCTTCATGCAGTTCAACCGTCAGGCTGACGGCACCATGGAGCCGCTGCCCCGTCCGTCCGTGGATACCGGCATGGGTCTGGAGCGTATCTCCGCCATCATGCAGGGGGTGCACTCCAACTATGAGATCGACATCTTCCAGGCGTTGATCAAGAAGGCGGCCGAGATTGTCGGCACCATGGATCTGAGCAACCAGTCCCTGCGCGTCATCGCGGACCACATCCGTTCCTGCGCCTTCCTGGTGGCTGACGGTGTCATGCCCTCCAATGAAGGTCGCGGCTACGTGCTGCGCCGCATCATCCGCCGCGCCGTGCGTCACGGCCGCAAGCTGGGTGCTACCGACGTCTTCTTCTACAAGCTGGCTGCCGAGCTGGCCGTGCAGATGAAGGATGTGGCGGCGGAACTGATCGCCCAGCTGCCGCTGGTCGAGCGAGTGTTGCGCATCGAGGAGGAGCAGTTCGTCCGCACGCTGGACAGAGGTCTGCTGCTGCTGGAAGACGCCCTGGCCAACCTCGGTGATGCCAAGGTGATCCCGGGTGAAGTGGTGTTCAAGCTCTATGACACATACGGCTTCCCGGCCGACCTGACCGCCGACGTGGTGCGCGAGCGCGAGATCGGCATCGACGAAGAGGGCTTCAAGGCCGAGATGGAGAAGCAGCGCGCCCGCGCAAAAGAGGCTTCCAGTTTCGGCGTGAACTACAACGACGTGCTGAAGCTCGATTTCGAGACCCCCTTTACCGGTTACAAGCAACTGAGCCAGAACACCCAGGTGGTCGGTATCTACAAGGATGGTGTCGAGGTCAATGGCCTCATCGCCGGTGAAGAGGCAGTGATCGTGCTGGCGGAGACCCCCTTCTATGCGGAGTCCGGCGGTCAGGTGGGTGACAGTGGAATCCTCAAGGTGGATGACGGCATCTTCGCCGTCACCGACACCCAGAAAGCGGGCAAGGCGATCATCCACAAGGGCTATCTGGAACTGGGTACCCTGGAGAAGGGAGCCGAGGTCGAGGCCGTGGTCGATGGCGACCGTCGTCAGGCCATCGCCCTTAACCACTCCGTGACTCACCTGCTGCACGCGGCCTTGCGCCAGGCGCTGGGTGAGCACGTGACCCAGAAAGGATCCCTGGTGGGCGCCGAGCGCATGCGCTTCGACTTCTCCCACTTCGAAGGGCTGACCATGGCGACCATTCGCCGGATCGAGGAGCTCGTCAACGCCCAGATCCGTGCCAACCACGAGGTGGCCACCCAGCTGATGGGGCTGGAAGAGGCCAAGTCAGCCGGTGCCATGGCGCTGTTTGGCGAGAAATATGAAGACGATGTGCGCGTGGTACGCATGGGCGACTACTCCACCGAGCTGTGCGGCGGTACTCACGCCAAGCGCACCGGTGACATCGGCTTCTTCAAGATCATTGCCGAGAGCGGCATCGCGGCTGGCGTGCGTCGTATCGAAGCGGTCACCGGCAAGAGCGCCATCGATCTGATGCACCAGCTGGGTGAACAGATCGAAGAGGCCGCCGCGCTGGTGAAGGGCGATCAGTTCTCCATCGCCGACAAGGTTCGCCAGGTACTGGACAAGGCCAAGATGATGGAGCGCGAGCTGGAACAGCTCAAGGCCAAGCTGGCGGCGCAGGCGGGTAACGACCTGCTGAGCCAGGTCATCGACATCAATGGCCAGAAGGTGCTGGTTGCCGCCCTGGAAGGGGTCGACCCCAAATCCCTGCGCGGCATGCTGGACGAGCTGAAGAACCAGATGAAATCCGGTGTCGTGCTGTTGGCAACCAGCAGTGATGGCAAGGTCAACCTGATCGCGGGCGTGACCAATGACCTGACCGGCAAGGTCAAGGCCGGTGAGCTGGTCAATCTGGTGGCCCAGCAGGTGGGTGGCAAGGGCGGCGGTCGTCCCGACATGGCACAGGCGGGTGGTACCCAGCCTGAGGCGGTGCCAGCGGCGCTGCAATCCGTTCACTCCTGGCTGGAAGAGCGCCTGTAAGCGGGCGAGGTGATCTGTGGCACTCTATGTACAGAAGTACGGTGGCACCTCGGTCGGCACGCTGGAGCGGATCGAGGCAGTTGCTGAGCGGGTTCAACTGACCCGTGCCCAGGGACATGACGTGGTGGTGGTGGTCTCAGCCATGTCGGGCGAAACCAACCGGTTGCTGGGCATGGCCCAGCAGCTGGACCAGGATGCCAACCGGCGCGAGATGGATGTGCTGATCTCCACCGGTGAGCAGGTCACCATTGCACTGCTGGCGATTGCGCTCAACAAGCGCGGTTGCCCCGCAGTCTCGATGACCGGTGATCAGGTCCGCATCCACACCGATTCCGCCTATGGCAAGGCGCGCATCACCCGTATCGACACCGAGCAGGTGGAAGCCGCACTCGGTGCCGGCAAGGTGGTAGTGATTGCCGGTTTCCAGGGGCGCGATGAGCACAATGCCATCACTACCCTGGGCCGAGGTGGTTCGGATACCACCGCGGTGGCCGTGGCTGCGGCCATCAAGGCCGATGAGTGCCAGATCTTTACCGATGTGGACGGGGTGTATACCACGGATCCGCGCATCGAACCCAAGGCGCGTCGCCTCGATACCATCACCTTCGAGGAGATGCTCGAGATGGCGAGTCTCGGAGCCAAGGTGTTGCAGATCCGTTCGGTCGAGTTCGCGGGCAAGTACCGCGTGCCGCTAAGGGTGCTGTCGAGTTTCGTCGACGGAGAGGGAACCTTAATCACATATGGAGGTGAGAGGATGGAAGCACCCCTGGTATCCGGCATTGCGTTCAATCGCAACGAGGCCAGCCTGACCATTCTGGGTGTGCCGGACAGGCCGACCGTGGCCGCGCAGATCCTGAATCCGATCAGCGACGCCAACATAGATGTCGACATGATAGTGCAGAACACCATGGGGGATGGCACCGCCGATTTCACCTTCACGGTGAATCGTGATGATTATCGCCGGGCCCGCGCCTTGCTGGAGGAGACCGCCAGCGAGCTGGGGGCCGCCTGCGTGCAGGGCAACGGAGAGATCGCCAAGGTCTCCATCGTCGGGGTCGGCATGTGGAATCATCCTGGTGTAGCGCGCACCATGTTCAAGGTATTGGGTGAGGAAGGGATCAACATGCAGCTGATCTCCACCTCTGAAATCAAGATATCCGTGGTGATTGACGAGAAGTACCTGGAGCTGGCCGTGCGTTCGTTGCACTCGGCGTTCGGGTTGGATCAAGAGCCTCATGAGCAGCCCTTGGGAAACAATCCCTGATTGATTTAGTTTCAACCATTTACCATATCGGTATCTTTGTAAGATAATGGCGCATATCGATATAAATACAAAACAGGATACAGGAGCAAGCGAATGCTTATTTTGACTCGTCGTGTAGGGGAAACCCTGATGATTGGTGACGAAGTAACCGTTACCGTACTGGGCGTAAAAGGGAACCAGGTTCGTATCGGTGTGAATGCACCGAAAGAGGTTTCCGTACACCGCGAAGAGATCTACATGCGGATACAGGCCGAGAAAGTCCCGGGCCAACCGAATTTCTAAGCCATTTCATGGCTGCCTGAAGGCGACATCCCGGATGTCGCCTTTTGTTTTTCAGGGGCCTGCAAATCGGCCTGCAGAGCGCGTAACTACTGGGTAAGTGTCGATATTGCTTGAATATTCCACTCTTTGGCCAAATGCTGAGCGAACGCTCTGTTTTCTCCAAAAAAGTGTTTGACTAAAAATCCCTGTGAAGTATTATCAGCCCCGCAAACGGAGAGGTGGCCGAGAGGCTGAAGGCGCTCCCCTGCTAAGGGAGTATGCGGCTTATACCCGCATCGGGGGTTCGAATCCCCCCTTCTCCGCCATTTTGCGCCCGTAGCTCAGCTGGATAGAGTACCTGGCTACGAACCAGGTGGTCAGAGGTTCGAATCCTCTCGGGCGCACCATATTTGACTCTTGGAGTCATGTGTTGACCATCAGCAAGTCGGCACTAAAGAAGGCTTACTGTTGAGTAAGCTTTTTTTATCGTTTGAAAACAGGGCGCCCGTAGCTCAGCTGGATAGAGTACCTGGCTACGAACCAGGTGGTCAGAGGTTCGAATCCTCTCGGGCGCACCATTTCAAGCAATACAATGATTTATGAGCGCCCGTAGCTCAGCTGGATAGAGTACCTGGCTACGAACCAGGTGGTCAGAGGTTCGAATCCTCTCGGGCGCACCATGTTTAAAGCAGTGCAACAATTTATGAGCGCCCGTAGCTCAGCTGGATAGAGTACCTGGCTACGAACCAGGTGGTCAGAGGTTCGAATCCTCTCGGGCGCACCATATTTCAAGCAGTGCAACAAGTTGTGAGCGCCCGTAGCTCAGCTGGATAGAGTACCTGGCTACGAACCAGGTGGTCAGAGGTTCGAATCCTCTCGGGCGCACCATACAGACAGCCTCGACGTCAGTCGGGGCTGTTTTTTTATGGGCGATATCCTCCTCCCCATCATGGGGTTGCCTTTCTCGTGTCCTTCTCCCTGACGCTCCCACGGGGGACGGTTCCCCCTTGCTGCACGTGCCCCCGGGTCACCACTCTCCACGTGTCTTGCCTGGCAGGCTGCTGACGCATCCCGTGGCCGTGCCTGTGGCGACCTGGGGGCCCGAACCATGCGCATCTATGCTGTACGGGGCTGGCGCCCTCTGGCGGCCTGCTGAGGCGTTTGGCTGGCAATAAAAAAGGATGCCGCGGCATCCTTTCATGTCTTCGTGGAGAGAATCAGCTTTTCAGCCACTTGCGGATGCGGTTGGCATCCCCGACAGGGGTGCGTTTGCCCACCGAGTTGAGCAGTACGATGGCGAGCTCCTGACGATCCGGTTTGGCACGCATCAGCAGGCAGCGGCCCGCTTCGTCGGTATAGCCTGTTTTGGAGAGGCGTACATCCCAGTCCGGGTTCTTCACCAGGGGGTTGGTATTGTTGAACATCAAGCTGTAGGCCGGCTTGTGAAAGCGCATCTCCCTGCTGGTGTCCTGGGTGAATTCACGGATCAGCGGCTGTCGATAGGCCGCAGAGAGGAGCTTGGCCAGATCCTGGGCGGTGGAGACGTTGCGGGTGGAGAGACCGGTGGAGTCATAGTAGCGGGTGTTGCGCATGCCGAGCTGTCTGGCCTTGTTGTTCATGGCGCGGATGAAGGCCTGGCGACCCCCCGGGTAGTGGCGGGCAAGCGCCGAGGCCATGCGGTTCTCGGAGGACATCAGCGCCAGATGCAGGGCGTCGCGGCGGCTGACCTGGGTGCCCATGCGCACCCGTGAATAGGTGTGCTTGATGTTGTCCCTGTCGTTCTGATCGATGGTCAGGGTCTGATTGAGGTTCTGGCGGGCATCCAGCACCACCAGCGCCGTCATCAGCTTGGTGAGGGAGGCGATGGGGCGCACCCGGGCGGGGTTTTTCTGATACAGGGTCTTGCCGGTGTTGACGTCCATCACCAGGGCACTGCCCGACTTGAGCTGCAGCTTGGCCGGGTCGGGGGTCGCCAGGGCTGTCTGCGAACCCAGCAGTCCCATCAATCCACCTACCAGCGCGATTGCGCGAATCCAACACCCCATACAACCAACTCCATCCACAGCGAAAAAAGGCGCTAGATTCACTCATTTTTGCCCCTGCTTTACAAGAGCGAGCTGGGGGAATTCGCCACTATTTTCCATAAAAAAGGGCCGCCTGTGGGCGACCCTGTGGTTTGTCTCACTCTCTGGAGACGCCGGGCTTGCGTCTGCTCCACCAGCGCCAGACCAGAGCGATGAGGCCGCCCACCAGCAGCACGACCGGCAGGTAGAGAATGACGCTGAGAAACTGGGACTCATACTGCGCGGCCAGCTTGGTGTGGCTCAGGTAGTAACCCAGCCCGACCAGGGGGCAGATCCACATGATGGAGCTGATCAGGTTGACCACCAGGAAGCGCCCCTGGGGGATCTCGTTGGCGCCGACGATATAGGGGTAGGCGGTACGCACGAAGGCGATGTAGCGGGCGGTGATCAGGGTGATGATGCCGTACTTGTTGAGCAGGTAGTGCACCTTCTCCTTGTGCTTGTCATCGAGATGGGACATCAGCCTGTGATACATCCGGGTGTGGCCGAGGAAACGCCCCTGCATGTAGCCAAGCCAGGTACCGACGAAGGTCGCCATGATCAGCAGCGGGACCACCGCCATCGGCAACACCCCCTGATAGATCAGCACGCCGGTCAGGATCAGCAGGGTATCCCCTGGCAGGAAGGCGGTGGGGATAAAGCCATTCTCGAGCACCAGGAAGGTCAGCAGGACGACATAGACCATGAAGACCATCTTGGGATCAGAGAGTGTCGCCAGATCCTGATGCATAAAGGCGTGAGCCAGGTGGTAAAACTGCTCCATACATGCAAACTCCGCAGGTTAGCTGGGTTGGTCGGTCAAGGGCATGGCAAGTACCTTGTCGATGCGCAGGCCGTCCATATCCACGATTTCCAGTTGCCACTGTTCCAGGGTGACCAGGTCTCCGGTCTGGGGAAGGCGGCCAAGGAGCAGCATGATAAGCCCTCCAAGGGTGTGATAGTGATGTTTTTCTTCTTCCGGCAGACGAACCAGCTCCAGACAGTCCTTCAATTCTGGCAGTGGAATGAGGCCGTCGAGCAGCCAGCTGCCGTCGGCGCGCTGGAAGGCCCAGTTGTCCTCCCCATCTTCCTGCTGGAAGTCGCCGGCCAGGGTTTCCAGCAGATCCTGCTGGGTGACCAGCCCCTGCAGCTCGCCATATTCGTCCACCACCAGCACCATGTGCTCGGAGTGGGTACGGAAGTGGTTGAGCAGCTCCAGGCCATTGAGGGTCTCCGGCAGCAGGCTGCCGTCCTGGGTCAGCGCCGCCAGATCGATGGGCTCTCCCTTGATGTAGGCGTGCAGCACCTTGCTGACGTTGAGGATGCCGACGAGATCTGACAGGCTGCCGTCACAGACAGGAAAGAAGCTGTGGCGATACTCCACCAGACGTTGGAGGTTCACTTCCAGCGGCAGTGACAGGTCCAGATAGCGGATGTCGCTGCGCGGCACCATCAGGGAGGCCAGGCTGCGTTCGTCGAGGCGGAACACGTTGCGCAACATAGTGTGCTCATGGTCCTCGATCACCCCCGCTTCGGAGCCCTCCACCAGCATGGCGTGGATCTCCTCCTGAGTGACGTTGTTGCTGCTGCGCTGATCGACCCGCAGCAGCCGCAGGCTGGCGTTGGTGGAGGCGGAGAGCAACCAGACGAAGGGACGGGTCAGGGTCGCCAGCCAGAGCATGGGGCGGGCTACCAGACAGGCAATGCGCTCGGCGCTGAGCTGTCCGAGGCGTTTGGGCACGAGCTCCCCTACCACGATGGAGAGATAGGTGACCAGCACAACCACGATGACGGTGGCGAGCAGGCTGCTGCTCTTGGGGGAGAGCCCCCACTCCTGCAGCCAGAGGGCGAAGGGCTGGGCCAGCAGGGACTCGCCATAGATACCGTTGAGCAGGCCGATGCTGGTGATGCCGATCTGCACGGCGGAGAGGAAATGGGTCGGATCTTCCCCGAGCTTGAGGGCGATGGCGGCGGAGCGGCTCCCTTCGCTCGCCATTTTGGCGAGGCGTGCCTTGCGTGCCGTCACGATGGCGATTTCCGACATGGCGAAGACGCCATTGAGCAAAATCAATCCAAACAGGATCAATATTTCCATACTGCAGCAGCACTCCCGATAGAAAAGACCGCTGGCAGTGTAATGAATTTGCGGGCTCTGCGCTTGTGAAAGGAGGTGATTTGGCTCGTGAATTTTTGAATATCGCCCCGGCGGGAGGGATAAAACTGCGGGGCAGGAGAGGGGGCACTGAACCCATGACATGAAAAAGCCCCCGATAAACGGGGGCTTGTCATGTTGCGCTGTGGCTTAGAGCGCGGCGATCTCGGCCTGCTGGGCTTCCAGCTTGGTCAGCTGGAGACGGTAATCTTCCAGCTTCTCGCGCTCCTTGATGATGACCGCTTCCGGCGCCTTGGCGACGAAGGCCTCGTTGCCGAGCTTGCCTTCGATGCGGCCGCACTCGCCCACCAGACGGGCCACCTCTTTGGCCAGACGGGCCAGTTCGGCATCCTTGTCGATGAGACCGGCCATCGGGATCATCAGCTCGGTAGCACCGATCAATTTTTTGACCGACAGCGGGGCGATTTCACCGGCCGCCAGTACGCGGATGGATTCCAGACGGGCCAGCGACTTGAGGAAGGCCTCGTTGTCAGCGGCGCGCTGGGCATCCTTGGCATCGCACTGGAGCAGCACGTTGAGGGGCACGCTCGGCGCCACGTTCATCTCGGCGCGGATGTTGCGGATGCTGACGATGAACTCCTTTACCCACTCCTGGTCCGCCATCGCGGCGTCGTCCACCTTGGCGGCGTCGAACTCCGGGAAAGCCTGAATCATGATGGTGTCGGCGTGTACGCCAGCCAGCGGGGCGACCGATTTCCAGATGGTCTCGGTGATGAACGGGATGATCGGGTGAGCCAGGCGCAACAGGTTCTCGAGGACGCTGACGAGGGTGTGGCGGGCAGCGCGCTGCTCGGCCTCGGAGCCCTTGGTCAGTACCGGCTTGGTCAGCTCCAGATACCAGTCACAGAACTGGTTCCAGATAAATTCGTACAACACGCCTGCCGCGATGTCGAAGCGGTAGGTATCGAGGGCGGTGCGGAAGTCACGGATGGCCACTTGCAGCTGGGACTGGATCCAGCGATCCGCCAGGCTGAACTGCATCTCGCCACCGGCAAAGCCGCAATCCTGATCTTCGGTGTTCATCAGCACATAGCGGGAGGCGTTCCACAGCTTGTTGCAGAAGTTGTTGTAGCCATCCAGGCGCTTCATGTCCCAGTTGATGTCACGACCGGTGGAGGCGAGCGCCGCCAGGGTGAAGCGCAGGGCGTCGGTGCCGTGGGCATTGATCCCTTCCGGGAACTGCTTGGCGGTGCGCTTGGCGATCTTCTCGGCCATCTGCGGCTGCATCATGTTGCCGGTGCGCTTCTCCAGCAGGTCTTCCAGGGAGATGCCGTCGATCATGTCGAGGGGGTCCAGCACGTTGCCCTTGGACTTGGACATCTTCTGGCCTTCTTCGTCACGGATGAGGCCGGTGATGTAGACGGTCTTGAACGGGACTTGCGGCTGGCCGTTCTCGTCCTTGATGAAGTGCATGGTCATCATGATCATCCGGGCAATCCAGAAGAAGATGATGTCGAAGCCGCTCATCAGCACGTCGGTCGGGTGGAAGGTCTTGAGTGCCTCGGTGTTGTTCGGCCAGCCCAGGGTGGAGAAGGTCCACAGGGCGGAGCTGAACCAGGTGTCGAGCACGTCTTCGTCCTGACGCAGCACGGTCACGGACGGGATGCTGTGCTTGGCGCGCACTTCCTCTTCGTTGCGGCCCACGTAGACGTTGCCGGCATCGTCATACCATGCCGGGATGCGGTGACCCCACCACAGCTGACGGGAGACGCACCAGTCCTGAATGTCGCGCATCCAGGAGAAGTACATGTTTTCGTACTGCTTCGGCACGAACTGGATGCGGCCATCTTCCACCGCCTCGATGGCGGTCTTGGCCATGGGGGCCACGCGCACGTACCACTGGTCGGTCAGCATGGGCTCGATGGGCACGCCGCCGCGATCGCCGTAAGGCTGTTGCAGCACGTGGTCCTTGATCTCGGCCAGGAGGCCCAGCTCGTCCAGCTTGGCGACGATGGCCTTGCGGGCGGCGAAGCGCTCCATCCCGGCGAACTCGGTCGGCAGGGTGGCGTCATAGGCGGTGCTCGGGTTGCCATTGGTATCGACCACTTCGGCCTCGGCACGCACGTGGGCGTCCAGGGTGAAGATGTTGATCATCGGCAGGTTGTGGCGCTTGCCCACTTCGTTGTCGTTGAAGTCGTGGGCCGGGGTGATCTTCACGCAGCCGGTGCCCTTCTCCATGTCGGCATGTTCGTCGGCAACGATGGGTATCAGACGGTTCACCAGCGGCAGCAGGATGTGCTGGCCGATCAGCGCCTTGTAGCGGGGGTCTTCCGGGTTCACGGCCACGGCGGTATCACCCAGCATGGTTTCCGGACGGGTGGTGGCGACGATCAGGTAATCCTTGCCTTCGGCGGTCTTGGCGCCGTTGGCCAGCGGGTAGCGAAGGTGCCACATGTGGCCCTTTATCTCGCGGTTTTCCACTTCCAGGTCGGAGATGGCGGTGTTGAGCTTGGGATCCCAGTTCACCAGACGCTTGCCGCGGTACATCAGGCCGTCTTCGTACAGGCGCACGAACACTTCCTGGACGGCGGCGGAGAGGCCCTCATCCATGGTGAAGCGCTCGCGCTCCCAGTCCACGGAGTCACCCAGACGGCGCATCTGACGGGTGATGGTGCCGCCGGACTCTTCCTTCCACTGCCAGATCTTGTCGATGAAGGCTTCCCGGCCGTAATCGTGGCGGGTCTTGCCCTCTTCTGCCGCGATCTTGCGCTCAACCACCATCTGGGTAGCGATACCGGCGTGGTCGGTACCCGCCTGCCACAGGGTGTTCTTGCCCTGCATGCGGTTGTAGCGGATCAGGGTGTCCATCAGGGTCTGCTGGAAGGCGTGACCCATGTGCAGGCTGCCGGTGACGTTCGGCGGCGGGATCATGATGCAGAAGGAATCTTTGCTGGTGTCGCCGTGGGGCTTGAAGTAGCCCTGGGCTTCCCAGTGCTGGTAGAGCGCCTGTTCGATGGCGTTGTGATTAAAAGTCTTTTCCATGGTCTCGCCGTATTCTGGATGGATGGATTCTGGTGTTGATTCGTCGTGGATCGAGGGTGGTGCAGTCAGGGCTGCGCCGGATCCGGTGCGGCAAGGACGGGCTGATCCCTCATCTCGAGGGTATGGCCCGCCTGGCGATAGTGCTTGTAGCGCTCGCGGGCTTGCTGCTTTTGCGTTTCGTCAGTGGGGACAAAATCTACCACTTGAGCGAAGTGTCCTGCAAACAAAGGTGTCTGCCGGGCCAGGTTGATGAGGCAGGCATAGCGCCGCCGTGGCGGCTGATGGCCTATCTCCACCGGGGCCTGACCGCTCTCCCCCTGCAACTGGTGCGGTACGAAGCGATCGGGCGGCAACTGCCACAACAGCTCGTCCAGACGCAGGGCCTGGGCCTCGTCCTCGCACAGCAGATAGAGGTGGCCTGCGCTCCAGCCATCGGCCGCAAGCTGGCAGGCGAGGCGCTCGACGGCGGAGGCATCCGCATCATCGGGCTGGCTCATCAGGTAAAAGGTCACTTGGCTCATCAGGTCGGTCCCGTTTGGCTGTGACGGACAGCGATTGGCCGTCTTCGGGAGCCGCGTCTGGCACGGACTTCCCGGATTCTCTCAATGAAACAAGGAAGAGGCAGGCCTCTTCCTTGTGATACAGGGTAACGCCTTCTCGCATCGCTCTTCGAGTCGATGGGGAAGGGGATCACTCCTTGTCTTCGACGTCCGCCACGCCGGCCCGGTTGAGCAGGAACTGGGTCAGCAGGGGCACAGGACGGCCGGTGGAGCCCTTCTCCTTGCCGCTCTTCCAGGCGGTCCCTGCGATATCCAGGTGGGCCCAGTTGTACTTCTTGGTGAAGCGCGACAGGAAGGCGGCGGCGGTGATGGTACCGGCCGGACGGCCACCGATGTTGGCCATGTCCGCGAATGGGCTTTCCAGCTGCTCCTGATACTCGTCGAACAGGGGCAGGCGCCAGGCGCGATCGCCGGCCTGTTCGGAGGCGTTGAGCAGCTCGTGGGCCAGGGGGTTGTGGTTCGCCAAGAGGCCAGAGGTATGGTGGCCAAGGGCGATGATGCAGGCACCGGTCAGGGTCGCCACGTCGATCACGGTCTCGGGATCGTAGCGGTCCACATAGGTGAGGGCATCGCACAGCACCAGGCGGCCTTCGGCGTCGGTGTTGAGCACCTCGACGGTCTGGCCGGACATGGTAGTGAGGATGTCACCGGGGCGGTAGGCGTTGCCCCCCGGCATGTTCTCGCAGCCCGCCAGCACGCCGATGACGTTGATGGGCAGCTGCAACTGGGCCAGGGCGTGCATGGTGCCGAGCACGGAGGCGGCGCCACCCATGTCGTACTTCATCTCGTCCATGCCGTCTGCCGGCTTGATGGAGATGCCGCCGGAGTCGAAGGTCAGCCCCTTGCCCACCAGCACGATGGGCTTGGCGTCGGCGTTGCCCTTGTACTCGATGATGGCCATCATGGCTTCGTTCTCGGAGCCGCGGGCCACTGCGAGGTAGGAGTTCATGCCGAGCTCGGCCATCTCCTGCTCCCCCACCACCCTGGTGGTGATGTTGTCATAGGCATCCGCCAGACGGCGGGCCTGGGAGGCGAGGTAGGCGGGATTGCAGACGTTGGGCGGCATGTTCGCCACGTCGCGGCAGATGCGCACCCCTTTCGCCACGGCCAGGCCGTGGTTGATGGCGCGCTCGCCTATGGTCAGTTCCCGACGCGTCGGCACGTTGAAGACCAGCTTGCGCAGCGGACGGCGCGGTTCGGCCTTGTTGGTCTTGAACTGATCGAAGCTGTAGAGGCCCGCCTTGGTGGTTTCCACCGCCTGACGCACCTTCCAGTAGGTATCCCGACCCTTGACGTGCAGCTCGGTCAGGAAGCAGACCGCTTCCATGGAGCCGGTTTCGTTCAGGGTGGTGATGGTCTTGTTGATGATCTGCTTGTACTGGCGCTCGTCGAGTTCGCGCTCCTTGCCGCACCCGACCAGCAGTACGCGCTCGCTGAGCACGCCCGGTACTTGATGCAGCAGCAGCATCTGGCCCGGTTTCCCTTCCAGGTCGCCACGGCGCAGCAGCGAGCTGAGGTAGCCGTCGCTGATCTTGTCCAGCTGTTCGGCAACCGGAGAGAGGCGGCGGGGCTCAAAAACGCCGACCACGACGCAGGCACTGCGTTGCTTCTCAGGACTGCCACTCTTTACACTGAACTCCATGGAATCTCCTACATCCTAAAGACAAAAGGCACCATTTATTGAATAATGCGGTGCTTGTTGGGGTATCAGAGGCGGAGCGAACAGTCACAGGCTCCGCAGTTCAAACTGGTAAAAATCCAATATAGGGCCCTATTTTTCAGGCATTCGACTAAAAACACAAGTTTACTTGGGAATGACTGTGATCGTTTTCCGATATTTGTTCAGGGAGACCCTGAAAACCCAGCTGGCGGTGCTGTTCGTGCTGCTGCTTATCTTCGTTAGCCAGCAATTTATCCAGATCATTGGCGATGCCGCCGATGGTGAGGTGCCGACGCGCCTGGTATCCACCCTCCTGCTGCTCAACCTGCCGAATATGGCGTTGTTGATGCTGCCTATCAGTCTGTTTTTAGCCATTCTGTTTGCTCACGGCCGTTTGTACGCGGAAAGCGAGATGACGGTGATGCATGCGGTGGGTTTCAGTCACCGTTTCATCATGGGCAGCGCTCTGGTGCTGGCCTTGCTGACCGCCGCCGTCGCGGCGTTCAACACCGGCTGGGTCGCCCCCCAGGCCAAGGAGCGGGAGTACCAGGTGATCGACGAGTTCAAGGCCGATCCCGGTATCTCTTTCCTGCAGGCCGGCCGCTTCATGGAGCTCGACAAGGGGCGCCTGGTGGCCTACATCCAGGATCTGAACGACAAGGGGTCGGAGTTGCAGAAAATCTTCGTGCTGCAACGGGCCGAGGGGGGCTCACCCCCGTCAGTGGTGGTGGCCAACGAGGGGCAGGTGACCGCCGACAGCAACGGCTTGCAGTGGCTGACCCTGAAGGATGGCTCGCGCTACGAGGGGCATTTCACCGGCAAGCAGTTCCAGGTCTCGGAGTTTCGTGAATACAGCCTGGTGATCCGCCAGCAGGAGATGGAGCGATCCAACCGCAAGGCGGCGGCCAAGCCGACCCTGGCATTGCTCGGCACCCAGGACAACCAGCTGATGGCCGAATTGCAGTGGCGCTTGTCGCTGCCCCTCTCCATCCTGGTGCTCACCTTCCTGGTGGTGCCGATGGCGCGGGTCAATCCCCGTCAGGGGCGTTACGCCAAGCTGCTGCCGGCCATCCTGCTCTATCTCTCCTATTTCCTGCTGCTCAGTGCCGCCCGGTCGGCCATCGACAGCGGGCGTCTGCCCCACTGGCCCGGGATGTTCCTGGTGCCCCTGGTCTATCTGCTGCTGATAGGGTTGCCTCTCAACCTGCAGGGCACCAGCTGGTGGAACGGGGTCAAAGGGCAATTGTTCAAAAGAAAGTCAGCGTGATGCTGCAACCTGGGAGTCTCTGCTGATGTTCGGCATTCTCGATAGATACATAGGCAGGGTCATCTTCATGTCGATCCTGCTGTGCGAGCTGACTCTGGTCGGGCTCGCCGCGCTCATCAAGTACGTGGAGCAGTTGAAGGCGGTCGGGGAAGGCAACTACGACATGCTCAACGCCCTCTACTACGTGCTGCTCTCCATGCCCAAGGAGGCGGTGCTCTTCTTCCCCCTGGCGGCCCTGCTCGGTGGCCTCATCGGCCTGGGCCAGCTCGCGACCAGCTCCGAGCTGGTGGTGATGCAGGCGGCGGGACGCTCAAAGATCAGCATCGTCATGGCGGCGCTCAAGACCGCCATTCCCCTGATGCTGCTGGTGGGGCTGATGGGAGAGTACGTCGCACCGGCCGCCAAGCGGATGGCGGATGACATCAAGGCGGGTGCCATGTCGGAAGGGCGGCTTACGGTCTCGGCCTACGGGGTCTGGGCACGGGATGGCAACAACTTCGTCAACATCAACGGAGTGCGCAACGATGGCGCCCTGACCGGCATCACCCTCTACCGCTTTACTCCGTCCCGCAACCTGATCGACGTGGTGCAGGCGAAGGAGGGGGTGTTCGAGGATCACCACTGGCTGCTGAAACAGGTGCACATCACCCGGTTTGACGATCCCACCCGGATCCAAGACGAAGAGCATGCCCAGATGGCCTGGCAATCCGAGCTGACCCCCAAGCAGCTCGGGGTGGTCAGCATCGATCCCGAGAACCTGCCCATCTCGGGGCTGCGGGACTACATCGGTTATCTGGATGCCAACAAGCAGGATGCCGGACGCTACAAGCTGGAGATGTGGCGCAAGCTGCTCTCACCGCTCTCCGTGGTGGCCATGATACTGCTCGCCTCCTCCTTCATCTTCGGCCCGCTGCGTTCGGTGAGCATGGGGGCGCGGATGCTGATGGGGATCATGACCGGCTTCGCGGTCTATGTGAGCGACAGGGTGTTCGGCCCGGTCAGCCTGGTCTATGCGGTCCCGCCCATCCTCGCGGCCATCGCTCCCAGCCTGCTGTTTGGCGGCATCTCCTTCTATATCCTGAGCCGCAAGCAGTAGCGGCCTGAAGGACGGCGGGTTGCTGACAAAAGGCGGCCATTGCTCTCGATGCACCGTTTCCGTCAAGGTTCTGGGCTGCAAGCCGTCAGTTCTGGTCAACAAAAAGGGCACCTCGGGGTGCCCTTTTGCGTTGCCGCCTTGGGATCAGCGATTGAGCTGCTCCAGGTTTTCTGCCTTGCCGAGTACCACCACCTCGCATTCGGCCCAGATGTCCTGGAAGGCGCGGGGGCGGGCGCGATTGAACACACACAGCAGGTTGCCCAGGCCAAAGGCCGAGGTGGCGAGCCGGATCAGGGCCTGGGTGACGCGAATGTTGCTGCCGTCCAGGTTCTGGATGCGCAGGCGCCAGGCCCGCATGCCGATGGTCTGGCCGGCGCGGACCCAGAACCAGGTGTAGAAACCGCAGATGACGAAGGCCAGCCAGGCGCTGTAGAGGGGGCTGGTGAGCAGCCAGGCGGCATCCTTGCCCTCGGGAACGTGCGCCATGCCGGTGGCCAGCAGCAGGTGGGCCACCCCCATGCCGATGAAGCCGGCGATGATCAGCAGGGCAATCACCACCAGATAGTCATAGAGCAGGGCGCCGAGACGGCGCAGCAGACCGGCGGACGGATGCCGGGGAGCAGGCTGGAGAGGGGAGGGGGTCTTGCGCTTGGCCATGATGATTATTCCATTAATATGATGCGGGCATTCTATGTAACTGGCCTGGCATCGGCAAGGCGTTGAATAAATGAGCAAACAACGGTGGGGGCAAGAAAAACACCTTGCATGGCAAAGCGCCATTCGTATAATCCCTCGCAGCTGCCCGGGTGGCGAAATCGGTAGACGCAGCGGATTCAAAATCCGCCGTAGCAATACGTGTCGGTTCGAGTCCGACCCCGGGCACCATCAGATTCCATGACAAAAGGCCATCCTCGCGGATGGCCTTTTGTTTTTCCGGGCGGTGCGAAGAGGTGTACCCTCAGACCCTCAGACCCTCAGACCCTCAGACCCTCAGACCCTCAGACCCTCAGACCCTCAGACCCTCAGACCCTCAGACCCTCAGACCCTCAGACCCTCAGACCCTCAGACATTCAGACCCACAGGCTCTCGGGCCATCAGCCTCTCGGACTGCCATCCCCTCAGTCGATATTCTGTGCGATGCGCCACAGCACGCCGGCGGGATCGTACAGACAGAACTCCTTCATGCGCCACGGCTGGGTGACGAGCTCCGTGACCCGGACGCCGTAGCGGGCGGCGATCTGGCTCGCCTCCACTTGGGTCTGCCAGGCGGCCACGTCCTCCACCAGGAGGTGCATCATGAGCTGCTCGGCCAGCCCCGGGGGGTTGCCATCCTGCAGCAGGAAGCTTGCGTTGCCGAGATGAAAATAGGCCACGCCGTCGCCATCGGAGGCCAGGGTAAAGCCGAGATCCTGATAGAACTGCTTTGACAGCGTGAAATCCCGGGCAGGCACGAAGGCCTTGATTTCGGTCACGTTGAGATTGGGCATGGGCTCCTCGCGGCGCTGGGAACAGGGGAAGATGGCTTGCCAGTATGACCGGGCATTTCGGGGCTGGCCAGACGAATGGCGCGCGTTTGCACTCTTAAAGTGCTTGTGCCCCTCGGGTGGGGGGATATTGGCCGTCAGCCTCATTTGATTTCACCATGGTATGGCCCATTTCATTTATTTCATAAATACCTTAGCGGGATAGATAAGCCTGCCAGGGTGACATCACCACGGGTTCGCCCCGTCATTGTGAGGCGATTGGGTCATCCTGGTGCATTCTCCCGGCAATGCACAGCCAAAGTGCGATTTTCCCCCTGTAACCGGGCATAGTGCGCCAAGATGGTGCGTGTTGAATATGATAAAAACATAACGCCATGAAATAAAAGGATTATTTTTCTTGGCCTGCTTTATGCTTTCCCCATGTCATGTCGCCATGATGTCTCCGTGAGCCACACAGGTGCGGTGGGCAGGTGGCCAGGTTGGAAATGCATATCAGGAAATGGACCCGGATGCCGGGACGACAAGGAGAGGGCTGTATGTTCAAGAGACTCGTAATGACTGGCCTGCTGGCGCTGGCCGCCACCATGGCCGCCCCGGGCTGGGCCGAAGAGGTGGCCGCGCAGGCCGATGTGGTACAGGCGGCCGCGACCGTGACCATCAACAAGGGGGACAATACCTGGCTGATGGTGGCGGCGGCCCTGGTGATCCTGATGTCCGTGCCGGGCCTCGCCCTCTTCTACGGCGGCCTGGTGCGCGCCAAGAACATGCTGAGTGTGCTGATGCAGGTGTTCACCCTGTTCTGCCTCATCACCGTCCTTTGGGTGGTCTACGGCTACTCCCTGGCCTTCACCGAGGGCGGCGCCTTCTACGGCTCCTTCGACAAGGTGCTGTTGATGGGGGTGACGCCGGATTCCATCGCCGCCACCTTCAGCAAGGGGGTCGGGATCAGCGAGTTCATCTACGTGGTGTTCCAGGGCGCCTTTGCCGCCATCACCTGCGGGCTCATCGTCGGCGGCTTTGCCGAGCGGATGAAGTTCTCGGCGGTGCTGCTGTTCGCGGTGATCTGGTTCACCTTCGCCTATATCCCGATGGCGCACATGGTGTGGTACTGGGCGGGTCCGGATGCCTACACGGATGCGGCCGCCGCCGAAGCGGCCGGTGCCACCGCAGGCTATCTGTTCCAGCACGGCGCTCTGGACTTCGCCGGCGGCACCGTGGTGCACATCAACGCCGCGGTGGCCGGTCTGGTTGGGGCCTTCATGGTGGGCAAACGGGTTGGCTATGGCCGTGACCCCATGACCCCCCACAGCCTGACCATGACCATGATCGGTGCCGCCCTGCTGTGGTTCGGCTGGTTCGGCTTCAACGCCGGCTCCTCCCTCGAAGCCAACGGCACGGCGGCCCTGGCCTTCGCCAACACCTGGATCGCGCCGGCCGCTGCCGCCCTCTCCTGGACCTTCGCCGAGTGGGCGATGAAGGGCCGTCCCTCCCTGCTTGGCGCTGTCTCCGGTGCGGTGGCGGGTCTGGTCGCCATCACCCCTGCCGCCGGTTTCGTCGGTGTGGGGGGCGCCCTCATCATCGGCCTGCTCAGCGGTGTGGCTGGTCTGTGGGGCGTGCACGGTCTCAAGCGTCTGCTGGGGGCCGATGACAGCCTGGACGTGTTCGGCCTGCACGGGGTGTGCGGGATCCTGGGTGCCGTGCTGACCGGGGTGTTCGCCAGCCCGGATCTGGGCGGCACCGGGGTGTGGGACTATGTGACCAACCAGGTGGCCGAGGGGTACTCCATCCTGGCCCAGGTCAAGGTACAGGTCATCGGCGTGGGGGTGACCGTGGTCTGGACCGCCCTGGTCTCGGCCGTGGCCTACAAGCTGGTGGACCTGCTGATCGGTCTGCGGGTGAAGGAAGATGCCGAGCGCGAAGGGCTGGACGTGACCAGCCACGGCGAGAAAGCCTACAGCCATTGATCCTGCTGCCATGAATGTCATACCGCCGGCCCCGTCCGGCGGTTTTTTTATTGGGGCGGGCTGGCCAGGCTGCCCGGACCGGGCCGCTGGTGGCCGGGGTCGCTATTTGTGTTTGCAGGGTCTTTTATGCCTGCATTTTGGGCGGATCTCCGCTAAACTCTGCCACCCTTTATTCGGGGTCGCCGGGTCTGCCCCGTCGTCACCCTCTCTATTCATGCCTTCGGAGCCGCTCATGCCGTTAGTGGGACACCAACATCAGATCGATATTCTGGAACTGACCGACAAGGGGGATGGCAAGGGTCGCCTGTTCGAGCGCCCCCTGTTTGTCGAGGGTCTGCTGCCCGGTGAGCAGGCGCTGGTCGAGTTGACCGAGGTCAAACCGAACTACCTGCACGGCAAGCTGGTCGAGTTGACCCAGCCCTCTGCCGATCGGGTGGCCGATTTTTGCCCCAACACCGAATGCGGTGGCTGCCAGGTGCGCCCGCTGGCCTATCCGGCCCAGCTTGCCCTCAAGCAGAGCCTGGTGCAGAGAGCACTGGAGCAGGTCGGTCTGGGTGAGGCCGTGGTCAACCCCATCCTCGGCATGGAGACGCCGTTTGCCTATCGCAACAAGGCCCAGTACGCGGTGCGTGGCAGCGAGGCGGGCGCCGAGATCGGCTTCTACCGCAAGCACTCCCATGACCTCATCACCGCCGATGATTGCGCGGTGCAGGATTCGCTGCACGTGGAGCTCAACGCCCGGGTACGCAACTGGATGCGCGAGCACGACATCGCGGCCTATGACGAGGTGGCCCACACCGGCTGCGTGCGCAACCTGATGACCCGAAAGGGCTTCAAGAGCGGCGAGCTGATGGTGGTGCTGGTGACCCTGGGCGAAGCGCTGCCGTTCGAAGTCGAGCTGCTGGCGGCCCTGGCGGATCTGCCGGTCACTACTCTGGTGCAGAACATCAACGAGGTGCGCACCAACCGCATCCTGGGTGACAAGAACCGGGTGCTGCTGGGCAGCGGGGTGATCCGCGACAAGATCCACGAGCTCGAATTCGAGATCTCGCCCCTCTCCTTCTTCCAGAACAACCCGAGCCAGACCGACGTGCTCTACTCCAAGGCGCTGGAGTATTGCGAGCTGACCGGCAGCGAGACGGTGTTCGACATCTATTGCGGCATCGGCACCATCTCCCTGTTCCTGGCAGGCAAGGCCGCCAAGGTGGTGGGGATCGAGTCGGTGGAGAGCGCCATCAGCGACGCCCGTCGCAATGCGGCCCTCAACGGCATCGAGCAGACCGAGTTCCACGTGGGCAAGGCGGAGCAGCTGATGCCTGCCCTGCATGCCGACGGGGTGAGTGCCGACGTGGTGGTGATGGATCCGCCCCGCAAGGGCTGTGACAAGGCGGTATTGCAGACCCTGGTGGCCATGGCGCCGCGCCGTCTGGTCTATGTCTCCTGCAACCCCCAGACCCTGGCCCGGGATCTCGCCTGGCTGGTCAAGCAGGGCTTCGTGCTGGACGAGGTGCAGCCGGTGGACATGTTCCCGCACTCCATGCACGTGGAAGCGGTTGCTCGCCTGAGCCTGCCAGCGAAGGCCTGATCGTCGCTCGGGATCTTCCCCTCGCGCGATGCAGGTGGAAGCGGTCGCCAGCCTGAGCCTGCCAGCGAAAGCCTGATCGGGCCGAGGGCGTGGCGTTAGCCAGATGGCCCTGATAAAAACGACTCCTGAGGGAGTCGTTTTTTTTATGGTCGTGGTCGGCAGAACCACCAGGCAGGGAGGTCGGCGTGATGATTCGTATGGCAGGGGTGGAGGATGCGGCGGCGCTGGATCGCTTCTTCGGGCAACTGGACAGGGAGACCCGCTTCATGCTGTATGAAGCGGGAGAGCGCCCCTCGGACATCGAGGGGCAGCGCAGGCGGCTCGAGGCCATGGCCGCGGCCCCCAATCAGGCCATGTGGCTGCTGGAGCTGGCGGGGGAGGTGCAAGGGTTTGCCGCGCTCCTTGGTGGCGGCCTGGCACGCAACCGCCACTGCGCCCTGGTGGTGATGGGGCTGCGTTCGGGGGCGCGCGGGCAGGGATGGGGGGAACGGTTGCTGCGTACCCTGATCGCGACCGCGAGGGATCTCGGTATCCACCGGCTGGAGCTGGGAGTGATGGCCCACAACGAGGTGGCCCACGCCTTGTATCGCAAGTGCGGGTTCGTGGAGGAGGGGGTGAGACGGCAGGCCTATCGGCTGGACGAGGGCTATGTGGACGAGATTGCCATGGGGCTGCTGCTGCCGCTGGACAGGCCATGACGCCGCTGGCCCCGAGATGCTGGTCTGGGGCGCTGGATTGGGGCAGGCTTGTGGGGAAACCATCAAGACAAGGAGGCGCCCATGAAGGGGATATTGCTGCGTTGGCTGGCTCGCTACGATGCCTGGTGCCAGGAGTGGGGACTCACACCGGAGAACCGGCGCTGCTGCGCGCCGGTTCTCCATGATGAAGACGAGAAGCGCCCGGAGAAGGGCGACGACCTCACTGGAACTGGCGGGTCACGGCGCCAGTGACGCTGTTGTAGTCGAACGAGAGCCCGTCGGGGTATGCCGGGAAGCGGCCAACGGAGCTGCGCAGGGTATAGCGGCAGTTGTCGTGACGAAGGGCGCCGTCAGCCTGAGCGTCTGCCGGGATGAGCCGGGAGATGTAGTCACTGTCTGAATCCTGGTGCAACTCATCGGCCACCGTCAGATCGGTATCGAGCAGGGCGCCAAACAGGCTCTCGCAGTCGTCCCGGCTGCTGACGGAGATCTGATCGCTGTCGCCACCGGGGAAGACGGTATCGGGCCCCTGACCTCCCTGGTCCTCCTTGGTGCCCACCGGCCAGCCATGGCTGTTGATGTCGAGATCCTGCCTGCCCATGCCGCTAAAGTTGTAGAGTGCCAGGGGCTCCCCCTTTACCTTGACCGCCCAGCCGGCGTGGGCGAGCCGGGCGGCACTGGCAAAGCTGCCCGCCGTGGCCGAGACGCTGCTCTTGAGCCCGCCGTCCTGGATGTTGATGAAGCGGGGCAGGGCGGTCACGGCCAGGATCCCCAGCACGATGATGACCAGCACCAGTTCTATCAGGGTAAAGCCTCGGGAAACGTGTGTTGGCATGGAATGAACCCATTGAGTACGACAGACAGGTAAGCGCGACATGGAATTGATAGACACCCACTGCCACCTCGATTTTCCGGTCTTTGACGCCGATAGGGAGGCGCTGCTGACCCGGTGGCGCCAGCTGGGGGTGGGCGAGTATATCATCCCCGCCGTGGGAGAGGAAAACTGGGGGCGGGTGATGGCGCTGGCCGAGCGCCACGACGACATCCGCTATGGCCTGGGGATCCATCCCTGGTATGTGGGCAAGCAGCCTCGGGATGCACTGACCCGGTTGGAGACCCTGCTGGCGAGTCGGCCCCGTGGGCTGGTGGCCGTGGGGGAGTGCGGGTTGGATCTGCGCTCCCATGTGCCGCAGGAGGGGCAGGTCGAGATGTTCGAGGCGCAGGTGCGGCTGGCCATGGCGCATGAGCTGCCCCTCATCGTCCACTCGGTGCGGGCCAACGACACGGTCGCCAAGATCCTGCGGCGCTTCACTCCGCCACAAGGGGGGGTCATTCACGCCTTCAGCGGCTCCCTGCATCAGGCGGAGGTGTTCTGGCAACTGGGTTTCAGGCTGGGGATCGGGGGGGTCATCAGCTATGAGCGGGCCAACAAGACCCGGGAGGCGATACGCCAGATGCCGCTGGAGGCCTTGCTGCTGGAAACCGACGCTCCCGACATGCCGCTGCAAGGCCAGCAGGGGGAGGTGAACACGCCGGCCAGCCTGCCGACCATAGCCCGCTTGTTGGCACAATTGCGGCAGCAACCGCTGGAGGATGTTATTTCGGTGTTACATGACTCCACCCGGCGGCTGTTCCCCC
This sequence comes from Aeromonas sp. S19(2024), assembly GCF_041402625.1. Classification (NCBI taxonomy): domain Bacteria; kingdom Pseudomonadati; phylum Pseudomonadota; class Gammaproteobacteria; order Aeromonadales; family Aeromonadaceae; genus Aeromonas; species Aeromonas sp. S19(2024). The sequence continues at coordinate 285,452 of NZ_JBGLQU010000004.1, forward strand.
CAGGAAATCATGAAATTAACATTTGATTATCAAATGATGACCGAGTGATAAAAAACAGGGCCCATAAAAATCGTTTGCGGTCTAATTAAACGATGTTCAGGCCGTTTGTGGCTTATAAAATGTGACCAGTATTCTATTTTGTCGCACCGTAATTAGTATAATGCGCACCCTTGATTAGCGGCTTCAATACACAAATCGTTAACAAGCTGGCAGGTGCTACTAAAGAGGAAGTGTTAATAATGAATCTGATAATGGGTCTGGTAGGGATGGCGACGCTCATCCTTATTGCGGTGCTGTTCTCCAGCAACCGCAAGGCAATCAAAATTCGTACCGTAGGTGGCGCCTTTGCCATCCAGGCCGGTCTGGGGGCCTTCGTGCTCTACGTGCCGGTCGGTCGTGACATCCTGGTGGGCGTGTCCGACGCCGTCTCCAGCGTCATCGGTTATGGCCAGAACGGCATCGAATTCCTGTTCGGTGGTCTGGTTGGCAACAAGATGTTCGAAGTGTTCGGTGGCGGTGGCTTCGTCTTCGCCTTCCGCGTCCTGCCCGTCATCATCTTCTTCTCTTCCCTGATCGCGGTACTCTACTACCTCGGCATCATGCAGTGGGTGATCAAGCTGCTGGGCGGCGGTCTGCAGAAGGTGCTGGGCACCTCCCGTACCGAATCCCTCTCCGCCACTGCCAACATCTTCGTCGGTCAGACCGAAGCCCCGCTGGTGGTACGTCCCTTCATCTCCAAGATGACTGACTCCGAGCTGTTCGCCGTCATGTGTGGTGGTCTGGCTTCCGTTGCCGGCTCCGTGCTGGCCGGTTACGCCTCCATGGGCGTCAAGATGGAATACCTGATCGCCGCCTCCTTCATGGCTGCCCCGGGTGGTCTGCTGTTCGCCAAGTTGCTGGTACCGGAAACCGAGACCCCGAGCTACGACGAGAACACCGCAGAAGGTGAGCTGGACGACAAGCCGGCCAACGTGATCGACGCTGCTGCCGCCGGTGCCTCCGCCGGTCTGCAACTGGCCCTGAACGTGGGTGCCATGCTGCTGGCCTTCATCGGCCTCATCGCCATGATCAACGGCATCTTCTCCGGTGTGGGCGGCTGGTTCGGTTACCCGCAACTCTCCCTGGAGCTGCTGCTGGGCTGGCTGTTCTCCCCGCTGGCCTTCCTGATCGGCGTGCCCTGGAGCGAAGCGGTCGTGGCCGGTTCCTTCATCGGTCAGAAGCTGGTGGTCAACGAGTTCGTGGCTTACCTGAACTTTGCCCCCTACCTGAAGGATGAAGTGCTGATCAACGGTGTGGCCATGTCCGAGCACACCAAGGCGATCATCTCCTTCGCCCTGTGCGGCTTCGCCAACCTGTCCTCCGTCGCCATCCTGCTGGGTGGTCTGGGCTCCATGGCACCGAACCGTCGCGGCACCATCGCCAAGTTCGGTCTGAAGGCCGTGCTGGCAGGTTCCCTGTCCAACCTGATGTCTGCGACCATCGCAGGCTTCTTCCTGGCGCTGTCCGGCATGTAACATCGCCTGACTGACAGGATAAAGACGAACGCCACAGCGATTTGCTGTGGCGTTCTCGTTTGGGGTGGTGACAACCGTTTTCCTGTCAAGACTAATAATAAAGTGAGTCAAATCGGAGGTTCTATGAATGAAGTGCTACTGGCTATGGCGGCCGGCTTTATCGTTGGGGTGTTGTTTTCTTTCCTCAAGTTGCCGATACCGGCGCCGCCCGTCCTCTCCGGCGTCATGGGGATCGTGGGGGTCTATCTGGGGGGCATTGCCTACTCCTGGATCCTGACCCGCTTCTTCTCCTAAAGCACCTTACAGTGCTGGATTTGCCGGGTGTGAGGTACCTCTGAAATTGGCAAATCCGGCTTGCAAACACAGGGTATCTCGGCTGAAATAGGCGATGCCAGCAGGGTGCTGGCATTGACTAATGCCCGGTGAATCCGGGTGTTGGCGGTCAAATGGAATTGATTGGGAAGTCGGGTCTGCGTAGTCGGCCTTTCTCAAGTCTTCATGGAACCAAGTCCGCACTTTTGTAAGAAAGTGACAGGGCTCTTGCCTTATTTGCAGCCGTATTGCCTGTGCATTTGCGCTGCAATTCCATATCCCGTTGCTCCGGGAACGTCTCTGCCGACCCTTGGTGTTCGGTGAAGCCGATCGCGGGTGATGGGGCTTAACAAGACTTTGGAGACATAGCATGACTGATCTGAAAGTGGCCGCCCAACGCGCCCTGAACCTGATGGACCTGACCACCCTGAACGATGACGACACCGATCAGAAGGTGATCGACCTGTGCCACAAGGCCAAGTCTCCGGCCGGCCTGACCGCCGCCGTCTGCATCTACCCCCGTTTCATCCCCATCGCACGCAAGACCCTGCGTGACATCGGCGCCGCCGACGTGCGCATCGCGACCGTGACCAACTTCCCCCACGGCAACGACGACATCGAGATCGCCGTGGCCGAGACCCGCGCCGCCGTGGCCTACGGCGCCGACGAGGTGGACGTGGTCTTCCCGTACCGCGCCTTCATGGCCGGCAATGAACAGGTCGGCTTCGATCTGGTCAAAGCATGTAAGGAAGCCTGCGGCGCCAAGGTACTGCTGAAAGTGATCATCGAGACCGGCGAGTTGAAGGAAGAGGCGCTGATCCGTCGCGCCTCCGAGATCTCCATCGACGCCGGTGCCGATTTCATCAAGACCTCCACCGGCAAGGTGCCGGTCAATGCGACCCCGGAAGCTGCCCGCATCATGATGGAAGTGATCAAGGCCAAGAACCCGAAAGTGGGCTTCAAGCCGGCCGGTGGCGTGAAAGACGCCGCCGTGGCGGGTCAGTACCTGGCCATGGCCGAAGAGATCCTGGGCAAGGACTGGGTATCCGCCCGCACCTTCCGCTTCGGCGCCTCCAGCCTGCTGGCCAGCCTGCTGGCGACCCTGGGGCATGGCGACAAGCCTGCCAATACCAGCGGTTACTAAGCGGTGGCAGGGGGCGGTGCGCCGCCCCCTTCCGGATCTGGTTCGGTCTGTGTTCGTGCGTGATGCACGGAGGGAATGAAAGATGTTTTTGCCTCAAGAAATTATTCGCAAGAAGCGCAACGGTGAAGCGCTCAGTACCCAAGAGATTCAATTCTTCGTCCAGGGCATAACCAACAACACCATCGGTGAGGGGCAGATCGCGGCCCTGGCGATGGCGGTCTACTTCAAGGACATGACCATGGATGAGCGGGTCGCCCTGACCTGCGCCATGCGCGACTCCGGCATGGTGCTGACCTGGGACCACCTCAATCTGGGCGGCCCCATCGTCGACAAGCACTCCACCGGCGGCGTGGGTGACGTCGTCTCCCTGATGCTTGGCCCCATGGTCGCCGCCTGTGGCGGTTTCGTGCCCATGATCTCCGGCCGTGGTCTCGGCCATACCGGCGGTACCCTGGACAAGCTGGATGCCATCCCCGGCTACCAGACCTCGGTCGACAACGACCGCTTCCTGAAAGTGGTGAAAGAGGCGGGTGTCGCCATCATCGGCCAGACCGGCGATCTCGCCCCGGCGGACAAGCGTATCTATGCGGTACGGGATATCACCGCCACCGTCGAGTCCATTGCCATGATCACCGGCTCCATCCTCTCCAAGAAGCTTGCCTCCGGGCTCGAAGCGCTGGTGATGGACGTGAAGGTGGGCTCCGGCGCCTTCATGCCGACCTTTGAAGCCTCCGAGGAACTGGCCAAGAGCATCGTCGCCGTGGCCAACGGGGCCGGCTGCCGCACCTCTGCACTCCTGACCGACATGAACCAGGTGCTGGCCTCCAGCGCCGGCAACGCCGTGGAAGTGCGCGAAGCGGTGCGCTACCTGACCGGTGAGTATCGCAACCCGCGCATCCACGAAGTGACCATGGCCCTGTGCGCCGAGATGCTGATCTCCGCCGGTCTTGCCAGCGATGACGGCGATGCCCGCACCAAGCTGCAGGCGGTGCTGGACAATGGCAAGGCAGCCGAGATCTTCGGGCGCATGGTGACCGGCCTCGGTGGTCCCGCCGACTTCATGGAGCGCTACGACGCCTACCTGCCCAAAGCCGCCATCGTGCGCCCCGTCTACGCGGCCCACAGCGGATTCGTCACCGCCATGGACACCCGTGAACTGGGCCTGGCGGTGGTCGCCATGGGCGGTGGTCGCCGCGCCGCCGCCGACAAACTCGATTATGCGGTCGGTCTGACCGACTTTATCCGCCTGGGTCAGAGCGTCGATGCTGACAAGCCGCTCGCCCTGATCCACGCTCAGACAGAAGCTCAATTTGCCGAGGCTGCCCGCATGGTGCAGGCTGCCGTGAAGATCGGCGACACCCGACCAGAGGCGCTGCCCGAGGTTTACCGTCGCATCGGTCTGGCTGATTTGTAACAAGGGGAAGTCCCATGAAACGTACCTTTATTCTGATGATGGACTCTTTCGGTATTGGTGCTGCCGCCGATGCCGACAAGTTCGGCGACGTGGGTGCCAATACCCTTGGCCATATCGCCAAGGCGTGCGCCGCCGGTGAGATCGAGGGCCGTGGCGCTCTCAACCTGCCAAACCTCAGCAAGCTGGGTCTGGGCCACGCGGGCGAACTCGCCAGCGGCACCTTCCCGGCCGGACTGAACAAGGATGTCGAGGTGATCGGTGCCTACGGCTTTGCCCAGGAGCTCTCCTCCGGCAAGGACACCCCGTCCGGTCACTGGGAGATTGCCGGCGTGCCCGTCTTGTTCGAGTGGGGTTATTTCCACGACCATCACAACAGCTTCCCGCAGGAGCTGCTGGATGCCATCGTCGAGAAGGCCGGTCTGCCCGGGTATCTGGGCAACTGCCACGCCTCCGGCACCCAGGTGCTGGACGATCTGGGCGAAGAGCACATGCGCACCGGCAAGCCGATCCTCTACACCTCTGCCGACTCCGTGTTCCAGATCGCCTGCCACGAAGAGACCTATGGCCTCGAGAAGCTCTATGAGCTGTGCCACATCGTGCGCGAGCTGCTGGAGCCCTACAACATCGGCCGCGTCATCGCGCGTCCGTTCGTGGGCAGCGGCAAGGGCAACTTCAAGCGCACCGGCAACCGCCACGACTACTCCGTGCTGCCGCCGGCGCCGACCGTGCTGGACTACATGAAGGAAGCGGGTGGCCAGGTGGTCTCCATCGGAAAGATCGCCGACATCTATGCCCAGCAGGGCATCACCAAGCAGGTGAAGGGGACCGGTCTGACCGAGCTGTGGGACAGGACTCTGGAAGAGGTGAAAGCGGCCGGTGACCAGACAATCGTCTTCACCAACTTCGTGGACTTTGACTCCTCCTACGGTCACCGCCGTGACGTCAAGGGCTACGCCGATGCGCTGGAGTACTTCGACTCCCGCCTGCCGGAGCTGTTCGACCTGCTGCAGGATGGCGACGTGGTGGTGCTGACCGCCGACCACGGCTGTGACCCGACCTGGAGCGGTACCGACCACACCCGCGAATACATTCCGGTACTGTTCTACGGCAAGCCGGTCAAGGCGGGCTCCGTCGGTCGTCGCGAGACCTTCGCCGACATCGGCCAGAGCATCGCGGCCTACCACGGCCTGCCCAAGCTGCAATACGGTACCAGCTTCCTGTGATGGTGACCCCGGGCCGGTTCGCCTGCCCGGGGTGCCACAGGGCCCCGGTTTCCTGTAATGTACCGCCGCCGCGCAGGCAGCGGACAATCCATAAAGACAATAAAACTCAACCTAGTGTGAAGGAATAAAGAGAATGGCAACTCCTCATATCAATGCGAAAGATGGCGCCTTTGCTGATACCGTGCTGATGCCGGGCGACCCCCTGCGTGCCAAGTACATCGCCGAAACCTTCCTGGAGAACGTCGAGCAGGTGTGCGACGTGCGCAACATGTTCGGTTTCACCGGCACCTACAAGGGTCGTCGCATCTCCGTCATGGGTCACGGCATGGGCATCCCGTCCTGCTCCATCTACGCAAAAGAGCTGATCACCGACTACGGCGTGAAGACCCTGATCCGCGTGGGCTCCTGCGGTGCCGTGCGTGAAGACGTGAAACTGCGTGACGTGGTGATCGGCATGGGAGCCTGCACCGACTCCAAAGTGAACCGTCTGCGCTTCAAGGATCACGACTTCGCCGCCATCGCCGACTTCGACCTGGTGGCCAATGCCGTTCAGGCCGCCAAGAACAAGGGTGTGGCCGTGCGCGTGGGCAACATCTTCTCCGCCGACCTGTTCTACACCCCGGACCCCTCCATGTTCGACGTCATGGAAAAATACGGCATCCTGGGTGTCGAGATGGAAGCCGCCGGTATCTATGGCGTGGCCGCCGAGTACGGTGCCAAGGCGCTGACCATCTGCACCGTCTCCGACCATATCCGTACTGGTGAGCAGACCACCTCCGAAGAGCGTCAGCTGACCTTCAACGACATGATCGAAATCGCGCTGGACTCCGTCCTGCTGGGTGACAACTGATCCCCCTCGCGCATAAAAAAACGGCGGCCCTCGGGCCGCCGTTTTGCATTTTTGCGAAGCACGGTCAGAGATCGAGGGCGAAGCGCCCCTTGCCCGACTGCTTGGCCTGGTACATGGCGGCATCGGCCCGGTGCAGCAGATCATCGATGTGACAATACTGGCCCGAGTGGCAGAGGGCGCCCCCTATGCTGCCGGCAAGGGGCAGCCGATGACCGGCCACGTCTCCAGGAACCGCCATGGCCGCCAGCAGCCGCTCGCACAGGGCGGGCAGCTCCTGCGCCGGTTGGCGCAAGGCGGGCAGTATGATGGTGAACTCGTCGCCGGCCAGGCGCGCCACCATGTCCCCCGGGCGCACCTCGGCACTCAGCACCTGGGCGAAGCGTTGCAACAGGGCATCGCCGACGTGGTGTCCCAGCCTGTCGTTGATCCCCTTGAAGCCGTCGAGATCGAGGAACAGCAGGCCCAGGGGTTCGGCATTCTGACGCACCCGCTCCAGCTCCCGGGAGAGGCGCAGGGTGAAGGCGCGCCGGTTGGGCAGGCCGGTGAGGGGGTCGTGAGCCGCCTCGTGTTCCAGCTGGCTTTGCAGCGCCTTGAACTCGGTGATGTCGCTGCCGAGGATGTAGACCCCGGGCTCGTCGCCCCGGCTCGGGATCATGGTGATCCTGAGGTCGCGTCGGCCTATGGGGAGATCGAAACGGTGCTCGAAACTCACCTGCTCACCGGCGAGGGCTTTTGCCACATAGGCCATGGCCCTGCCGTGGGCCTCCTCGCCGATGACGTCCCGCACGCTCATTTCCCGCATCTGTTCGGTATCGAGCCCGAAGTAGCGGCAATAGGCCTGGTTGGCGAAGAGGTAACGCCCCTCGGGCGACACCATGCTGATGGTGACCGGCAGGCCATCGGTGATGGCCCGCAGTCGGGCACGGCCACGCTCGATCTCCGCGAGCACCTGGCGGCGGGCCGTGATGTCGTGCAAAAACAGGGCGATGCGCACCTTGCCGTCGAACTGGTAACGCTCGGCAATCACCTCGACCGGGATGTGCCGGCCTGCGCGGGTGATGATGTCGCACTCCAGCCGCCGTGGCGGACTCTGCGGGTTGCCTGACAGGCTCAGCAGGGGATGCTCGGCGCCGAGCAGCCCGAAGAGGGGACGGCCCAGCATCTCGTCGGCGTGCCAGCCGAGCAGGGTGGTGGAGGCCGGGTTCCAGCCTGTGATGATGAAATCGGCATCGAGCTCGAGGAAGGCGTTGCTGGTGTGCTCCAGCATGTGCTGCAGGCGGCGCTGCTCCTGCCACAGCTGCTGCTGCATGGCGCCGCGCTCGCGCATCTCCTGATGCAGCTGTTCCACCGTGCGGGAGAGCTCCCGGGTCCGTGACTGCACCTGCTGCTCGAGCCCTTGCTGCAGCCGCACGAGTTCGGCCTCGGCCTGTTTGCGCTCGGTGAGGTCGGCAAACACGGCGATCATGTGGGGGGCCATGGTGCGGCTCTGGCAGAGGGTCACGCTGAGCTGGACCCAGCACTGGGTGCCATCGGCCCGGATCATCCGCTTCTCCAGCCGGTAATCCTGCCGTTGCCCCGCGATCAGGGCATCGAACAGGGGCTGCTCCCGTTGCAGATCTTCGGGATGGGTCATGGCGAGCCAGGTCCGGCTCAGCATCTCGTGCTCGCTGTAACCGAGTAGCCGCTCCAGCCCCGGGTTGGCTCTCAGCCATTTCCCCTCGAGGGAGGAGAGGGCCATGCCCACCGACGACTGGTTGAAGGTGAGGGTGAAGAGATGCTCCTTGTCTTCCAGCACCTGGTTGAGGGTGCGCACCTGGTGGCGCCGCTCCAAATCGTGCAGGGTGTTCTCCACCAGGCGGCCGAAGTCGTCGAGATCCCGGCAGGCATCTTCGTCGAGATGGCGCGGCACATGGTCCACCAGGCAGAGGGTGCCGAGCACCACGCCATCGAGGGCGCGCAGGGGTCGGCCGGCGTAGAAGACCACACCGGGATCATCGGTCACCAGCGGATTGTCGGCAAAGCGGAGATCCCGTCTGGCATCCGGCACCTGCATGATGTCGGGGCGCAAAATGGCATGACCGCAGAAGGAGTGTTCCCGGTTGATCTCGCACATATCGACCCCGGTGCGGGCGAGAAACCACTGCCTGTTCACGTCGGTCAGGGAGACCATGGCGATGGGGAGTGCGAAATGCCGGGTGATGAGCCGGGTGAGGCGATCAAGCTGATCGATGGGCTCGTGGTCGAGCAGGCCGAGGATGCGCAGTCGTTCCAGTCGACTGTGTTCATCCCGCGGCAAGGGGGGGGCAATCATGTGGCTCTCCTGCCAGTGATCTTGCCAGTGTTATATACAAGCCGGAGGATGTGATCCACTCCCGCTTATTGCGGAGCGGCGGGTTTGCTCTGTTTCTTGTGCTTGCGCACCCGCATGTAGTTGCGACGCACCCCGTAGGAGATGAGCAGGCCGGCCAGCAGCATCACCAGCAGCATCAGGCGCTGTTTCTCCTGGTTGACCTTGAGATGGGTATCCTGTGCGGCCAGCAGTTTCTGCTCTTCCAGGGTGATCCTCAGATAGCCCAGGGTCAGGTTTCCGTCCTGGATCTCCTGGACGAACTGGATGCGCCCCTTGCCCTGCTCCGGCAGGGATTTGTTGTCGCTGCCGATGGGCAGCAGGCTGTCCAGCGGCAGGGCGTTGTCCGACTGGGCGAGGGGAATGCCGCGGGCGTCATAGAGGGTGACGTCCAGAATGTCAGGCTCGGCGGCCAGATCCTGCGCCAGTCTCTCCAGTTCGCTCTCCTTGTCCTCCTTGATCCAGCGGCGCATGTCCCGGGCGGCATAGGCGACCAGCGCCTGTGCCCTGTCCCGTGCCGCCGCGTGCAGGGCGGCCTGGCTCTCTCCCTGCATGTGGATGAGCAGCACCAGCACCCAGAGACCGAGCAGGACTCCCGCCGCCAGACTGACAACACGTTTGATGGGAAGATGACGCACAGAACCGGGCCTCTGGTAATGGATGAGCGGGGCTGGCTGGTGCCCCGGTGCCGCGAAGCGGGAAACAGGGTGGTCTGTTTCCATGTCTGCCCGCACCGCAGGCGGGATCTTGGCGCTTGCCTGTACAAAAAGCAATACGCTACTCTGGGCCCGCATGATGAACCCCATGATTTCCAAGGAAGGCGTCTCTCTTATGTTGTTGTCCCAACTTCCCCGTTCCCTGCACGACTGGTCCGGGGCCCTGAGCTGTGCCCCCTGCTGGCAGCTCACCAACGAAGCCCTGCTGCCCGCGGCCAACGCCCACGACAGCGCCTGGATTGTCCTGTTTGGCAAGGGGCTGGAGGCCGGTCATCTGGCCCGCCTGGCCCAGCAGCTGGATGCCCTGGGGCTCGAGGCCAGCCTCTATCCCGCAGGGGAGCAGGCAGGTATTCCACTGCTGCTGCTTGGCACCAACCGCTTCTCCCCCGAGCTGGTGCAGGCGCTCAAAGCCCAGGAGTGGGACATCGACCTGTGTCATCTGGCCGCCCTGCCTACCCTGAGTGAGCCGGGTCTGCTGGTGATGGACATGGATTCCACCGCGATCAGGATAGAGTGCATCGACGAAATCGCGCGGCTGGCCGGGGTCGGTGAGCAGGTGGCGGCCGTTACCGCGGCAGCCATGCAGGGCAAGCTGGAGTTTGCCGACAGTCTGCGTGCCCGGGTGGCGCTGCTGGAAGGGGCGCCGGTCACCATCCTCGACGAGGTGGCGGCCGACATGCCCTGGATGCCGGGCCTGCCACTCATGGTCGATACCCTCAAGCAGGCTGGCTGGAAGGTGGCGATCGCCTCCGGTGGCTTCACCCGCTTTGCCGGCGAGTTGCAGCGTGCTCTGGGTCTGGATGCCATTTTCGCCAACGAGCTGGCGGTGGAAGGGGGCCTGCTGACCGGCAAGGTGAGCGGCCCCATCGTCGATGCCGCCGCCAAGGCCGAGGCGCTGCAACAGCTGGCCTCGGAGTACGGGGTGGTTGCATCCCAGACGGTCGCGGTCGGCGATGGTGCCAACGATCTCAAGATGATGGCGGTGGCGGGGCTTGGTATTGCCATTCATGCCAAACCCCTGGTACGTGCCCAGGCGGCGGCGACCCTCAATCACCACGATCTGGAAGGGGTGCTCTGCCTGCTCGGCGCCTTGGCTTGTCGCGACCGACGCTGGTGCTGATCCCGCTCAAGGAGGAGCCGATCACGAGATGGAACTGTTACAGCAATCCCTGTTTGTCCCCTGCGGTGAGCATCGACTCCATGTGCGCCATATCCAGCCCGGTGTCGCGGTGCATGCCGACCCCATCCTGATGGTGCACGGGGCCATCGAGAACGGCCGCATCTTCTACACCGAATCGGGCAAGGGGCTTGCCTGCTTTCTGGCTCGCCACGGGTATCAGGTCTATGTGGCGGATCTGCGTGGTCGGGGTCTGAGCACACCGACCATCGCCGAGCGGGCCGGCCACGGTCAGCATGAGCTGATCACCGAGGATCTGCCCGCCCTGCAGCGCTGGGTATCGGCCCGCCATGCCGGTGCCCGGGTGCACTGGATGGCCCACTCCTGGGGCGGCGTCATCATGGCCTCGACCCTGGTGCGCTTCCCCGAGCTGGCGGAGCAGGTTGCCAGCCTGGTGTTCTTCGGCACCAAGCGGGGGGTCTCGGTGCAGAACCCGGAGCGCTGGTTGAAGGTGGATCTGATCTGGAACCGGCTTGCCCCCTGGCTGGCGCGCCGCCGGGGGTTTCTGGCCGCCCGCCGTTTGAAGATAGGGGCCGATGATGAGCCTCTGCGCTACTTGCAGGAGACCATCCCCTGGGTCAAGTGCGGGCCCTGGCAGGATCCCTTTGACGGCTTCGCCTATGACGAGGCGGCGAGCCGGGTCAACTGGCCCCCTCTCTGGATGATCTCCGCCAAGGCGGACAAGGTCCTTGGCCACCCCGTCGACGTGCGCCGCTTCAGCGACGAGATGGGCTCGGCCGCCCGCCACACCCGCCTTGGGCGGGACAACGGCAACCGCCTCGATTACGACCACATCAACATGTTGACGGCCCCCCAGGCACAGGAGGATCACTTCCCCGACATCCTCGCCTGGCTGCGCAACCCCCAGGCTGCCTGATAGACAAAAAACGGGCACTTGCGTGCCCGTTTTTTGTTGTCTCCCGGCCCTGCTGGCTAGCGGGACCCGGATGGTATGCCAAGGCGGAACAGGGTCGCCTCGGTGGTATCGGTCAGTTCACCCACGCCCACGACACTCCAGAGCTCCTCTTCCAGCTTCTTGGCCTTGTGAATGGCGAACTTGGCGATATAGTCCAGTTCACCCGCGATGAAGCTGGTGTCCGGGCGGCCAGTGCGCGAAATACCCACCAGTACTGAATAGAACTCTCCCTGTTGCCGGGCCAGCTCGATGAAGCGGCGCTTTTGATCCGGTGAGCTGAAGCTGCTGGCCAGGTGGCTGCGAAACAGGGGGGTTCCCCCCTGGGAGTGGAGGGCGGCGATGTAGACCTCCTCCTCTTCCGGCTTGTCTTCCCGCTCGATGGCGCGCAGGGGATTGAGCAGCAGGGCCTTGAGCAGTGCCCCCTGGAACAGGGGATACAGGTTCAACTGCTGATCCTGCTCGGCACAGATGCGCAGCAGACGGGAAAGGCTGCGTGGCTGTGGCGAGAGGCCGGCCGCGGCCAGTTTCGGGGCGGCCTTGAGCTTGTTCACATAGACGGGGGTGTTGAACAGGTGGTGGGTGTAGAGGTTGCGCAGCGCCCTGGCCATGCCGCGATAGCGATTGAACTCCCGGGTGGTCTTGAGCTTGTTCTGGTTGCTTTCGATAAGCAGGCTGAAGAACTGGTGGCCGGTATGGCGCTCAGCCGTCCCCTCGATGCACAGATGCAGCACGGTTCTGCTCAGGTTGAGGCTGACCAGCCGATAGGGCAGGCGTTGCAGGTCCATGTTCCTGGCGAGCTCCTGCAAACGGGGCAGGGCCACAGTGATAATGTCTCCCTTCTCCCCGTCGAACGGCTCCTCCAGCTCGATTTGCATGCCGTGGGCAGAGATGTCTCGGGTCCAGCCGACCCAGGATCGCTCCTTGTGATGCAAGACGATGGCCGTCTTGTGCATGTAGCGCGCCTCCTTGCGCAGTTGCACATAGTGCAGCGTCTCTATCTCGAAGGGGGCGGCATGGATGTCATGGCCAAAGCGCTGCAAGGCGTTGGCGTTGAGCGGATCCTGACCCGTCTCTCGCTGGAACTCGTCGCGCTGGTTGTCCAGGTTTATCTCCTGCAGCATGCCCACGTATCCGAGCTGGGCCAGGCGCTCGCGCAGCAGCCTGTCCTGCAACTGGCTCGCCCCGCCCTGGGGGTTGTCGAGGTCGGCCTCCCGCAGGGTGCAGGCTTCCATGCTGAACTTGTACACCCGCCAACTGGGGCGGCGGGCGCCGATCTGGAAGAAGAGCGCGGTCAGTCCGCTCTGTTCCAGCTCCTCCCGGGTCGCGGAGAAGAAGTAGAGGTGGCTGCGTACCGCATGGGTAAAGCTGTAGATCAGCGTCTCGCACAGCCCCTCTTTGCCTGGGAGCAACGAGGGCATGCGGGCAGCGGTGAAGAGGCTGGCGAGCATGTCGCGGTTTTTGGCGTCGCGCCAGTATTCGAGAATGTGCTGGTTGTTCTCGGTGCGCAGGGCGATCTCGAGGGCGGGGACGCTGCCCTTGCCGAAATAGAGGGGCATGCCGGTCATGCGCGGCAGATAGAACTGCTCATACCCCTTGATGACGGCGGCGGAGAGCAGGTAGTCGACGCTGACGCGATAGCGGCTGCGGTTGCGCTCGATGAAGTCGCGCAGGAACTCGTCGAACACCGGATGCTCGCCGTTCTTGAGCAGCCTGAGCCAGAATTTGTCCTCTTTTCTCTCCTCCCCCAGGATCTGGTAGCTGACCGGGTCACGCAGCAGGGGATGGGGATGATCGCGTTCCAGTCCGGTGAAGAAGACGGCTATCAGGTCGCCTGTCTGGTAGTCGGGCAGATAGGGCACGGATACCCGGATGCCGCCGAGGGAGATGTCGGAGCTCTTGGCGAGGATCTTCTCGCCGTTGGCGAGCTGGAGCACCATGGGAGAGCTGAAGTGCATGCGCTCTTCCTGTCGCCCGTAATGGCTGGCGAAGGGGATGGCGCTGACATCGAACGGACGAAACGGGCTGATGGGCAGTGCCAGATTGTCGCTGCGCCCCTGGTTGAGTTTGTACCAGGCTTGCAGCGCCTCGTAGACCCCCAGGGTGTAGCTGTCCCGGTAGAGGTAGCACTGGGATTGAAACAGCTCGATGGCCTCGGCGGGCATGAAGTGGGTCACCCCGTCGAACTCATGCACCTGACAGAGGGCGCCCAGCTCGTTGCGCATGTCGATGACGCGCCGGCAGGGGGTGCACTTGCGTTTGAGTTCCATCTTCAGCAGGAACCGACTGTTGGTATTTTCGTTCTGGGTCAGACGGTTGAAGATTTCGTCGAAGTCCTTTTCCCGGAGCAGGGGGACAAGTTGTTCTATCAGATGTAGTGGTTGTTCTGAATCCATGTATTCCTGCCGCGGAAAGTCACTTTTCCGATTCTGGGTTTGATCTGCCGGTCGCAAACAAGTATATCAAGCAGGAATTCATCCTGTCCCCGAGTTATCCATGGCCAAAAACAAAACCGCCTATGTTTGTTCCGAATGTGGAGCCGACTTCACCCGCTGGCAAGGCCAGTGCAGCGAGTGCAAGGAATGGAACACCATCACCGAGGTGCGACTGGGGGTGACGACACCCGGCAAGGGCGCTCGCTATACCGGTTATGCGGGCGCCGTCGGCAGCCAGGTGCAGACCCTGGCGGAGATCGCCACCACGGAGATCCCCCGTTTCAGCTCGGGCTTCAAGGAGCTGGACCGCGTACTCGGTGGCGGCGTGGTCCCCGGTTCGGCCATTCTCATCGGCGGCAACCCCGGGGCCGGCAAATCGACCCTGTTGCTGCAGACCATGTGCGGCCTGGCGCAGCGCATGAAGACCCTCTATGTGACCGGTGAGGAGTCACTGCAACAGGTGGCGATGCGGGCCAGTCGGCTGGGTCTGCCCACGGACAAGCTGCGCATGTTGTCCGAGACCAGTGTCGAGCAGATCTGCCTCATCGCCCAGCAGGAGCAGCCTCAGATCATGGTCATCGACTCCATCCAGGTGATGCACGTGGCGGATGTGCAGTCTGCGCCGGGGTCCGTCTCCCAGGTGCGGGAGTCGGCGGCGCTGCTGACACGCTATGCCAAGCAGAATCATGTGGCCATCTTCATGGTGGGCCACGTCACCAAGGACGGCACCCTGGCGGGCCCCAAGGTGCTGGAGCACTGCATCGACTGCTCCGTGCTGCTGGATGGCGGGCACGACTCGCGTTTTCGCACCCTGCGCTCCCACAAGAACCGCTTCGGTGCGGTCAACGAACTGGGGGTCTTCGCCATGACCGGGCAGGGAATGAAGGAGGTGAGCAACCCTTCCGCGATTTTCCTCAGCCGCGGGGAGGAGCAGGCTCCGGGCTCCATCGTCATGGTGATCTGGGAAGGCACGCGCCCCCTGCTGGTGGAGTTGCAGGCGCTGGTGGATTATTCCCAGCTCTCCAATCCGCGCCGGGTGGCGGTGGGGATGGACCACAACCGTCTCGCCATGCTGCTGGCGGTGCTGCATCGTCACGGCGGGTTGCAGATGGCGGATCAGGATGTGTTCATCAACGTGGTGGGTGGCGTCAAAGTCGAGGAGACCAGCGCGGATCTGGCGCTGCTGCTGGCCATGGTGTCGAGCTTCCGGGATCAGGCCCTGCCCAAGGATCTGGTGGTCTTTGGCGAAGTGGGACTCTCCGGCGAGATACGGCCCGTGCCCTCGGGTCAGGAGCGACTGCAGGAGGCGGCCAAGCACGGTTTCCGCCGAGCCATCGTCCCGCATGCCAATGCGCCCAAACATCCCATCGAGGGGATGGAGGTGGTGCCGGTGAAGAAACTCTCCGATGCCCTCGAGGCCCTGTAACCAACCATGAAAAAGGAGCGTATGAACGCTCCTTTGTTTTTCTGCCCGCCCGCTCAGGATTCGGGGGGGACGTGGTCTCGGTGCTCTTGCAGCAACTGCTCCAGCTCGCGATGGAGCAGTTGCTCCTCTCCGATGTTCAGCTCGATCATCCGCTTGAGGTGAGTGGCGCTGTCGATGTCGATGTGGTGGCAGTAAAACCCCAGCTTCTTGCTGGCTTCGTGGGTCAGCTCGACCTGCATCTTGATCTCGATGTCGCTGCCCCCGAGCACGAAGCAGATTTCGTACTCCTTGTCCTCGCTGGCGACCCAATCCTCGGGTCTGAGCAGCAGGGCTCCCTGCAGGGAGACATCGACCAGCTGGGTGCGCCACTGGTGTTCACCCTGGGTGAGCTTGGCGGCGGTCAAATAGAAAATCCGAGTAAAGTGGCGGCGCTCGGCCATGGTCGTCTCCGGTCTGCGTGCGAGCAAGATGCTCATCCTTCATGTTGCAGAGTGTAATCCAGCTGGCACGCCAGGATATTGAACTGGCTCCGATATTGAATATCAGACCTGCTGATGGCTGAGGGATTCCACCACCTGCAGCGCCTTGACCAGCCGATCCTCCTGTTTGAACCTGTCCTCCAGCACGGGGCCGAGCTGGTTCAAATCCTCGTCCAGTTGCAGCAACTGGGCTTCGTCGGCGTTGCTGTACTTGTCGTTGAACTCCAGCGCGAATTCGGTACAGGCACGGATATGGGGGTAGATGCGCTTGGCCAGCTCCAGTTTGTCCCCGCTGGCTTGCTCAAAGGCGGTGACGACATGGTTGTAGATCTCGAAATGGCCTGCGCTGACGTAATCGACCAGTTGTTCGCAAAAACGTTGCAGTTCGACGTGGCCTGGGAGGGTGCGTTGCTTGCACTTGGCGGGCATGAGGCCTGCCAGTCGCATGTACTCGACCAGCAACGCCTGTCTGGCATCCAGCCAGTCATCTATTGCTCTGTGCTTGCCTGCCAGTGCGCGCTTGGTTTTTTCCAGTTCAGTTAACATAGTCCCTCCATGGGCATGACATGCGGCTCTCGGGTCGCATGCCTTCGGTCATTCTTATCGACTGACGACACTCCTATAACTAGGGAAAATCCAGTTGACCGTCAATAGGAGTGTAGGGATATTGTTACATCAGGCGGGGATTTGCATGCCTCTCCCCACCGGTACTTCGCATCCTGTCGCCCATCCAGGGGACAAGGGGGCGATATATGTGACTATTTCCGCAGATCTTGATGAAAACCCCAGCATTCAAGCCAATCCGGCTGATAAAGCCTTTGCCTGAGTGTTTTTTTTTGAATAGAGTGGCCCGGTGCTAAATGCCCGATCATAAAGGAAATGTTATGAACAAAGCTCAACTTGTCGATGCAATTGCCGCCAAAGCAGACCTGAGCAAAGCTCAGGCCAAAGTCGCTCTGGAAGAGATCATCAATGGTATTACCCAGAGCCTGAAAGAGGGCGATGCCGTTCAGTTGGTGGGTTTTGGTACCTTCAAGGTCAACCATCGCGCGGGCCGTACCGGTCGCAACCCGCAAACCGGTAAAGAGATCCAGATTGCAGCCGCCAATGTGCCGTCCTTCGTGGCTGGCAAGGCGCTGAAAGACGCCGTCAAATAAGATCGTCTTGTAATCAAATGAAACCCGGCTTGTGCCGGGTTTTTTCTTGCCATCTTCGTCAAAATTTGTTTCAGATACACTCAGAATATGGCATGCGCTGTAGCGAGGTGGATATGGAACAGAAAAATGCCATTCGGCAGGTAGCCGTCCCCTGGGCACCCTCTCGTCAACTCCCTCCCGGCCTGGTCGTGGCCGAACTGCATCAGGATATCTGGAGCGACACCCTGACCGTCATGCTGGGGCGTGCTCGCAGCATCGATCTGCCTCCGTTGCCCCTGTGCCGGGTGAGTTTTCGCCACATCTTCGCAGTGCGGGTGATGGAGGATTGCGATCTGGCGGAGGGGCGTGACAGCCACGTCATCGAGGAGCAGATCCAGCTCATCACCCCGTCCCGTTTCGCCAGCTGGTTCCATCAGGAATCCGATGGACTGCACCTGGATGAAGATTTGCAGCACTACCGCATCTCGACCTGGGATTACTGTGCCGATGTGCTGACCTCTTCTCCCCCTGAACTCCAGTTCATGATTCAGGAGGAGTAAGCCAGACTGTCGGGTCACCTCCGTGGTGACAAAAAAGCCGGCGCAGGGGCGCCGGCTTTTTCTTGTTCGGGAGCGTGGGGCGCTTAGCCCAGGATCTGGTCCCGGTGCAGCCCCAGCACGATCAGCAGCCCGATGAAATAGAAGGCGCTGAGCTTGATGCCGAGAATGGTGAGCAGGCTGGCGCACAGACGCACCAGGGCCTTGTGCAGCCAGGATCCGGTGAAGCGGTACATGATCACTCCACCGCGTCGGCCGGCGCGAACTCCGGCACCTTGGCCATGGCGTCCAGCACCACTTGGATGTCGGCCCCCGGCTTGCAGGCATTCTCGCTCAGATGGCGACGCCAGGCGCGCGCCCCCTGCATGTTCTGGAACAACCCCAGCATGTGGCGGGTCATGTGGGAGAGGTAGTTGCCCTTGGCCAGCTCCTGTTCGATGTAGGGCAGCATCATCCGCACCACCTCGTGGCGGCTTGGTACGGCATGGTTCTCGCCGAACACCAGATTGTCCACCTGGGCCAGAATGTAGGGATTCTGGTAGGCTTCGCGGCCCATCATGACCCCGTCGAGGTGCTGCAGATGTTCAAGAGTCTGTTCCAGACTGGTCACCCCGCCGTTGATGGCAATGGTCAGATCCGGGTAATCCTGCTTGACCTGGTAGACGCGAGGATAATCGAGGGGCGGGATCTCGCGGTTCTCTTTCGGACTCAAGCCGCTCAGCCAGGCCTTGCGGGCATGGACGATGAAGGTATCGCAACCGGCGTCCCTAACCTGCTCGATGAAGGCCTGCAAGAACTCGTAGGAGTCTTGCTCGTCGATGCCGATACGGGTCTTCACGGTGACCGGAATGTCGACTACGTCGCGCATCGCCTTGACGCAATCGGCCACCAGCGCGGGTTCGCCCATGAGGCAGGCGCCGAAACGGCCGTTTTGCACCCGATCGGAAGGGCAGCCGACGTTGAGGTTGACCTCGTCATAGCCGCGCTCCTCGGCGAGCCTGGCGCAGCGGGCCAGGTCTGCCGGGTTGCTGCCACCCAGTTGCAGGGCGAGAGGGTGTTCCTGCTCGCTGTAGCCCAGATAGTCGCCCTTGCCGTGGATGATGGCGCCCGTGGTCACCATCTCGGTATAGAGCAGGGTCTGGCGGGTCATCAGACGGTGGAAATAACGGCAATGCCGATCGGTCCAGTCCAGCATGGGGGCGATGGAAAAGCGCTGCGCCTGCATAAAAATCATCCGGGTTGGCCAAACAAGGGGCGGGATTCTATCACAACGTGAGACAGCCCCAGAAAATGAATTTTGTCGCCGCGCACTGGGGGCCCTGTGATAGTATCCGGCTAATTGACAGGGTATCTGCGTGAACATGAATCAAGACCAACTTCTACAACGAGCGGAACGCCTCTGCGAGCAGCGAGGGATCCGTTTCACCCCGACACGGCGCCAGGTGTTCCGGCTGCTTGCCGCCCACGGCAATGCCATCAGTGCCTATGATTTGCTGGCCCAGTTGCAGCAGACCGAGGCTCATGCCAAACCGCCTACCGTCTATCGGGCGCTCGACTTCCTGCTCGAACAGGGCTTTGCCCACAAGGTGGAGTCGCTCAACGCCTTCATCTTCTGCTGCCACTTCGACCATGCCCACCCGATGCAACTGCTGATCTGCGATCGTTGCGGTGAGGTAGTGGAGCTGCACGATCCCGCCATCGACGGCGCCTTTTCCGAGCAGGCTCATCAGCATGGTTTTACTATTACCAACAAGACCATAGAAGCCCATGGTCAATGTGCCCGCTGTTCCGTTACCGTAGGAAGTCAAGATGAAGGCTGATTTTGTAAACCCGTTCCTGCTCTCCCTGCTCAACGTGCTCTCCACCATGGCACAGCTGGAACTCAAACCGGGCGCGCCCAAGCGCAAGACGGACGAGCTGGCTCGGGGAGATGTCTCCGGCCTGATTGGCATGGTGGGTCCGCAGACCCGGGGCTCCCTCTCCATCAGTTTCGAGAAGGGGCTGGCATTGGAGATCATGCGTCGCATGCTGGGGGAGGCGCCGGCCACCATCAACGAGGAAGTGACCGACATGGTGGGCGAGATCACCAACATGGTGACGGGCGGCGCCAAACGCATGCTGGGGGAGAAGGGCTATGAGTTCGACATGGCGACCCCGGTCATCGTCTCCGGTCCCAATCACACCATCACTCACCGGGCAGACGGCGCCAAGATCATGATGCCGTTCGAATCGGAGTATGGCCGTGCCACCATCGAGATCTGCTTCGAGTAATCGCCATGTGGAAGATGCTGAAATGGAGTGTCATCGGTGGGGTGGTGCTGCTTATCCTGTCGGATATCGAGATCAGCACCTCTCTCTACAAGTACGAAGACAACCGCGTGGAGATCAACTTCCCGCGCTGGCAGGCTGACCAGCCCTGGTGCACCCTGCGCTGGCATGCGGGCCGGTTTGAGCATCACTGGTACGGTCTTGCAGGCAAACCCAAGCCAGCAACCGTCCTCTGAAGAGCGCTCTCCACAACGGATGAACCAGATTGCACCAACAAAAAAGAGGCCAGCAAATGCTGGCCTCTTTCATTTGGTCAAGATCTGTTATCAGGCCGCTTCTGCAGCCAGCTTGCCATTGCCACGCACCATGACACCGAGGCCACAGGCCAGCAGGGTCGGCAGCAACCAGGCCAGGCCTTTGTCAAACAGCGGCAGGAAGGCGAAAGCATCCATCTTCATACCGGCGGCGCCCAGGCCGTCCAGGCAGCCGAACAGGAAGGCGACCAGCAGCACGGAGCGGAACACCAGGCGGGGGCGACCGAAGTAACCCTTCAGGAAGGTGACCAGTACCAGCGCCACGGCAACCGGGTAGATGGCGACCAGCACCGGAATGGAGAGGCTGATGAGCTGGCTCAGGCCCACGTTGGCCACGATGCCGCAGATGACACCCAGCAACACGACCAGCTTCTTGTAGCTCATGCCGGTCAGGTTGTGGAAGAAGTCGGAGCAGGCGGAGATGAGGCCGACGGCCGTGGTGAAGCAGGCCAGGGTGATGATGGCTGCCAGGATGAACTGACCCGGTTGGCCGAACAGACTCAGCACGTAGGCGTTGACGATGGCACCGCCGTTGCTCACGTCTGTGGCGACGCCGGCAGCGGTGTTGCCCAGCTGGAACAGGGAGACATAGACCACGGAGAGACCGATGGCGGAGATGATGCCCGCGATGGCCAGGTACTTGAACTGGCTCTGGTAGTCATGGATGCCTTTCTGGCGCAGCAGGTCGACGATCAGGGCGCCGAACATCAGGGACGCCAGGGTGTCCATGGTGTTGTAGCCTTCCAGAATGCCCTTCACGAAGGGGGTGCTCTGGTAGTCACCGGATGCGGCAGGCATGCTTCCTTGCGGTGCGACGAAGACACCGATGGCCAGGGTCAGCAGCAGCAGCATCAGCAGCGGGGTCAGGTACTTGCCGATGGCATCCATCAGCTTGCCCTGGTTCAGGGAGACCAGGATGGCCACGCCGAAGAACAGTACTGTGTAGGCAGCCAGACCGGATGGTCCCATGTCGCCAAGGAAGGGCTTGAGGCCCATCTCGTAGGCCACCAGGCCGGTACGGGGGGCGGCGAAGGCCGGGCCGATGATGATGTAGATGGCGACGGCCAGTGCGGTGGCCACGCCGGCCGGCAGCAGCTTGGTCATGCCGGCCCAGCCGTTGCCAGCCTTGGCGACGGCGATGATGGTGATGAGGGGCAGGCCCACGGCGGTGACCAGGAAGCCCAGCATGGCCAGGGAGAGGTGCTCACCCGCCATGAAGCCGGCCAGGGGCGGGAAGATGATGTTGCCTGCGCCCAGATAGAACGCAAAGGTCATGAAGCCCAATCCGAGTACATCGGACAATGTGAGTGATTTCGTCAAGTTCAACCTCGTCTGTCTTGTAAACTATTGCTTGTTATAGTTTTTTATTTGTCAGTGACCGGCACTTTCCGGGGGTAAAAAAAAGAGCCCCGCTGGTTTTTTCATCGCGACCAGTGGTTTGAACTGGTCTTGAGCGGGCGCTCATTTAGCAGTCAGCATAATGATGTGAAAAAATAGTTCAAGGCAAAATTTACATCTTCAAATAGAAGGGGCTGGTTAGTTGGATATATCTGTCGGAATAGCCTCCTGTGGCAGAATGGATCACAATTTCACCCCTCTCGCACTTGTTTAATCCTCTGCTAAGCAGCAATAAAACACGATTTGCCTCTTTCCCCTCTCTGGTAGTAACAGCCAGATAACAACGCTCATACAGATCATAACTCGACGAAATGCATAAAATTTCATCCGCCATCGCCGTGGGCAGTACCAGGGCCAGTTGCCCGGTACGGCTCAGCAGGCGATCGCTGGCGGCCAGCAATCCCCTTGGGTCGAGCCCCCCGGTATGACGGGCCAGAGCCCTGGCCGGATCGCGAAGTGTCTGGCCTGCCGGGAAATAGGGCGGGTTGGAGACGATGAGATCGTAAGGGGGGGCGAGGTGATCCTGAATGGCGCTCTCTATGATGGTGACCCGCTCACGCCAGGGGGAGGCCGTCACATTCTCATGGGCCTGCATGGCTGCATCCTTATCCAGCTCCACCCCGTCTATGTGGCAGTCGTTCGTGCTGCGCTGGGCCAGCATCAGGGCGATGAGGCCGCTGCCGGTGCCGATGTCCAGCACCCGGCGGGCGCTGTCGACCGGCGCCCAGGCTCCCAGCAGAATGCCGTCCGTACCGACCTTCATGGCGCAGCGGTCGTGATCGATGTGAAATTGCTTGAACGTGAAACCGTTGTTGCGCCCCATTCGGCCCTCCTCCTGTGCCTGCCCGCGGAAAATGGCCGGCGATTATAGCGGCTAAGCCACAGTCACCATAGGAGCCGGCGGCATAATCGCCTATAATCTGCCGCTTCCTTAATGACCGAGTATTGCCATGAGCCAGTCCTTTGATGATTTCGACCTGAATCCAGCCCTCAGTCGGGCCTTGGCCGAGATGGGATTCACCCGCCCCACCACCATCCAGCAGATGGTGCTGGAGCCAGCCCTGGACGGCCGCGATATTCTGGCTTCTGCGCCGACCGGAACCGGCAAGACCGCCGCCTTCCTGCTGCCCGCGATGCAGCACCTGCTGGACTTCCCGCGTCGCAAGCCGGGTCCGTGCCGCATGCTGATCCTGACTCCGACCCGCGAGCTCGCGCTGCAGGTGAGTGCTCACGCCAAGGCCCTGGCGGTGCACACCCATCTCAGCATCGAGACCATCATCGGTGGTGTCAGCCATGAAGAGCAGCTGCCTGCCCTGACCAAGACCACCGACATCGTGGTGGCCACCCCGGGCCGTCTGCTCGAGTACATCGAGAAAGAGGAGTTCGAGAGCCACGACATCGAGGTGCTGGTGCTGGATGAAGCGGACCGGATGCTGGACATGGGCTTCATCAAGGACGTGAACCGCATCGTGGAAGAGGCGCGCTACCGCAAGCACACCATGCTCTTCTCCGCCACCCTGGAAGGGGCCGGCCTCGAGAAGTTTGCGAGCGAGATCCTCAAAGACCCGGTTGAGCTGCACGCCGAGCCGCCCCGCAGCGAGCGCCGCCCCATCACCCAGTGGATCCACCTGGCCGATGATGCCGCCCACAAGCTGGCTCTGCTGGTGCACATCCTGAAAAACCCGGAAACCCAGAAGGCCATCATCTTCGTCAAGACCCGTGAGCGACTGGCGGAGCTTTCCGGCCAGTTGCAGGCGGCAGGCGTGCCCTGCGCCTGGATCCGTGGCGAGATGGAGCAGGCCAAGCGCATCGAGTCTATCCGCAAGTTCCACGAAGGGGAGGTGCCCTTCCTCATCGCCACCGACGTGGCCGCCCGCGGCATCGACCTGCCGAACGTCAGCCATGTCATCAACTACGACATGCCCTACGGCGCGGATGTCTATGTGCACCGCATCGGTCGTACCGGTCGTGCCGGCAACCGTGGCTGCGCCATCAGCCTGGTGGAAGCTCACGACATGGCCATGGTCGCCAAGATCGAACGCTACACCGAGGAGCGCCTCAAGCGTCGGGTGATCGATGAGCTGCGCCCCAGACACAAGGAAGCGCGGGTGCCGGTGAAGAAGAAAAAGCCGAAGGATGCCAAGAAGTCGGCAAAGAAGAAAAAGAAGTAATGCCCCCGAGCACAGTTGAAACGGCCATCCCAGGATGGCCGTTTTGCTGTCTGCTGCCTGGGGGAGTGGCCTGAGAGAGGCGCAGAAAAAAGCCGACGCAAGGACGTCGGCCAACAAAAAGTGCTTACAACAGAGGATTCACAGAGTCAGACCCGAGGATCTCCGACTTGGTTCCCTTGAATGTGTAATTAATTTTCAGCGCGCTTGAACATCAGGGTATTGGCGTCGGACTCTTCCGGTACAAAGTAGTAGCCGTCGGCATTGAAGCCGGTCAGCTGTTCCACCCGGGTGAGCCGATGCTTGATGATATGGCGTGCCATCATGCCGCGGGCCTTCTTGGCGTAGAAGCTGATGATCTTGAACTGGCCGTTCTTCTCGTCCTTGAAGACCGGGGTGATGATGCGCCCCTGCAGGGCTTTCGGGCGCACCGACTTGAAATACTCGTCGGAGGCGAGGTTGATCAGTACGTCGTCCCCCTGGGCTGCCAGCGCCTTGTTCAGGTGCTCAGTGATGATGTCGCCCCAGAACTGGTAGAGGTCCTTGCCGCGCTGGTTGTCGAGGCGGATCCCCATCTCCAGGCGGTAGGGCATCATGAGGTCAAGCGGCCGCAGCACGCCATAAAGGCCGGAGAGCATGCGCAGGTGGGCCTGGGCGAAGTCGAGGTCGGCCTCGCTGAAATCTTCTACGGCCAGACCGGTGTAGACGTCCCCCTTGAAGGCCAGCAGCGCCTGGCGGGCGTTGGCCGGCGTGAAGTCAGGCCGCCACTCGGCAAAGCGGGCGGCGTTGAGGCCGGCGAGCTTGTCGCTGATCTTCATCAGGCTGGCGATCTGGTCCGGGCTCAGTTGACGAGCCCGGGTGATCAGTGCTGCGGAGTGGTCCAGCAGTTCGGGTTGGGTGAAACGGGAGGTCACCAGGGGTGACTCGTAATCCAGCGTCTTGGCCGGGGAAACCACAATCAGCATAACTGTCCTTTACTAGCGATGACGCACGCCCCTCATTCATCCAGGGTCACGTTGTCGAGAGTGCCTGCGCCCAGCTGCTCGCGACCCGACAGCTTGATGAGCAGTCGCAGGTCGTTGGCGGAGTCGGCATGGGCAAGGGCCTCACTGTAGCCAATTTGGCCGGCGCAGAACAGGCCGAACAGCGCCTGATCGAAGGTCTGCATGCCGAGCTCGCCGGATTTGGTCATCACCTCCTTGAGTCTGTGCATCTCTCCCTTGCGGATGATGTCGGTGACGAGCGGGGTGTTGAGCAGGATCTCGAAGGCGGCGACCCGGCGCTGCCCGTGAGCGGAGGGGAGCAGCTGCTGGGCGACGATGGCGCGCAGGTTGAAGGAGAGATCGAACAGGAACTGGCGGTGCTTCTCCTGGGGGACCAGATGCAGGATGCGATCCAGCGCCTGGTTGGCATTGTTGGCGTGCAAGGTGGCGAGGCAGAGGTGCCCCGTCTCGGCGAACTGGATGGCGAACTCCATGGTCTCCTGGGAGCGGATTTCACCGATGAGGATGACATCTGGGGCCTGGCGTAGGGAGTTTTTGAGGGCGACATCGAAGGATGCGGTGTCGATCCCCACCTCCCGCTGGGTCACCAGACAGCGATCGTGCTGATGGACGAACTCCACCGGATCCTCCACCGTCAGGATGTGGCCGTCACCGTGCTGGTTGCGAAAGCCGATCATGGCCGCCTGGGTGGTGGACTTGCCGGCGCCAGTGGCGCCGACGAAGAGCACCAGCCCGCGTTTGGCCATGGCGACCTCCTGCAGGATGGGAGGCAGCACCAGCTCGTCAAAGGTGGGGATGCGGGTCTCGATGCGGCGCAGCACCATGCCCGGCATATCCTGTTGCCAGAAGGCGCTGACCCGAAAGCGCCCCAGCGAGCCTCGCTGGATGGCGTAGTTGGCCTCGCGGGTGTGCAGGAAGCGCTCGAAGTGGGTCTCGTCCAGGCTTTCTCTGATCAACGCCAGCGCCGTCGTCTTGTCGAGGGGAGCCGGCCCGAGCGACACCAGACGCCCGTTGACCTTGAGGGTCGGGGGGGCATCGACCGTGATGAAGAGATCCGAGCCCTTTTGTTCAACCAGTGCGGCGAGCAGAACATCCATGTTCATGGCGACTCCTTGGGTGTGCGAGCTTAAATGGTATTGGGATCGACCGCCTTGGCCTTGGCATCGAGGGAGGCGACGACCCCCCGGTTGACCAGCTGCTTGAGGCTCTGGTCCATGGTCTGCATGCCGTGGGTCATCCCGGTCTGGATGACGGAATAGAGCTGGGCCACCTTGTCTTCCCGGATGAGGTTTCGCACCGCCGGGATCCCCAGCATGATCTCGTGGGCCGCCACCCGGCCGCCACCGATACGCTTGAGCAGGGTCTGGGAGATGACCGCCCGCAGGGATTCGGAGAGCATGGATCGCACCATGTCCTTCTCCGAGCCGGGGAAGACGTCGATGATACGGTCGATGGTCTTGGCAGCCGAGGAGGTGTGCAGGGTGCCAAACACCAGGTGACCGGTTTCGGCGGCGGTCATGGCGAGGCGGATGGTTTCGAGGTCCCGCATTTCACCTACCAGGATGATATCCGGGTCTTCCCGCAGGGCCGAGCGCAGGGCGTTGCTGAAGCTCTTGGTGTCGCGGTGTACTTCCCGCTGGTTCACCAGGCAGCGCTTGTTCTCGTGCACGAATTCGATGGGGTCCTCGATGGTGAGGATGTGGTGGTGGAAGTTGTCATTGATGTAATCGACCATGGCGGCCAGGGTGGTGGATTTGCCCGAGCCGGTGGGCCCAGTCACCAGCACCAGGCCGCGAGGGTACTCCGCTATCTTGCGAAATATCTCTGGCGCCCC
Source organism: Aeromonas sp. S19(2024) (assembly GCF_041402625.1). Taxonomy (NCBI): domain Bacteria; kingdom Pseudomonadati; phylum Pseudomonadota; class Gammaproteobacteria; order Aeromonadales; family Aeromonadaceae; genus Aeromonas; species Aeromonas sp. S19(2024). The sequence continues at coordinate 312,081 of NZ_JBGLQU010000004.1, forward strand.
CAGATCGTCCAGGGTCAGAACGGTGCTCGGGATGGTACGAAACACGGCGCCCGAGCCGCGCGCCTGCTGGAAGGCGTTGACCCGAAAGCGTGCCATGCCGGGTACTTCGAAGGAGAAGTCCACCTCGAAGTTCTCCTCCAGCTCCTTGCGCTGGTGGTCATTCATGATGTCGTAAATGAGGGCATGGACTTCCCGGTGATCCAGGGCGGGCAAATTGATCTTGCGAACCTCCCCATCAACCCTGATCATCGGGGGGACCCCGGCCGAGAGGTGTAGATCCGAGGCCTTATGCTTTACACTGAATGCCAATAACTCTGTGATATCCATAGATTTGTTATTCTCCCATCACAAGATTACGAACGAAATATGAGCCAGATTGCCCAGCACCTGCTTCAGGTAAAGGAACGTATTGTAGAGGCTGCACGGCGTGTTGGCCGCAGCCCAGATCACATCCAGTTGCTTGCTGTCAGTAAAACCAAGCCGCTGGGGGACATTCAGGCTGCCTACGCCGCCGGTCAGCGGCGCTTTGGCGAATCCTACGCCCAGGAGGCCGCGCTCAAGATTGATGCCTTGCGCGAGCAGAACGCCTGTACAGACATAGAGTGGCACTTTATCGGCCCGCTGCAATCGAACAAGTCCAAGCTGGTGGCGGAGCGGTTCGACTGGGTTCAAAGTGTCGATCGCGACAAGCTCATCGAACGCCTCAACAATCAGAGACCGGGTGGGCTCGCGCCGCTAAATATCTGTCTGCAAATCAATATTAGCGGAGAGAGCAGCAAATCCGGTACGTCGGAGCAAGAGATTTTCCGCCTGGCCTCTCTGGTGGCCCAAAGCGAGCGGCTGCGGTTGCGCGGTCTGATGGCCATCCCCGAGCATACCCGCGACGAGAGGGTGCTGGCGGCCCAGATGGCGCGCATGCAGGCTCTGTTCACCGAACTTGCGCAACAATACCCGAGCGTCGACACCCTTTCGATGGGGATGACCGAGGATCTTGAGCCGGCCATTGCCCATGGCAGCACCATGGTGCGGGTCGGGACCGCCATCTTCGGGGCCCGTGACTATTCATGAGCAAGAGCCGGGGCGAGAAACATCCCGGTCGTGCTTTTTTTCAGGTAAACAGGCGCGTGTGATGCTGTCAGCCCGCACAGGCTGGGTCGGCATCCGCTGCGATGTCAGTAACAGGAGTGTTTGATGCAGCAGAGAACCCTCGCCTTCATCGGGGCAGGCAACATGAGCCGCAGTATCATTGCCGGCCTCATCCAGGCGGGTTACCCGGCAGAGCGTATCATCGCCGCCAATCCCAGCCGTCCCAAGCTGGACGAACTGGCCAGCCAGTTCGGCATCCGTATCACCCAGGACAACGCCGAGGCGGCCCGGGAGGCCGAGGTGATCGTGCTGGCGGTCAAGCCCCAGCTGATGGCGGGCATGCTGACGGCACTGGTGGCCGAGCTTGGCTCGCTGGATGGCAAGTTGCTCATCTCCATCGCTGCCGGCATTCGCGTCGCACGCTTGCAGGAGATGGCAGGCGGTCACGATCGCATCATTCGCACCATGCCCAACACCCCCTCCTTGCTGGGGCTGGGGATGACCGGGCTCTATGCACCGCCCGCCATCGGGCAGGCCGATAGGGCGGTGGCCGAACAGATGATGCAATCCGTGGGCAAGACCCTCTGGGTGGAGCAGGAGGTCGGCATCAACGGCGTCATCGCGGCGGCGGGCAGTGCCCCGGCCTACTTCTTCCTGTTCATGCAAGCGATTGCCGAGGAGGCCGAGGCCATGGGCTTTACGCCGGAGCAGGCTCGCCTGCTGGTGCAGCAAACCGCCCTGGGGGCGGCCGCCATGGTGGAACAAAATCCCGAGCTGTCGCTGCAGACCCTGCGCGAGCAGGTGACCAGCAAGGGCGGGACCACGGCCGAGGCCGTCAAGACATTCCAGGAGCAGGGGCTGATGCCGCTGACCGCAAGAGCCATGCAGGCGGCCGTTACCCGGGCCGGCGAAATGGAAACCCTTTTCTGAATCCCTTTTAGCAAGGAGCCCGGATGAACACGGCTTACTTTTTGATTAACACTGTCTTTGATCTCTACCTCATGGTGGTGCTGCTGCGGGTCTGGCTCCAGTGGGCGCGGGCCGACTTCTACAACCCCATGAGCCAGATGGTGGTCAAGCTGACCAACCCGCTGGTGGTGCCCCTGCGCCGCGTCATCCCGGGTTTTGGCGGGCTGGACATGGCCTCTGTGCTGCTGGCGCTGCTGATCGCCTTTGGCAAGTTGGTCCTGCTCAAGAGCATGAATGTGCTGCAGGCGGACTGGCTCACTCTCTGTCTGTTTGCGACGCTCACCGTGTTGAAGAAGGCGGGTTCCATGATCTTCTGGATCCTGCTGATCCGCGCCATCCTGAGCTGGGTCAGCCAGGGTCGCAACCCCATTGAATACGTGATGCACCAGCTCACTGAACCCTTCCTGGCCCCCATTCGCCGCATCCTGCCTGCACTGGGCGGGCTGGATCTCTCCGTGCTGGTCGCCTTCATCGCGCTGCAGGCTATCAACTACCTGATGGGGGATCTGTTCGGCCAGTTGTGGTGGATGATCTGATGCCCGCCGTCCTGCTGGAAGGGGACGAGCTGGTGTTGCATCTGATGATCCAGCCCAAGGCGAGCCGGGATCAGATCATCGGATTGCACGGTGACGAGTTGAAAGTGGCCATCACGGCACCGCCGGTGGATGGTCAGGCCAACAGTCACCTGATCAAGTACCTGGCCAAGCAGTGCAAGGTGGCCAAGGGGCAGGTTCGCATCCTGCGGGGGGAGCTGGGTCGGCACAAGACGATCGCCATCGACGCGCCAAAGCAGATCCCCGCCGAGATTGCCGCTCTGCTCGATAATCAGGGTTGATACGAGAGGGATGACATCATGAAAACAGCCTGGATGAGTTGCCTGCTGGCACTCCTGATGACGCTGCCGCTGCGGGCTGAGCAGATGCAGGAGCTGGGCCCCTGGAAAGTGCACTACAGCGCGTTCAACTCCAGCTTCCTCACCCCCGAGGTAGCCAGGACCTATGGCCTGGAGCGCAGCCGCTATAACGGCATCGTCAATATCGCGGTGCAGAACAAGCAGGGGGTGGCACAGGCGGTGGGGATCAGCGGCGAAGCCCGCAATCTGACCGGCACCCTTCGCCCCCTGAATTTTCAGGAGGTGAAAGAGGGGAATGCCATCTATTACCTGGCAGTGCTGCCCTATCGCAATGAGGACACCTACCAGTTCACCCTGAAGATCATGGGGGAGGGGCAGCAGCAGACGCTGACCTTCCAGCAGACCTTCTACGTCGACTAGATTGCAGGGTGAATGCAGATGCCCTGCCCCCACGGGGGCGGGGCATTTTTTTGCCCGGTGAACCTGTGCTCGACGTCAGTGGCTGGCCAGGGGATAGGTAAACAGGGCCAGGTGGGCGAAGTTGAACAGGAAGTGGAGCAGGATGGCGACACTGAGGCGCCCGCTCAGCTGGAACGCCAGGCCATAGCAGGCCCCCGCCAGCGCAGCGAACAACACCAGCGACGGGCCACCGGCAAGATGGGCTGCGCCGAACAGCAGGCTGGCGACCAGGAGACCTGCCCAGGGCGTGCTTCGGCTTGCCACCCCTTGCTGGATGCATCCCCGGAACAGCGCTTCTTCCGCCACACAGGTGAACAGCAGGTTGTTGAATGCGAACAGCCACCACCAGTGGGGCAGTCCCGCTTCGGGTTTGAGGGCGCCCAGTTGCCAGGCGGTGATGAGCAGGGCCGCGAGCGGCAGGATGAGCAGGGCCAGCGGCCGCCAGCGTATCGTTCCACCCGGGCCGAGCAGGCCGGGGACGGCCAGCAGCAGGGCGAAGAAAATGAGCGGCTTGTCCAGATTGAGGTAGAGGGTGAAGGGCACGCTGGCCGGGCCCGCCTGTACCTTGTCGAGCACCCTGAGATTGTCAAAGCCGGGCACCAGATGCAGCGTCAGGGCGAGGGACCACAGCAGTACCAGCGTCAGTGCGACGCCGCGCCAGGGTGGGGGCAGGGTGGGGGTACGCCAGGCCAGCAGCAGACCGGCGAGGCTGACAAGAGCGGCGAGGGGCGCGAGTCGCTCAAGCCAGAGGGCGGTGAGCAGGGCTAGTCCCAGCAGGAGCATGCCGGGCCTGGTCCGGCGGGCGAGGCAGCAGAGTACGGCGAGCCCCAGGACGAGCCAGATGAGAATATCGGGGAGTGGTAACATCGAGTCTCCTTGTATGAATGAAGGGCGCACCTTAACGATCCCCATGGTCTGGTTCAAGGAAAAGGGACTGGCCGGCAGAAGACGCGCAATGAAAAGCCGGAGCTGGGCTCCGGCTTGAGCGGCGGCAAGATGCCACCGAGAGAGGCGATGGCCTTCCCGTATCAGCGACCGGACTCGGCGATGACCCGGGCGATGATGTCGGCGCGTTTGCTGGCTTCCAGCTCGCCCAGGGCGATGAGACCGGCCTTGAAGATGACGTTCTTCGGCAGACTGACGTCATCCAGAGTGGTGATGGCCTCGACGTGCATGCCGTTCAGGCGGCTGGCATCGCGCGGGCTCAGGTTGACCTGGGTGTTCAGCACCTGCTTGCCCTTCTTCTTGGGCTGGGCGGGTTTCTTCGGTTGATCCAGCTCGTCTTCCGGCAGTTCGTCATCAAAATCGTAAATGGACATAGTCAATCCTGTTGGGTTGCAAGGGGCATGCTCGCCCGAATGGGGGTAATCAGCCCATATCCTCGTTGCGGATAAAGGCGCGCCAGGAGCCGAGTACCTGGGCAAAATCTTCCAGCCCGCACATGGCCAGCTGTTCATCATCGTAGTAGGCGAGATCGTCGAGATCCTCGTCCTGCTCGATATTGATGACATTGGCCTTCACCTCGGCTTCCTCGTGGGTCAGCAGCAGGGAGTAGTCGCCCCCCAGCAGCCGGTATTCGGTGCGGGCCCGGCTGGAGAGCTGGTCGATGATGGCGAACAGCTCGTCGAGCTTCTCCTCGTCCTTGCCCACCTCGTCGATCAACCACTGGCCGATGGCTTCATGGCCCATGGAGAACCGGGCGCGATAGCCACCGAACGGGTCGCGGCGAAATTCATAATCCATAGCGGAGTCCATATCGGAGGGTGAAACCACCACGGCGCAAAGCGGCATGATGCCGGATCCTTGATCCATGGTGGGGCACTGATAGCGTAAAGTGGCCTATTCTAGCGATCCCCCCCGCGCTTGTCTTGATGATGTGGGATCTTTAACGGGTGATCCCGGTGATGGCGCACGCCGGGGACCCTGTCAACGAATGGTATGGAGAGGCAATGCAGCTCAACGACGCGCTCGCGCATCAGATAGTCAGCCGGGCGATGAAGATCCTCTCGTTCTCGGTCAACGTCATGGATGAACGGGGACTCATCATTGCGTCCGGCAATCCGGAGCGGCTGCACCAGCGCCACGAGGGGGCCGTGCTGGCCCTGACCGAGAACCGGGTGGTGGAGATAAGCGAGGCCACCGCCCGGGAGCTCAAGGGGGTGAGGCCTGGCATCAACCTGCCCATCGCCTATCAGGGGGAGCTGCTCGGCGTCATCGGCATCTCGGGCGATCCGGACATCGTGCGTGCTTACGCCGAGCTGGTGCGCATGACCGCCGAGCTCATCCTGGAACAGGCGGCACTCACCGAGCAGTTGCAGTGGGACAAGCGCCACAAGGAGGAGCTGGTGTTGCAGCTCATTCGCGGCGAAGGGCGGGCCGATCAACTGCAACAGGTGGCCCGCTTCCTCGAGCTGGATCTCGCCCAGCCCCGGGTGGTGGCCGTGCTGGCGCTGGAGGAGGCCGAGCCCGCCCAGGTGAGGGAGCTGGTTCACCTGCTGGAAAACCCGGAGCGGGACAACCTGGTGGCCATCAACGGCCTGGACGAGATAGTGGTGCTCAAACCCGCCCAGCTCAGCGACGGCGTCTGGCAGTCGGCGCAGGAGCGCAGCCGGATCCGGCAGCTGCTCTCCCGTATTCCCCATTTCAAGGTTCGCATCGGGGTGGGTGATTACTTCGCCGGCATCCCCGGGCTGGCGCTCTCCTACCAGACGGCGCGAGACACCTTGCGCCGTGGCATGCGCCAGTCGCCCCGCAAGCAGGTCTATTTCTTCGAGGATTACCGGCTTTCAGTGCTGCTCGGCACCCTGGCGGACTCCTGGCAGGCGGATCAGCTACGGGCTCCGCTGCAAAAGCTGGCGCAGGAGGACACAAAGGGAACGCTGCAAAAGACGCTGCGCCAATATTTCTTGCAGGATTGTGATCTGCATCCCTGTGCCGAAGCCCTGTTCATTCACCCCAACACCCTGCGTTATCGACTGACCCGGATAGAGCAGATAACCGGCTTGAATTTCAACAAGTTAGATGACAAGTTTCTGCTCTATCTCGGGCTCAGTCTCGATAGCTGATTTGTCTTTTCCAACAAAAATACAAGGCCGGTAAATGCTTTTTTTGGTTTTATGGCCAAAGCATTCCAGGCGGGGATCCCCATAATGGCGCCACTCATTACAACAACAAGGTGCCCGTCATGATCCCAGTCTCCGCGCTCGGCGCGCTCGCCGCGCTTTCCATCGCCATCTTCCTCATCCTGAAGAAGGTGCCGCCCGCTTACGGCATGATCGTCGGTGCCCTGGCCGGTGGCCTGATCGGTGGCGCCGACCTGACCCAGACCGTCGCCCTGATGATCGGCGGCGCCCAGGGGATCACCACGGCGGTGATGCGGATCCTGGCGGCGGGTGTGCTGGCCGGGGTGCTCATCGAATCGGGCGCCGCCACCACCATCGCCGAGACCATCGTCAAGAAACTCGGCGAAACCCGCGCCCTGCTGGCCCTGGCGCTGGCCACCCTGATCCTGACAGCGGTCGGCGTCTTCGTGGACGTGGCCGTCATCACGGTCGCCCCCATTGCGCTGGCCATCGCCCGCCGTGCCGATCTCTCCAAGGCGGCCATCCTGCTGGCGATGATAGGCGGTGGCAAGGCGGGCAACGTTATGTCTCCCAACCCCAACGCCATTGCGGCAGCCGATGCCTTCCACCTGCCTCTCACCTCGGTGATGGCGGCGGGCATCATTCCCGGCCTGTTCGGTCTGGTGATGGCCTACTGGCTCGCCAAGCGCCTCAACAACCGGGGCAGCAAGGTGGCCGCCGACGAGGTGGTGAGCTTTGACGGTGCCAAGTTGCCCGGCTTTGCCGCCGCCATCAGTGCGCCCCTGGTCGCCATCCTGCTGCTGGCCCTGCGTCCCATCGCCGGCATCGTGGTGGACCCGCTCATTGCGCTGCCCCTCGGCGGCCTGGTCGGTGCCCTGATGATGGGCAAGTTCAGCAAGGTGAACCAGTTTGCCGTCTCGGGCCTGGCCCGCATGGCACCGGTGGCCATCATGCTGCTGGGGACGGGGACCCTGGCGGGCATCATCGCCAACTCCGGCCTGAAAGATGTGCTCATCAGCGGCCTGACCGCCTCCGGTCTGCCCTCCTATCTGCTGGCCCCCATCTCCGGTGCCCTGATGTCGCTGGCGACCGCCTCGACCACGGCCGGGACCGTGGTGGCCTCCAACGTGTTCAGCGCCACTCTGATTGAACTGGGGATCAGCAGCCTGGCAGGGGCCGCCATGATCCACGCCGGCGCCACCGTGTTTGACCACATGCCCCACGGCTCCTTCTTCCATGCCACCGGCGGCAGCGTCCACATGGGCGTCGGCGAGCGACTCAAGCTCATCCCCTACGAAACCGCGGTCGGTCTGACCATCGCCGTTGTCTCTACCCTGATGTTTGGCGTGTTTGGCCTCGCCTAAGGAACTGATATGAAAATTGTGATCGCCCCCGATTCATTCAAGGAGAGCCTGAGCGCCATGGCGGTGGCCGATGCCATCGAGGCCGGATTCAAGCAGGTGCTGCCGGATGCCACCTACGTCAAGCTGCCCATGGCCGATGGCGGCGAGGGGACGGTGCAGTCTCTGGTGGATGCCACCGGTGGTCGCATCCTGCCGGTCGAGGTGACCGCCCCCCTCGGCAACAGGGTGCAGGGCTTCGTGGGCCTGCTGGGGGATGGCAAGCGCGCCGTCATCGAGATGGCGGCGGCCTCCGGCCTGCATCTGGTGGCGCCCGAGCTGCGCAATCCGCGGCTCACCTCGAGCGTCGGCACCGGCGAGCTGATCCTGGCCGCGCTGGAGATGGGGGTGAACCACCTCATCCTCGGCATCGGCGGCAGCGCCACCAATGACGGCGGCGCCGGCATGATCCAGGCCCTCGGCGGCAAGCTCCTGAAGGCGGATGGCAGCCCCATCGCATTGGGCGGCGCTGGTCTGGCCGAGCTTTCCACCATTGACCTGAGCGGGCTGGACTCCCGTCTGGCCGGGCTCACCATCGAGGTGGCCTGCGACGTGGACAATCCGCTGTGCGGCCCGAAAGGGGCGTCCGCCGTGTTCGGTCCACAGAAGGGGGCAACTCCCGAGATGGTGGCCGAGCTGGATGCCAATCTGGCCCGTTACGCGGACTGCATCGAGCAGGCGCTTGGCAAGCAGGTGAAGGAGATCCCGGGAACGGGGGCCGCAGGCGGCATGGGGGCAGCCCTGGTGGGGCTGCTCGGGGCCGAGCTCAAACCCGGCATCCGGATCGTCATCGAGGCGCTGAACCTGGCCGAGGCGGTGGCCGATGCGGATCTGGTCATCACCGGCGAGGGCCGCATCGACAGCCAGACCATCCATGGCAAGACGCCCATCGGGGTGGCTCGCTGCGCCAAGCAGTTCGGCAAGCCGGTGATCGGCATCGCCGGATGCCTCACCGATGACTGCGGCGTGGTGCATGAGCATGGGCTCGATGCGGTGTTCGCCGTGGTCAATCGGGCCATGTCCCTGCCGGAGGCGCTGGCCACCGCCACCACCAACCTGCAGCTCACGGCCCGCAACGTGGCGGCTCTCTACCTGCTGCGCAAATGACCCTCTCTCCTGGCCGATGCGGTGCATCGGCCTGACCCTGCCCCGTGCAGCAGAGTGAGCGGCCCGACGTGGCACCTCTGACGCACTTGCCGATCCTTGGGTCGGCTTTTTTATTATCCTGCTGTCTTTCATATGGTTTTTGTATTCTGACAAGGGGCTTTGCGGCATAGTGATCTCCCGACAGTGAGGGAGCCACGAAAAACAAGGCCCGCCTGAGGGAGGGCTTCCCATTCCGGGGGGCAATATGCGAGGAGCGAGCCATGATCCTGCTGACCCTTGGGGTGGTGTTGTTCACCCTGACTCATCTTTACCCCTGTTTCGCGGCACAGCACCGCGCCCGTCTGCGGGAGCGGCTGGGGGAGAACCGCTACAAGGGGCTCTTCTCGCTGCTGGTGTTCGTCGCCATCGGCGGCATCCTCGCAGGCTGGCGCAGTGCCAGCCCCATGCCCCTCTATTTTCTGCCTGTCTGGGGGCCCACCCTGGTCATGGGGGTCATGCCGATCGCCCTTGTCCTGCTGTGTGCGGGGCAGGGGGCGAACCATTTCCGCCGTTGGCTGGTGCATCCCCAGCTGCTCGGGGTGCTGCTCTGGTCGGGGGCCCATCTGGCGGTGAACAGCGAGGCGCGTTCTCTGGTGCTGTTTGGCGGGCTCGGTCTCTGGGCTCTCATCAGCATCGTCTGGATTTCGATGCGGGAGTGGGGTCGTCACCCCCGTGCCGCCGCCACCTGGCAGGGGACGGGGATCAGTCTGGGGGCGGGGCTGGCGCTCACGGCTCTGCTTATCTTCTGGGGACACGGCTGGCTGACCGGGATCCCCCTGCACTGATCCCTGAACCAGATTCCGGGGTCTTGCGTATGATGGACAAAACAATGGGAGTCACGTCGATGAAATGGTTCACCCTGCTGCTGATGCTCGGCTCGGGGGCGGTCTCCGCCGCCTGCCCCGATTACTTCAACGTGGAGATGCGGGAGCTCAACAGCACCCAGCGCCACAACCTCTGCCAGTTGACCGAGGGCAAGGTGGTGCTGGTGGTCAACACCGCCTCCTACTGCGGTTACAGCGGTCAGTTCCGGGATCTGGAAGCCCTCTATCAGGGCTACAAGGAGAAGGGACTGATGGTGCTGGGCTTCCCCTCCAACGATTTCTGGCAGGAGGCGGGCAACGAGAACAAAACCGCCGAGGTGTGCCGCCGGGACTACGGGGTGACCTTCCCCATGTTCAACCGGGTGGCGGTGCGGGGTTCGGATGCGGTGCCGCTGTTCAAGGGGCTGGCCGCGGCTGCCGACGGTGATGCGCCCAACTGGAACTTCCACAAGTACCTGGTCGGGCGGGACGGCAAGCTGATTGCGAGCTATGGTGCCAACCAGAATCCGTCGGATGATCCTCTCAAACAGCAGATCATCGATGCCCTGGGACACTGACCCTACCCCATGGCGGGCCACTCTGGAATAATGCGGCCCCGCCATCCACTCCGGTGACACCGTGCTGCAACGTCTTCCCCAAATGGTGATCTTCGATGCCCTGGTTCGTGAACAGGGCATCTCGGCGGCTGCGCGCCGCCTCGGGGTCTCCAAATCCCACATCAGCAAGCAGCTCGCCCTGCTGGAAACCGCGCTCGGCGCCCAGCTGGTACAGCGCACTACCCGCCGTTTCGGGCTCACCGAACTGGGTCAGGAGTATGCCCGCCACTGCCGCGCTCTGGTGGCGGTGGCGCTGGAGGCGGAGTCCATGGTAGCGGAGCGCCGTGGCAAGGTGAGCGGCGTGCTCCATCTGGGGGTGGGTCAATCCTTCGGGCGGTTGCACGTGATCCCGCGCCTCAAGGCGTTTCAGGCACGTTATCCGGATCTGGAGCTGGAGGTGTCCCTGTTCGATCACCGCACCAATCTGGTGGATGAGGGGCTGGATCTCTGGATCACCACCTACGAGGACAAACCCGAGTCCCTGGTAGGGCAGCGACTGGCAGACATCGGTTTCGTGCTGGTGGCCTCGCCGGATTATCTGCTGAGTCACGGCACGCCACTGCACCCCAGGGATCTGGCCCATCACAATTGCATCACCTACCAGAGCCGGGAGCGGCGCTACCACGAGTGGTCATTTCGCCAGGGCAAGGAGCGCCAGACGGTGCAGGTGGCGGGCAACTATCGGGTGGATCTGGCTGAAGCGGTGCGGGACGCCGCCCTGGCCGGGCTCGGCATCGCCTACGTGGCCAACTACCTGCTGGACAAGGAGCTGCAATCTGGTCAGCTCATCCCTCTGCTGCCCCAGTGGCAACCGAACCAGAAGATGGCGGTGCACGCCGTCTATGCCAGGCGAGAGCATCTGGATCCCAAGATCCGCCTCTTCATCGACTTCCTCAAGGAGAGCTTCGGACCCGGGCCCTACTGGGCGCAGCGACTCGCACCCTGGCTCGGGGGGAAATTGTCCTGCACCGAGGAATAATCGTTTCCATACAAGAACACTGGCGTGAGTGCGGTTTCAAAGTTGTGTCAAATCAGTCAGTTGGCGCAACCGATATCGTGCAAACGTTTTTGCTAACAGGGTTGTAACCCGGCGGGGTTGCGGCGGTGAGGGGAGGGGAGCAGAATCCGCGCCCATCTTCAGCCTCACTGGATGGAATCCCCATGATTGCCCTGCTTGGTATCCTGAGCATCCTGGCCCTGGCCGCACTCTGCTCTGATAATCGTCGTCGTATCCCGTTGCGAACAGTGGGCTTTGCCCTCTGCCTGCAAGTGCTCTTCGCCGCCCTGGTGCTCTGGCTGCCCGCCGGTCAGCAGGTATTGAACGGTGTCAGCGAGAGCGTCAGCAGCGTCATCGGCTACGGCCAGGAGGGGATTGCCTTCCTGTTCGGGGATCTGGCCAAGTTCAAGCTGGGCTTCATCTTCGCCTTCAACGTGCTGCCGGTGATCATCTTCTTCTCCGCGCTGATCGCCATCCTCTATCACATCGGCCTGATGCCCAAAGTGATCGCCCTGCTCGGCGGCGGCCTGCAGAAATTGCTGGGCACCGGCCGCGCCGAGAGCCTCTCTGCCACCGCCAACATCTTTGTCGGCATGGTGGAAGCGCCGCTGGTGGTCAAACCCTATCTCTCCAGGATGTCCGATTCCCAGTTCTTTGCGGTGATGAGCTGCGGACTGGCCTCGGTAGCTGGCGGCACCCTGGTGGGCTACGCCAGCATCGGGGTCGAGCTGAAATACCTGATTGCGGCGGCCTTCATGTCCGCCCCTGCCGGGCTTGCCATGGCCAAGATCCTGGTGCCGCCCGCCGCGCAAGAGGAAGATCACCACGAAGACGTGGAGATCCCCCGCGCCACCAACGTCATTGAAGCGGCCGCCGATGGCGCCATGGCGGGTCTCAACATCGCCGTCGCCGTGGGGGCGACCCTGCTGGCCTTCGTCGGCGTGATCGCCCTGCTCAACGGCCTGCTTGGCTGGGCCGGCGACCTGGTGGGGCTGGAGCTGAGCTTCCAGATCATCCTGGGCTGGCTGTTTGCCCCCGTCTCCTGGCTCATCGGCGTCCCCTGGGATCAGGCCCAGGCGGCCGGTGCCCTGATCGGCACCAAGATCGTCATCAACGAGTTCGTCGCCTTCATCGCCCTGGTGCAGGATCAGACGTTGAACGAGTCGAGCAAGGCCATCGTCACCTTCGCCCTGTGCGGTTTCGCCAATATCTCTTCCATGGCGATCCTCATCGGCGGCCTGGGGGCCATGGTGCCGGAGCGCAAGTCCTTCATCGCCCGCTACGGCATGCGCGCCATCCTGGCGGGGGTGCTGGCAAACCTGATGAGCGCCTCCCTGGCAGGCTTGTTCCTCGCCCTCTGATAGACCCTGGAAGTCAGCACCTTCCGGTCATTGCCCGCTTCGGCGGGCTTTTTTGCACCCGGTTGCAGGCAAAAAAAAAGCGCCTCTGGGGAGGCGCGGGGAAAAGACAGATTGGAAGCGTCACATGGGTGCCACCTGAATGAGGGATGAGCCGTCCCATCCAAGTGTGAAGCCATGATGCATGATACTCTCTGAAGCGCTTCTGAGGCGATTCTTCATACTGTGTTCATTTTCAAAATGCTGCTGCAATGTGATTTTTAAATGATTGATGCTGAAATAAAATAAATAATCAGTGATTTATTTTGTCGTGCGGCTCAAAGGAAAGATGAATCGGGGCGGTGGGCATGCTCCTGCCATGGGGCGGATCCGGCGGCAGATTATCCCGGTGCAGGCTCAACACATCACGCAACCATACTGCCAGATGGCAAGCAACCAGCATGTGATGGAGATGCTGTCCGTCATGGGCAGTGCAACGCCGCCTGCGGTCTGCTGTTGGGCCCAGCAACTCGTATGTGATGAAGATGCCGCTCGTCAGAGGATCCGCGCGAGTGGCCTGCGGTCTGTGGTGCCTGCACCCGCAACCCGCATTTGACAGGAGGCGCACGCTTTCATGGGGTCAGCGCGAAGTGGTCTGCGGTCTCCTGCTCCAGTGCCAGCAACCAGCGCTTGATGGGGATGCCTCCCCCGTAGCCGGTCAGTTCACCGCTGCGCCCTATTACCCTGTGGCAGGGCACTATGATGCTGAGGGGATTGCGGCCGTTGGCGGCGCCTACTGCCCGCACGGCCCTGGGGTTGCCGATGGCCTCTGCAATGTGGAGGTAGCTGACGGTCTCGCCGTAGGGAATGTCGCACAACGCCTGCCACACGGCCTGCTGGAATGGTGTGCCCGTGGCGGCCAGGGGGAGATCGAAGCGCCGCAGGCGGCCGGCAAAGTAGGCGGCAAACTGCTCGACAAAGGGGGCCAGGGCGACATCATCCCGCTGCCACTCCGGTTGCGGCAGGACGGGGCGCTCCCCTTGCATGAATTCCACGTGGCGCAGCCCGGCCCCATCGATGGCGATGAGCAGGGGCCCCTTGGCACATTCACAAAAGCTGTACTGCATTCTCTTGTCCTCGGGGTTGTGGCAGGTCACTCCAGCACGGGCTTGCCGCGGGTGGATTTGATCTCTCCCTTGCGTTTCTTGGCATCGACCCGCTTGCGCTGGGAGCTGCGGGTCGGCTTGGTGGCGTGGCGGGCCTTGGGGCGCCACGCGGCTTTTTTCAGCAGCTCGGTCAGGCGGCTCATGGCCTCCTTGCGATTCATGTCCTGGCTGCGATGGGTCTCGACCCTGATCTGGATGAAGCCGTCGTGAACCCGGCTGTCGCTGAGCCGCTCCAGTCCCTCCTTGTAGAGCGGCGGCAGGCTGGGGGAGTCGCGATAATCGAAGCGCAGCCAGACGGCGGAGTCGGTCTTGTTGACGTGCTGGCCGCCATTGCCCTGGGCCCGCATGGTCTGGAATTGCAGTTCATGCCAGGGGATGATCACGCTGTTGGAGATGACTAACATGGGGTGATGCTCTCATTTGGTGCATCAAGGGAGTCTGGTGCAGCTTGGTGCCTCATTATGGGGCGAGATGCGCTTCCTTGGTGATCCTGAGCCTTTCTGGCTCAGAGTGTCATGTCTATCTATATGAAAATAAACGATAAAAATACTTGGCACAAGAATTGATGACCCATTCGTGACATACCATGGATTGGGAGCAACCAGATGAAGCTGATTACTGCGATTATCAAACCTTTCAAGTTGGACGACGTGCGCGAGGCCATCGCCAACCTGGGGGTGGAAGGCCTGACCGTCTCCGAAGTGAAGGGTTTTGGTCGCCAGAAGGGGCACACCGAATTATACCGGGGGGCCGAGTACCAGGTCGACTTTCTGCCGAAGGTGAAGCTGGAGATCGCCACCGCAGACGAGAACGTCGAAGGGGTGATCGAGGCCATCTGCAAGGCTGCCTATACCGGCAAAATCGGTGACGGCAAGATTTTCGTCTATGACCTGCTGCAAGCGGTGCGTATTCGTACTGGTGAGAGCGACGACGAGGCGCTCTGAGTACGCTCCTTTGCCCGGCCGGGTCGGGCAAAGGTCCGGGCAGGTTCTGCCGACAGTGTGAATGGGTGGTCGTCGAAAGACCGGATGGGATTCCATCCGGTCTTTTTGTTTGGCCGCTGATTAAATAGATCGTTCCAACCCAGCAAACCGCCTTGATCCTCTCCTCCCGATTCATGCAGAATGCAAACGAAAATGGTTATCACTCTTTACGCAGACAAGGAACGGATGATGAAAATGAAGATGTTGGCACTGGCTTTCTCCACGCTTGTCGCCCAGTCGGCGTTCGCCGCCCAGGAGGTAAACGTCTATTCGAACCGTCAGGATGAGCTGATCAAGCCCATCATCCAGCAGTTCGAGAAGGAGACCGGGATCAAGGTCAATGTGGTGTTTGCCAAAGAGGGGCTGAACGAGCGTCTGGAACGGGAAGGCAAGCTCTCTCCGGCCGATCTGATGCTGACCGTGGACATCAGCCGTCTGACCGAGCTGGTGGACAAGGACCTGGTGCAGCCGGTGGACAGCAAGACGCTGCAGGAGAACATCCCCTCCATCTATCGCGATCCGGACAACCGCTGGTTCGCCCTGACCACCCGGGTGCGTGCCATCTACTCCAGCAAGGAGCGTCTTGGCAAGCTCGACACCATCCGCTACGAAGATCTGGTCAAGCCTGAATTCAAAGGAAAAATTTGTACCCGTAGTGGCAAGCACGAGTACAATGTGGCGCTGGTTTCGTCCATGATTGCCCATCACGGCATGGCGGATACCAAGACCTGGCTGGAAGGGGTCAAGGCCAACCTGGCGCGCAAGCCCCAGGGCAACGACCGTGATCAGGTCAAGGCGATCAAGGACGGCATCTGTGATGTCTCCCTGGGCAACAGCTACTACCTGGGTGCCATGTTGAAGGACCCGGCGCAGAAGTCCTGGGCCGACGCGGTGGAAATCAACTTCCCGAACCAGGGTGATCGCGGTGCCCACGTCAACGTGAGCGGCGTGGCCATGACCAAGTATGCCAAGAACAAGGAAGCAGCACAGAAGCTGATGGAGTTCCTCTCCGGGGATACCGCCCAGCACATGTATGCTGATGTGAATGCCGAGTACCCGGTCAAGGCGGGGGTCGAGCCTTCTGCCATGGTCAAGTCCTGGGGCACGTTCAAGTCTGACCCCATGCCGGTCAGCGATTATGCCAAGCACCGCAAGGACGCCTTGCAACTGCTGGATGAAGTGAAATTCGACTTGTAATCAGATGGGGCCAACGGCCCCATCAACTTCTGTGGACTCATGAAACATTTTGGATGGATTGCCGGCAGCTGGGCCACCGCCCTGCTGCTGGGTTTGCCGGTACTCGCCCTGGTCTTCTCCGCCTTCTCGGCTGATGGGGAACTGTTTGCCCACCTCGCCGATACCGTACTGCCCGACTATCTGCGAAACACGTCCGGTCTGGTGCTGGGGGTGGTCTGCCTCAGCCTGCTGTTCGGAGTGCCCACCGCCTGGCTGGTGGCCATGTGCGAGGTGCCGGGGCGCCGCGCCCTGCAATGGGCGCTGATGCTGCCCATGGCGATGCCCTCCTATATCGTTGCCTACGTCTATACCGACCTGCTCGACTACTCGGGCCCGCTGCAGGCGGGGCTGCGTGCCCTGTTTGGCTGGCAGGGACCGGCCGACTACTGGTTCCCGGCCATTCGCTCCCTCGGGGGCGCCGCCTGGGTGCTGGCGCTGGTGCTCTTCCCCTATGTCTATCTGCTGGCACGGGCCTCCTTCCTGGAGCAGTCGGTCAGCCTCATTCACTCCAGCCGTCTGCTCGGCTGCACCCCCTGGCAGAGCTTTCGCCGCCTGAGCCTCCCCCTGGCCCGCCCGGCCATCATGGTGGGGGCATCTCTGGTCGCGATGGAAACTCTGGCGGACTTTGCCACCGTCCACTTCTTTGCCATCAACACCCTGACCACCGCCATCTACGACACCTGGCTCGGCTACGGCAGCCTGGCGACCGCCGCCAAGCTCTCCTGTCTGATGCTGCTGGCGGTGGTGCTGCTCATCGCGCTGGAACGCCGCTCCCGCCAGCGCCAGCAGGTGTTCCAGAAGTCCATGGGCTTCGAGCAGCCCCTGCGTTACCCCCTCGGGGGCCTGAGGGGCGTGCTGGCCGGGCTCTGGTGCTGGGGCCTGGTGCTGGCGGGGTTCGCCCTGCCGTTCGTCATCCTGCTCGATTATGGGGTGCGTTACTTCGCGCTGTCGTGGACGCCCGAATTCGTGCGCTTTGCGGGCAACAGCCTCGCCATCTCGGCCCTGACCGCCCTGCTGGCCATGGCCATTGCCCTGCTGCTCGGCTTCTTCCGTCGCCTCGATGGGGGGACTCGCAGCCTGCTGCCCCTGCGCCTCGCCGCCATGGGCTATGCCATGCCGGGGACCGTGCTGGCCATCGGCGTGCTGGTGCCGCTCACGGCCCTGGATTTTGGCATCAACGATCTGGCCGAGTGGCTCGGGATGCCGGGCCCCGGTCTGCTCCTGACCGGCACCCTCACCGCCATCGTGTTCGGCTATCTGGTGCGCTTCGTGGCCATCGCCATCGGGTCGGTGGAGAGCAGCATGAGCAAGATCTCCCCCAGCCTCGACATGGCGGCCCGCTCTCTGGGGCAGGGGGCGGGCGGCATGCTGCGTCGCATTCACCTGCCGCTGGTACGGCGCGGCCTCTTTGCCGGCGCCATGCTGGTGTTCATCGAATCCATGAAGGAGCTGCCCGCCGCCCTGCTGCTGCGGCCGTTCAACTTCGAAACCCTGGCGACCCACGTCTATCAGTTCGTCTCGGACGAGATGCTGGAGCGGGGGGCGCTCGGTGCCATCGTCATCGTGCTGGTGGGGCTGGTTCCCCTGCTGTGGATCAACCGTACCCTGGATGGTCCAGGCCATTGAGCGGCCCCGTCCGGCATCACTACGCGAGAGGAAAAGAACCTTGTCCTGCCTGAATATCGAGAAGGTCAGCTGTCACTACAATGGCCGCCCCGTGCTGGAGCAGCTCTCCCTGCAGGTGGCCGACAACGAGATCGTCTGTCTGCTGGGGGCCAGCGGCTGTGGCAAGACCACGCTGCTCAAGGCGGTGGCCGGTCTGCTGCCCCTGGCCCAGGGGGAGATCCGGCTGGGAGAGACCCTGCTCGATGCCCCCGGAGTGAGTGTGCCGCCGGAGGCCCGCCATATCGGCATGATCTTCCAGGATTACGCTCTCTTTCCTCACCTGACGGTGGCCGAGAACGTCGGCTTCGGCCTGACCGGGCAGGATCGCGGCAGCCGCCAGCAGCAGGTGGAAGAGGCGCTGGCGCTGGTCAACCTGCAGGGGTTGGGGGAGCGCTATCCCCATCAGCTCTCCGGCGGCCAGCAGCAGCGGGTGGCCATCGCCCGCGCCCTGGTGTGCAAGCCGCGCCTGATGCTGCTGGACGAGCCCTTCTCCAACATCGACACCCAGGTGCGGATGAAACTGATCCTCGAGATCCGCGCCCTGCTCAAACAGCAAGGCATTGGTGCCATCTTCGTCAGCCACAGCAAGGAAGAGGCCTTCGCCTTCGCCGACCGGCTGGCTCTGTTTCGCGCCGGTCGCATCGAACAGGTGGGGGAGCCGGAGCAGCTCTATCGCCGCCCCGGGAACCGCTTCGTGGCGGAGTTTCTCGGCGGGGTCAACTATCTGGCGGCCGAGGTGGTGGACAGCCACTGCGTGCAGACCCTCCTTGGAACCATCTGCGGTCAGGAGCCCCATGGCCGCGCGGTGGGGGAGCGGTTGCAGCTCATGCTCAGACCCCAGCAGTTGGCGCTGACGGCGGCGGATGACGGTGAGATCCGGGTGCGTGAGCAACAGTTCCTGGGCCATCACTGCCGGGTACTGGTGGAGTGTGGCGGCCAGCAACTGGAAGCCAGCATCGGTGAGCCCCTGGAAGGGGAGCGCGCGCGGGTGACCGTGGCTCCTCATGCCCTGGTGTTGTTTGACCCCTTGCCATGAGTGCGTGGTATTGTCGTGAAATCAATGAACTGGAAGCGCGCTGGTTTATAATCGCGCCACGCCCATAGCCAACGCACTTGGAGAGAGACATGAAAGCCCAAGCCGGGATCTGCGCAGAGCCGAATCTGCACGCCCTCTATCTGATGTTCAATCGCACCGGTGACGCCGCTGCCCTGACCTCCCGCCTGGCCAGCCTGCCAGCACTCTGGGAGGCGGTGAGCGCCGACTTCCCCGATGCGGCCTTCAGCGGTCTGGTCGCCGTCGGGGCCGACGCCTGGGATGATCTCTATCCTGCCGCTCGGCCGCCCCAGTTCCGCGGTTTCATGGCGCAATCCGCCAACGGTCAGGAGGCCCCCAATACCCCGTTCGATCTCTTCGTACAATTGCGTGCTGATCGGGTGGACGTGCTGCATCATGCCGGTCATCGCGTCATGGCCCTGCTGGCCGGGCTTGTTGAATTGGCCGAGGAAGTCCGCGGTTTTCGCAACCAGGATTGCCGGGATCTGACCGGTTTCGTCGACGGCACCGAGAACCCGCAGGATGAGCACCGCGCCGAGGTGGCGTTGCTGGACGGCGGCGAGTTCGCCGGTGGCTCCTATATCCACGTGCAGCGCTGGGTCCACGCCATGAGCGACTGGGAGAAGCTGGCCCTGAAGGAGCAGGAAGACATCATAGGCCGCACCAAGGTCGACAACATCGAATACGAGTCCGCCGACAAGCCGCTCACTGCCCACATCAAGCGGGTCAACCTCAAGACCCCGAAGGGGGAGTCCATGGAGATCCTGCGCCAGAGCATGCCCTGGGGCACGATGAGCGAGCAGGGGCTCTACTTCATCTCCTGCTGCCGCACGCCGCTGCACTTCAACGCCATGCTGGCCAGCATGTACAAAGGGGAAGGCAGCCACTTCGACCACCTGCTGCGCTTCACCCGGGCGGTGACCGGCGCGGCCTTCTTCGCCCCTTCCGTCGATTTTCTGGTGGCCGAGGGCAAATAAGCCCGGCCTGCCGACCGCTCAAAACAAAAAATCCCGGCCAAGGCCGGGATTTTTGTGCGGATCGCCCAAGGCGACCGGATCAGGGCGTCTGCTCGAACAGCTCGAGGGCGGAGAGGTAGAGCTCCTCGATGTCGGTATCGCTGGTCGGGGTGATGAAGATGGTGTCATCACCGGCGATGGTGCCGAGGATCCCTTCGGCCTTGCCGAGGGAGTCAAGCAGGCGGGCGATCAGCTGGGCTGCACCCGGGCTGGTGTGGATCACCACCAGAGCGCCGTTGTGGTCGACATCCAGCACCAGGTTCTTTAGGGGGCTGGAGGTGGTGGGTACGCCCAGTTCCACCGGCAGACAGTAGACCATCTCCATCTTGGCATTGCGGGTGCGAACGGCGCCGAAGCGGCTCAGCATGCGCGAGACCTTGGACTGGTTGATGTTCTCGAAGCCCATCTCTTGCAGGGCAGTCACTATCTCTGCCTGGGAGCCGAAACGCTCCTCTTTCAGCAAGGCTTTAAAGGCCTTGGCCAGTTTTTCTTGCTTGTCGTTATGTTTCATCTTGGACTCACGAATGAGGGGAGTGACCGCCTGTCACGCTCAGGCGGCAGATACGAACAGCGCTGCTATTTTGCATTCATATGCCTGTTTTGGCAAGGAAGCGGCGCTTGTTCTGCATATTGATTCAAATATAGCTTGCATCAACTTATGCTGGCGCTAGAATCAGGACGAAATTTTGAAAACTTATTCAATTGGGCTGTATGGGTATCGAATTAATCGGCATCGAAAAATCCTGGCACAAGGTGCCGGTACTGCAGCAGGTGAGCTTTCGGACTGCTCCCGGCGAGACCTTGGTATTGCTGGGCCCGAGCGGGGCAGGCAAGAGCTCTCTGCTGCGCATGATGAACTTGCTGGACACGCCGGATGCCGGTGTGTTGCGCATCGCAGACAGTGAATTTTCTTTCCCGTCCAGCCTCTCTACTGCCGAATTCAACCGTCAGGCACAGGCGCTGCGCCGCAAGGTGGGCATGGTGTTCCAGCAGTACAATCTGTGGCCGCACCTCACCGTGATGGAGAATCTGATTGAAGCGCCCGTCAAGGTGCTCGGCATGAGCCGCGACGCGGCCATCGAGAAAGGGGCCTATCTGCTGGCCCAGCTGCAACTGGCCGACAAACGGGACGCCTGGCCCGCACGGCTTTCCGGTGGCCAGCAGCAGCGGGTCGCCATTGCCCGGACCCTGATGATGGATCCCCAGGTGCTGCTGTTTGACGAACCGACGGCTGCCCTGGATCCCGAAATTACCAAAGAGGTGGCGGAGATCATCCGCACCCTGAGCCAGACCGGCATCACCCAGGTGGTGGTGACCCACGAGGTGGAGTTCGCCCGCAAGGTGGCCAGTCAGGTGATCTATCTGGAGAAGGGGCGGATCATCGAATCCGGCACCGCCGCCATCTTCCAGTCCCCGCAAACCAGCCGGTTTGCCGAATTCTTGATGCATTGATATTGAGTCGATAAGGAAGCTGTCATGAAAAAGAGTCTGTTGCTGATCGCCGCCATGGGTCTGCTGAGCACTTCTGTGCTGGCCAAAGAGATCAAGTTCGCCACCGAGGCAACCTATGCGCCGTTCGAATACCTGGATGACAAGAACGAGTTCCAGGGGTTTGACATCGATCTGGCCCGCGCGGTCTGCGAGCAGGCCAAGCTGGAGTGCAGCTTCCACAACCAGGCCTTCGACAGCCTGATCCCCAGCCTCAAGTTCCGTCGCTATGATGCCGTCATCGCCGCCATGGACGTGACCCCGGAGCGGGCTGCCCAGGTCGACTTCTCCGATATCTATTACGAGAACTCCGCGGTGTTCGTCGCCAAGAAAGAGACCTTCAAGGGGCCGGACGATCTGGTGGACAAGACAGTCGGCGTGCAGAACGGCACCTCTCACCAGTCCTATCTGGTGGACAACTGGGTGAGCAAGGGTCTGCTGACCGTGCCCTACGCCAGCTACCAGAGCGCCTTCCTCGACATGATGAATGGCCGCACTGACGGCGTGTTTGCCGATACGGCGGTGGCCGCGGACTGGCTCAAGCAGCACAAGGAATACGCCGTGGTCGGTACCCCGGTGACCGACGCCAAGTACTTCGGTACCGGTTTTGGCATCGCGGTGGCCAAGGGCAACCAGGAGCTGCTGACCCAGCTGAACAAGGGGCTGGCCGAGATCAAGGCCAACGGCACCTATCAGAAGATCTATGACAAGTACTTCGCGCAGTAAGCCATGTTGAGCCTGTTGTTGGATGCAGCCTGGATGACCCTCGGGCTGGCCCTGGCATCCCTGGTCGGTGGCATGGTGCTGGCACTGGCATTCAGTGCGGCTGAGTTGAGCAAGCAGCGTGCGTTGGTGTGGCCCGTGGCCACCCTGACCACCTTGATCCGTGGTCTGCCCGAGTTGTTGGTGGTGCTCTTCATCTACTTCGGCTCGACCCAGGTGCTGTTCCTCATCACCGGGGAGTATGTGGAGTTCAGCCCGTTCGCCTGCGGTGTGTTGGCGCTCTCCCTGCTGTTTGCGAGCTACGCCACCCAGACCCTGCGTGCCGCCCTCAATGCGGTGCCCCCTGGGCAGCGGCTGGCGGCGCAGGCGCTCGGCCTTGGCAAGGGGCACACCTTCTTTCGCATCGTGCTGCCCCAGGCCTGGCGTCACGCCCTGCCCGGGCTCGGCAACCAGTGGCTGGTGCTGCTGAAAGACACCGCCCTGGTCTCCCTCATCGGGGTGAACGAGATGATGCGTCAGGCACAGATGGCTTCGGCCAGCACCTATCAACCCTTCACCTGGTACGCCGCTGCCGCCCTCATCTATCTGGCCATCAGTCTGGTGAGTGAATTCGGCTTGAAGCAGGCGTCCCGCTATACCCGCCGTTACGGAGGCTGACCATGCAGGATTACCTGATGACCCTGCTGGGAGGGCTGGCGATCACCTTGCAGCTCACCGTGTTCAGCTTGTTGCTGGGCGTGCTGATGGCGGCCGGCATGACCTGGGTGCTGGAGCGTCGCATTCCGGTGGCGACCCAGCTGGTGCAGCTCTGGGTACTGGTCTTTACCGGTACGCCGCTGCTCATCCAGATCTTCCTCATCTACTACGGGCCTGGCCAGTTTGAATGGCTCAAGGCGGGGCCGCTCTGGCCGCTGCTCAAGCAACCCTGGTTCTGCGCCGTGCTGGCGCTCGGTTTCAATACCGCAGCCTACTCCACCCGGCTGTTCAAGGGGGCGCTCGACGCCATCCCCGCCGGCGAGGTGGAAGCCTGCCGTGCGCTCGGCTTCTCGGCCGGACAGACCCTGTGGATGAAGACCCGCCATGCCGCCCGTCGGCTGGTCCCCGCCTATTCCAACGAGGTGATCCTGGTGCTCAAGGGGAGTTCGCTCGCCAGTACCATCACCATCATGGACATCATGGGGCTGGCCCAGCGTCTCAACGCCCAGACCTATGACACCCTGGCGGTGTTCACCGTGGCCGGGGCCCTCTACCTGACCATGAATGGATTGTTAACAATTGGTTTCCGCTGGTGTGAGCGTCGGGCACTGGCTTTCCAGTCCTGAAGCAGTCACATTTACCTCTTAATGGTAAGGGGAGCACAGGAAATCTGTGTCTTTCCTCCCATTTATCGCATATTCCTCTCCGCTTTCATCGCCGCTTGTTCCCTGGCTCACAGAACCCGTGATTACAACTGTTATCAGATTGTTTTTTAGGAGGGGATCCTTTAAGGTGAGGCGCACAATAAGAATCAGCGTTAACCCAACTAGAAACAACCTTAAACCTACGCTTAGACATGGAGTTGATCATGAAAGTTGCCGTTCTGGGTGCCGCCGGTGGCATCGGCCAAGCCCTCGCTCTGCTGTTGAAAAACCGCCTGCCTGCCGGTTCCGAACTGAGCCTGTATGACATTGCCCCGGTCACTCCGGGCGTGGCGGCGGACCTGAGCCACATCCCGACTGACGTGAAAGTAAAAGGTTTCTGCGGTGAAGATCCGAGCCCGGCTCTGGTCGGCGCCGATGTCGTGCTGATCTCTGCCGGCGTGGCGCGCAAGCCCGGCATGGACCGTTCCGACCTGTTCAACATCAACGCCGGTATCGTCAAGAATCTGGTGGAAAAGTGTGCTGCTTCCTGCCCGAAAGCACTGATCGGCATCATCACCAACCCGGTCAACACCACGGTCGCCATCGCCGCCGAAGTGCTGAAGAAAGCCGGTGTCTATGACAAGCGTCGCCTGTTCGGCGTGACCACCCTGGATGTGATCCGCGGTGAGACCTTCGTGGCCGAAGCCAAGGGCCTGAACGTTGACAAGGTACGTGTCAACGTCATCGGCGGTCACAGTGGCGTGACCATTCTGCCGCTGCTCTCCCAGGTTGAAGGCGCCAGCTTCACCGCTGAGGAAGTGGCTGCCATGACCAAGCGCATCCAGAATGCCGGTACCGAAGTGGTGGAAGCCAAGGCCGGTGGCGGTTCCGCCACTCTCTCCATGGGTCAGGCAGCCTGCCGTTTCGGTCTGTCGCTCATCAAGGGTCTGCAAGGGGAAGCCAACGTCATCGAGTGTGCCTATGTGGAAGGCAACGGAGAGCACGCCACCTTCTTCGCGCAGCCGGTGCTGCTCGGCAAGAACGGTGTCGAAACCGTGCTGGACTACGGCAAGCTGAGCGCCTTCGAGCAGGAAGCGATGGACAGCATGCTGGCCACCCTGAAGGCCGACATCCAGCTGGGCGTCGACTTCGTCAAGTAAGTCTCTACGTCGACCGCAAGGGGAGCCCAGGCTCCCCTTTGTCATTTTCGGGGCTGGGTGTGGCGGGCTAAGGAGATGGCCCTGGCTGCCGATAACAGAAGGCAGCAGGAGATCCCTATGATAAAACCAAGAACCCTCATCGCCATTATCGGTGTGTGCAGCTTCCCTTTGCAGGGTGCGGAGCCCACCTCGGCCGCTGCGCAACCCCAGGCGGTGGCGGCTGCAGCCGCGCCGCCATCCGCGGCGTCTGCACCCTTGTCACCGGCCTCATCATCGGCCCAGCCAGCCCTGACGCCAGCTTCTTCTGTCGCCACGTCATCCCTCCCTGTGTCAGCAGTGCTAGCCCAGGCGCCATCCGCATCCATACCTGTACCGTCCGCACCTGCAGCTGCGCCGCTGCCCAGGGCGACGACGCAGGCATCCGCTGCTGCGGGAGAGTTGCAGGCCGTGCCGCTCTATCGCCAGGACGAACTGCTCAACTGGATAGAGCAGGGGCGCCATCTGGCCCGGGTGAAGCAGGACAGGTGCCAGCTCACCCAGGATATCGAGGCGCGGGCCTCGGTGATGAAGATCCCTGCCTATCAGTTCCTCTGGGGGGACATGCTGGCGTGGGGGGTTTGCACCAAGCCGGACGCCCAGATCGGAGTGCAGTACATGTGGGAGGCCGCCAACCAGGGGCTGGCACCGGCGCTGGAACAGCTTGGCCGCTATTACTGGAAGGGGATCCTGGTCCAGAAGGATCTGGTGAGGGCCGAGACCCTGATGCGGGAAGCCGCGAGCCTCGGCTTCTTACGGGCACAGATGGAGTGGGTGGAGATGTTGCTGCAGGGCATGGGGAGTCCGCTGGATTACGAGGAGGCGTATCACTGGCTGCACGGCGCCGTCATCGGTGACAAGGCCATGCACCAGAAGGCGGCGAGCCTGCTCAGCAGGCTCGGCAACCGGATGCCCGCCAATGCCATCGCCCGTGCCAAGGCGATGCACTGAGTTCTGGTAGCCCGCTTTGATATTACAAGGCCCACGAAGCTGTGCTTGTGGGCCTTGTGCATTTTCCCGGTCAGGGGAGGGATCAGAGGCCCTGATGGGGGCCGAAGACCTCGTAGTGCATCCGCTCGGCAGGCACGCCCACATTCTCCAGCTGAGCTTTGACTGCCTTCATGAACGGGACAGGGCCGCAGAAATAGTAGTGGGCGTCGGCCGGAATGAGGTCGGTGACCTGCTCCAGTGCCAGAGTGCCGCTGAAGTCGTAATCCTCTCCTTTGACATCCTGCTCCCCCGGCTCCCGATACCAGATCCGGCTCTCCAGTTTCCCGTGTTGCCTGCTCTTTGCCCGGATCTCGTCCCTGAACGCGTGGTGGGCGCCATGTTCGCAGGCGTGAAGCCAGCGAATATCCATATCCGGGCCATCGGCCAGCAAGTGGTTGAGCATGCTCAGCATGGGGGTGAGGCCGACCCCGGCGGAGATCAGCACCACAGGCGTGTCTGTCTCCTCTTGCAGGAAAAAGTCGCCGGCCGGCGGCATGATGTCGAGCGTGTCACCGATGTGAAGATGATCATGCAACAGTTTGGAGGCCTGACCCCTGGGTTCGCGCTTGACGCTGATGCGGTAGTCGCGGCCATTGGGGGCGTCCGAGAGGGAGTACTGGCGGATCTCCTGATGCTCGAGGGCGGGATGAACCAGCTTGATACTGAGATATTGCCCCGGTTTGAAACGCAAGACGGGGTTGCCATCGAGGGGGGCCAGGACGAAAGAGGTGATGAGTTCACTCTCCTGACGCTTCTCCTTGATGATGAAAGGGCGGGTTCCCTGCCAACCACCGTCCTGGCTTGCCTTCTCCCGATAGAGCTCGCTCTCCCGGCCGATAAAGATGTCGGCCAGCACACCGTAAGCCTTGCCCCAGGCGGTAAGTACCTCCTCCGTGACAGCGTTGCCACCCATTTCTTTGAGCGTGGCCAAGAGATGACTACCCACAATGTGATATTGTTCCGGCTGGATCAGGAAACCCGTGTGTTTGTGGGCGATGCGTTCAACGGCTCCGGCCAGTGCCCCCAGATTGTCGATGTTCCTGGCATAGGCCGCCACCGCACTGAACAGTGCCAAAGGCTGTCCCCCGCTACGCTGGTGAGCCAGGTTGAAGACATCCTTCAACTCGGGATTGTGGCTGAACATGCGCTGATAAAAGTGCCGTGTGAGGTCAGGGCCCGCCGATTCGAGCAAAGGAATGGTGCTCTTGATGACGGCGATGGTGGCTTGGTCTAACATAGGAGGTCCTTTCTAATTGAACATCTGGAATGTCACTTATTAAGTTGCATCCTAAATGTTTAATTGATCTGGATCAATCATCAATTCTTCGCGCTAGGCGCTACAGGCACTATGAGACTAACGAGCTATACCGATTTTGGATTGAGAGCCCTGCTCTATCTGGCCACCCTGCCGGAGGGGGAACTGTCGAGCGTGGCCAAGGTATCCGCCTTGTACGACGTATCCCGCAACCACATGGTGAAGGTGGTGAACCAGTTGGTAAAACTGGGCTATCTGCAGTCACAACGCGGCAAGAATGGTGGCATCCGCATGGCGCGCTCCCCCGACGAGATCAATATCGGGCAAGTGATCCGGGCGTTGGAAGGCAATCTGGACGGGATCGACTGCAGCTCCCCGGTCTGCCATATCGTCTCCGTCTGTCTGCTCAAGAGTGCCTTGAAGGAGGCGATGAACGCCTTCCTCGCGGTGATGGATGGTTATACGCTGCAGGATTTGCTGGCAAACCGTGACGAGTTGCAGCAGGTGTTCGGTGAGCTCATCCCCACTCTGGTGCTGGAGCCGGATGACGAGAGCGAGTGAAACAAAAAGGCTGCCATTGGCAGCCTTTTTTCAATCCTCGTACCCTGAATCGTCCCGGTACAGGTGAGGCATGATCCTCGCCATCTTCACCATGTTGTTCTCCACTTCGAGAATTTCGATAGGGTAGCCCGCCAGCCTGACACTGATGTTGGGTTGGGGGATCTCCTCAAGGTACTCCAGGATGGCGCCATTGAGGGTCCGTGGGCCGTCCATGGGCAGGTGCCAGTCCATCTCCTTGTTCAGCTCGCGGATGCTGGCGGAGCCTTCGACCAGGAAGGAGCCGTCCGGCTGGGGATGGATCTCGTCACTCGGGGTCGGTGTCATGGAGGTGGTGAAGTCACCGACAATCTCTTCCAGGATGTCGTCCAGGGTGATCAGCCCCTGAATATCGCCATATTCGTCGACGATAAGGCCAATTCGCTCCTTGTTGCGCTGGAACTTGGCCAACTGCACGTTGAGGGGGGTCCCCTGGGGGATGAAATAGATGGGGTCGACTTCCCGCAGCAGGCTGGACTTGCTGAACTGATCCCGGGCGACCAGTCTCAGGGCGTCCCGTGAGTGCAGGAAGCCGACGACGTCATCGATGTTGTCGCGATAGAGCAGGATCTTGGTGTGGGCGCAGTGGGCCAGCTGGCGCAGTATGATCTTCCAGTCGTCATTGATGTCGATGGCGGAGATCTCGCTGCGCGGGACCATGATGTTCTCCACCGTCATCTTGTCGAGATCCAGAATGCTTATCAGCATCTCCTGGTGGTGCTTGGGAATGAGATTGCCCGCCTCATTGACGATGGTGCGCAGCTCTTCGGAATTGAGGGAGTCATCCTTGTTGTGCTCGAGACGCAAGAGTTTCAGCAGCAGGTTCGTGATGCTGTTGATGAGCCAGACAAGGGGGGCGAACGGCACCATCATCCCCTTGAGGATCCAGGAGGCAGGGTAGGCTATCCGCTCGGGGAACATGGCCGCCAGTGTCTTGGGGGTGACTTCCCCGAATACCAGTACCACCAGGGTCAGCCCGAAGGTGGCAATGGCGACGCCGAGATCCCCGAACAGCCGGATGCAGACGATGGTCGCGATGGCGGAGGCCAGGATGTTGACCAGATTGTTGCCGATGAGAATGAGGCCAAGCAGGCGGTCCGGCCTGGCCAGCAGCTTCTCGACCCGGCGGGCAGCCTTGTGCTTGGTCTGGGCCAGATGCCGCAGCTTGTAGCGGTTGAGCGACATCAGACCTGTTTCGGAACTGGAGAAGAAGGCTGACAAAAGGATCAAGATAACGAGAACAATCAGCAATGTACTCGTTGAGATACTGTCCAAGAAGGGCTCCTGTAAGGATGGTTGGGGAATGTTCGTGTGTCAGCTAAGCAGCACTTCCTTGACGAAACGGCTGCCAAAATAGGCCAGTGTCAGGATGAAGCTGCCGATGAGGCTCAGCATGATGACCTTGCGGCCGCGCCAGCCACGGGTATGGTGACCCCAGAGCAGCAGAGCGTAGACGCACCAGGCCAGGATAGAGAGGATGGCCTTGTGGGACTTGCCCTGGGCAAACATGTCTTCCAGGAAGAACAGGCCGGATGCGATGGAGAGAGTCAGCAGCAGCAGACCTGCGGAAATGAGCTGAAACAGACGCTTCTCCACCGTCATCAGGGGTGGCATAGCTGGCAGGTGACTGATCTTTCTGGATTTCAGTTGCCTGTCCAGGCAGGCAAGCTGGAGGGCAAACAAGCAGGCGATCATCAGTACCGAATAGGCCATTAGCGCGAGGCCTATGTGCAGCAGTAACTGGGGGTGCGCTTCCAGATGGGTGATGTAGCGCCCGGGAATGAGCGCGCTGGCTGCCAGCAGCAGGGCTGAAAAACTGTAGACGACGGGCAGCAGGATCCAGCCGTTGAAGCGTCGGGTGACGCAGGTCATGAAGCAACTGATGATAAGGCTGACCAGGGACGCCACGTTCAACATGCTGAGATTCTGGCCGGAATGGGTGGCCAGCACTTCGCTGCCCACCGCCATGCCATGGGCGGTCAGGGCCAGGCCGACACAGGCGAACAGCGATACTTGCCCGACGGGCTTGGCGCTGAGCAGCAGGTGCAGTGAGGCGATGATGGCCAGCAGGTAAAACGCCAGGGCCAGAACAGAGATCACGATCATAACCAGGTCGTTGTCAAACAAGCTTTATGGATAAGAGGGGCAGTATACCTTGCACAAGATATGCTCGCCAGTTGTGCCAGAGGCTAACTGCCCACATATAAGTAGGCGTTGATGGTCACCGTGCGGCGAATAATCGTCCTCCGGCGTTGACTGGGGTATACTGCCCTCCATTTGTTGACCTGCCCGTTCGATGGCAGGCCGCCGCGGCAAGCGGCGAGTAATCGTCCCTAGAGTGCTGACCGGGGTATAATGCCCCCAGTGTCACGCCAAGAACCGGAAAGCGTCATGTTTGAGAATTTGACTGAACGACTCTCGCGCACCCTGCGCAACGTCAGCGGCCGCGGCCGTCTGACCGAAGAGAATATCAAGGATACCCTGCGCGAAGTCCGCATGGCGTTGCTCGAGGCGGACGTCGCCCTGCCGGTGGTGCGCGATTTCGTGGCGCGCGTCAAGGAACGAGCCGTGGGCCAGGAAGTGGCCAAATCCCTGAGCCCGGGCCAGGCCTTCATCAAGATAGTCCATGGCGAACTGGTCACCGTGATGGGGGAGGCCAACGAACAGCTCAACCTGGCTGCCCAGCCGCCGGCCATCATCCTGATGGCAGGTCTTCAGGGGGCCGGTAAGACCACTACGGTCGGCAAACTGGCCAAACTGCTCAAGGAGCGCAGCAAGAAGAAGGTGCTGGTGGTCAGTGCGGACGTCTACCGTCCGGCGGCGATCAAGCAGCTTGAGACCCTTGCGGGCGACATCGGTGTCGACTTCTTCCCGAGTGATGCCAGCCAGAAACCGATCGCCATTGCCACTGCTGCCATCGATCAGGCGCGCAAGAAGTTCTATGACGTGGTGATCGTCGATACTGCCGGTCGTCTGCACGTCGATGGCGAAATGATGGCGGAGATCCAGGATCTGCACGCCACCATCAAGCCGGTCGAAACCCTGTTCGTGGTGGATGCCATGACAGGCCAGGATGCTGCCAATACCGCCAAGGCCTTCAACGAGGCGCTGCCGCTCACCGGTGTGATCCTTACCAAGGCAGACGGTGATGCCCGGGGTGGTGCCGCACTGTCGGTGCGTCACATCACCGGCAAACCGGTCAAGTTCATCGGTATGGGCGAGAAGACCGACGCGCTGGAGCCGTTCCACCCGGATCGTCTCGCCTCCCGCATCCTCGGTATGGGGGATGTGCTCTCTCTCATCGAAGAGGTGGAGCGCAACGTCGATAAAGAGAAGGCGGCCAAGCTGGCCAGCAAGGTCAAGAGTGGCAAGGGCTTCGATCTGGAAGACTTTCGTGAGCAGCTGGCCCAGATGCGCAACATGGGTGGCATGATGGGGATGCTCGACAAGCTGCCCGGCATGTCCGGCCTGCCGGACAACATCAAGGATCAGATGGATGACAAGCTCACCGTGCGGATGGAGGCCATCATCAGCTCCATGACGCCGAAAGAGCGTGCCCATCCCGATCTCATCAAGGGCTCCCGCAAGCGCCGCATCGCTGCGGGCTCCGGCATGCAGGTCCAGGATGTGAACAAGCTGCTCAAGCAGTTCACCGAGATGCAGCGCATGATGAAGAAAATGTCCGGCAAGGGCGGCATGCGCAAGATGATGGGCCAGATGAAGAACATGCTGCCCCCCGGATTCGGTGGTGGCGGTCGCGGTCCGTTCTGATTTTCCTGCTGGTCAGGTAGAAAGGCTCACCCTGGTGAGCCTTTTTCATGCCAATCCCTGCGCAAAAAATAGCTGGCTTGGTTGCAATTATTACGAATCCAAGTAGAATTACGCGGCTTATTTTAAGCTAGGGTCTGCGTATTTGCAGGCCTTGTTCATTAGATGTTTATGAGGACGATATGGTAACCATTCGTTTACAACGTGGTGGCGCGAAAAAGCGTCCGTTCTACCAGGTAGTAGTTGCTGACAGCCGTAACGCCCGTGACGGTCGTTTCATCGAGCGCGTCGGTTTCTTCAACCCGGTTGCTGCTGGTAACGCTGAAAAGCTGAACCTGGACCTGGCTCGTATCGAGCATTGGGTTGCTACTGGTGCCGCTGTTTCTGACCGCGTTGCCAAGCTGATCAAAGACGCTGCCAAAGCTGCTTAATCAGCCAAACGGTAGGGAGTTAAGGTGGAAAAACCTGTAGTTCTGGGCACCCTGGGAACCGTTTACGGGATCAAGGGCTGGCTTAAAGTGAACTCCTTCACCGATGTTGCCGAAGCGATTTTCGATTACAACCCCTGGCTGATCAATCAGAACGGGGCGTGGCGTGAAATCCGGGTGTCATCCTGGAAGCGTCACAACAAGGGTCTGATCTGCAAACTCGATGGTATCGATGTGCGTGAGGATGCCCTGGCATTGACCAACGTCGAGATTGGCGTCCCCGCCGATCTGTTGCCTGCGTTGCCCGAAGGGGAGTTCTACTGGCGTGACCTCATTGGTTGCACCGTGGTAACCACCAAGGGATACGACCTGGGCAAGGTGACCGAATTGATGGAAACCGGCTCCAACGATGTGTTGGTGGTTGAGGCCAATGTAAAAGATGCCTTTGGTGCAAAGGAGCGGTTGATACCGTTCCTGGAAGAGCAGGTGATCAAGAATATTGATCTGACTGCTCGAACAATCGAAGTTGATTGGGATCCTGGTTTCTAGTTTCCCGCGCTAACACGGGTGCCGGAGGTTTCTTATGTGGATTGGGGTCATTAGCCTCTTCCCGGAAATGTTCCGAGCCATTACCGAGCACGGGGTAACGGGTCGGGCCGTCAAGAGTGGCCTGCTGCAGATTGAGTGCTGGAACCCTCGGGACTTCACCCACGACAAACACCGTACGGTCGATGATCGTCCTTATGGTGGTGGGCCCGGCATGTTGATGATGGTTCAGCCGCTGCGTGATGCCATTCATGCAGCCAAGCAAGCGGCGGGAGACGGGGCGAAAGTCATCTATCTCTCTCCTCAGGGACGCAAGCTGACTCAAGCGGGCGTGACCGAGTTGGCGACGAATCAGAAACTGATTCTGGTCGCCGGTCGATACGAAGGTATCGATGAGCGCGTGATACAAACCGAAGTCGACGAAGAGTGGTCTATCGGGGATTACGTGTTAAGTGGTGGCGAGTTGCCTGCCATGACCCTGATCGATGCGGTTTCGCGTCTGGTCCCGGGGGTCTTGGGTGATCAGGCCAGTGCCGAGCAGGACTCCTTCACGGATGGGCTGCTGGATCATCCCCACTATACTCGGCCGGAGGTGTTGGATGGGCTGACGGTGCCCGAGGCGCTGACAAGCGGCAATCACGAAGTGATTCGGCGCTGGCGACTCAAGCAATCGCTCGGACGAACCTGGCAGAGAAGGCCGGAACTTATTAACAACCTAGCTCTGACTGACGAGCAAGAATCACTTCTTGCCGAGTATGTCCGCGAAGTGCGTGACAGCGTTAAGTAGAGTTTTCAGTTTATCCTAGGTAAGGAAAGACAATGAGCAAGATTATTCAGCAGCTTGAACAAGAGCAACTGCGTACCGACATCCCGGCTTTTGCCCAGGGCGACACCGTACGTGTTCAAGTTCGTGTTAAAGAAGGTGGTAAAGAGCGTCTGCAGGCTTTCGAAGGCATCGTGATTGCCAAGCGTAACCGCGGTCTGCACTCTGCTTTCACCGTTCGCAAGATCTCCAACGGCGAAGGTGTTGAGCGTGTATTCCAGACTCACTCTCCGCTGATCCACAGTGTAGAACTGAAGCGTCGTGGTGATGTTCGCCGCGCCAAACTGTACTACCTGCGCAACCTGTCCGGCAAAGCTGCTCGTATCAAAGAGAAGCTCAACTAATTCGATTCGAATTGGTGTCGGTATGTCGGCGAAAAGCTCGACAGGTAGTGAAAAGGCTCGCCAATGGCGAGCCTTTTTTGTATCCGTGTGCGGGGTATTGGCTCAACCGGGCTGGCTGACCCGCACCACCGAGTTGTCACGCCCGAAGGGGCCAGGCACATAGTCGTCCGCCTCCCAGTCGTTGTCATAAAGGGTTTCACCATCGGGTTGCACTAGCTGATAGCAATACTCGAAATGGCTGGGGCCATCGGTCGGCAGGTTGAGTGTCGCCTTGAACTCCCCGTTTTTCATCCTCTTCAGTTCAATGGGCTGCCACTGGCTGAATTCACCCAGCAGCAAGACCTGCTCGGCATCACCGGCGGCCTCCTTTTCGACGGCAAAGGTCACCTTGACCTCGGGACGGGATTTGAGGAATTGCTTGTTGATCGGCATATGGACTCCTTGTCACTGGCTGCGAAGAAAGTAGCGCTGGTTATTTTTATATCACTTTATGACAAGGATGTTGATAAGCAGGATCAAAGGGGGAGGGCAAAATGGCGCTGCAGGAGTTGATGGGTGAACTCGATCTTGAGGTAGAAGCCCCGTGGTAGCGTCATGATGGGTTGGCCATTGCGGCCGATGGCGCGGGTCAGCGCCTTGCTGTTGGCCGCCTTGGGGCGCAGCTGCAATACCTGGCCGTGGCGGGCGCTGATCTGCTCCACTTCCCCCAGCACTATCATGTCCATCAGCTCTTCCCAGTCCTGGCGCAGCAGTCCTTCTTCCTCTTCATTCGGGCTCCATAGCAGCGGCATGCCGACGCGACGGTCGCCGACAGGGATGTCGCGGCTGCCTTCCACCGGGATCCAGAGCACCCGCGACAGCTTGTTGCGCACGTTCGACTCCTCCCAGCGCTGGCCGCTGACCCCGATGAGGGGGGCCACGCAGACAAAGGTGGTTTCCAGCGGGCGCCCTTGAGGATCGACGGGGATCGTCTTGAGCTCGATACCGAGATCCGGAAAATCCTGCTCGGGACGGCTACCTGCACTGGCACCCAGCTGCCACTCGATCAACTGCCCTGTCCAGCCCTTGTCACGTCTGAGATCCCGCGGTACGGGGATGCCCGCCGTTGCGGCAAGCTGGGCCAGAGTGAAGCCCGCCATGGCGTAGGCTCGATTGAGCAGCTCTTGTTCTGACTGGGGATTGGCGGGCATGAGGGCTCCTCTGGAGATAATAGACGTCGCAATACGGATCCTTGCATGGTATCGCTGATTTTATAACCGATCCTCGCCCGACTATACACAGGGAGACATGGATGGCCAAATTCAACATATCCAAATGATTTTAAAGGGATTTACTTTCTTTATCCAGTATATCGGCCCGCCGGATCCCCGCATAAACGAGTTGTCCAAGGGTTTGTGCGAGCTGTTGCACACAGTTATCCACAGAAATCTTGGATAACTGGCGTAAAGTGGTGAAAGGAAGCGTGGCACCAGAAATAAATGTGAGAGTACGCCGATTTTCAGCGCCATTTCGGTGCAGATAATGCGCCATATCTGTGGATAAATCCGTCTTGGTGGATCTTTGAACAGTCGAACTTGTTCACAATTGACAGGCTGGATCCTCTTAGGCAAAAGACATGGATCTTGATCCAGCAATTAAACTATAACCTTATGTATTTAAATGTATATTTTGTTTTTAAGTGAATCGGGTATGATATGCTTCCGTGCAATGCCACAGTATAAAACTACTGTATATACCTGCTTGATCACAGGTTTATGCACAGTCTGGGTGGGCAACTTGCCTAGCATGAACCTTCAATTTGTTTATAACTTTGCTTGAAAAGCCAAGTTATTCATGAATGGAAGATGACAGTCCCTGTTTGCCGCCACGGGGTGAATGTGGAACAATCTCGTTATAGATTCAGCCTTTATAAGGTGATCACGTGATAGATGGTGACGGATTTCGTCCCAATGTCGGCATCGTGATCTGTAACCGTGACGGACAAGTATTGTGGGCTAAGCGCTATGGGCAGCACTCCTGGCAGTTTCCGCAGGGGGGGGTTGATGATGGTGAATCGCCGGAACAGGCCATGTATCGTGAGCTGTATGAGGAGATAGGCCTCAAGCAGGACGATGTGACCATACTGGCGACCAGTCGCAACTGGCTGAAGTATCGCTTACCCAAACGACTCGTCCGCTGGGACAGTTCACCGGTCTGTATTGGCCAGAAGCAGAAATGGTTTTTGTTGCAGCTCGATCCTGGCAAAGAGTCCAGGATCCAGTTTGGCTGTCATGGTCACCCGGAATTTGATGATTGGCGTTGGGTCAGCTTCTGGTACCCGGTTCGTCAGGTCGTCTCCTTCAAGCGGGAGGTTTACCGCCGGGTGATGAAGGAGTTTGCCCCGCTGGCCATGCCAGTCCCCGTGGTGCAGGCTAACCGAAAAGATGGGCGGCGCAACCGCTCGCGTTAAGGAGCACAACTAGTTGCTGACGGAACTCAGACGCATCGTGGAAAGCATGGCCGAGGCCAACACCCTCGAACAGGCCTTGCAAGCATTGGTGAGCCAGACCCGGCTCGCGATGACGGTGGACTGCTGCTCCGTCTACGTGGCCGAGCCCGACATGCGCCGCTATCGACTGGCTGCGACCGATGGTCTGGCCGAATCGGCCGTGGGCAAGGCCACCCTGCCGTTCGAGCAGGGCATCGTCGGCCTGGTGGGTCAGCGTGAAGAGCTGATCAACCTGGCCGATGCCCCCTCTCACCCCAGTTTCAAGTTCCTGCCCGATGTGGCGGAAGAGGCATTTCGCTCCTTCCTCGGCGCTCCCATCATGCATCAGCGTCAGGTGGTGGGGATTCTGGTCGTGCAGCAGAAGGAGAGCCGCCTCTTCGATGAGGGGGAGGAGTCCTTCATGGTCACCCTGGCGGCTCAGCTGGCTGCCCGCATCGCCCAGGCCCAGGCCAAGGGGTGGCTGCAGAAGACCGACTGGAGCAAGCCGCTGCGCGGTATTGCCGGGGCGAGTGGCATCGCCATCGCCAAGGCCTGGGTGTGGCGTCCGCGCAAAGCGCTCAATACCATCACGCCACGCAAGGACGAGGATCATGCCAAGCAGCTTGCCCGTCTCGAGCTGGCGGTGGAGGAAGTGCGCCACGATCTGGAGAGCCTGGCACTGCGCTTTCGCGAGAGCTACAGCCAGGACTCGGTCGCCATCTTCGACATCTATCTGCACCTGTTGAACGATCCCGGCTACATCAAGCCCATCCGCAACAAGGTCAGCAAGGAACATTGGACGGCGATCTCGGCGGTTAAACTCATCAGCGATCGGCTGATAGAGCAGTTCAAGGGGATGAAAGATCCCTATCTGCGGGAGCGCTCCACCGATGTGAAAGATATCGCCCAGCGGCTCATCAGCCGGCTGGTGCAGGACGAACCCGAGCAGCTCACCATAGGCGAACCCGTGGTGCTGGTCGCCGATGAAGTGACGGCCACCATCCTTGCGGAGATCCCGAGGGAATTTCTGAGCGGTGTGGTGTCGCTCAAGGGCGGGACCAACTCCCATGCCGCCATCCTGGCCCGTGCCATGGGGGTGGCGGCCATCATGGGGGTGGATCTGCCCCTCGGTGACATCGGCGGGCGCACTCTGGTCATCGATGGCTACAGCGGCGATCTCTTCATCGAACCCAACCAGGTGATCCTGACCGAGTACCGGCAACTGCTGAGTGAGGAGCGGGCACTCGACACCCTGGTGCGCAGCGTCGACAACCAGCCCTCCGAGACTGCCGACGGCACTAAGGTCTCCCTGCTGCTCAACGCAGGGCTGAGTGCGGATACCGAGATTTCCCTCAATCATCTGGCGGATGGGGTGGGGCTCTATCGCACCGAGATCCCCTTCATGCTGCAGGACAGCTTCCCTTCGGAGTGGGAGCAGACTGCCCGCTATCGCGGGATCCTGGAAACCTATCGGGATCGCCCGGTTTGCATGCGGACTCTGGATGTGGGGGGGGACAAGCAACTGCCCTATTTCCCCATCGTGGAGGAAAATCCCTTCCTTGGTTGGCGGGGGATCCGGCTCACCCTGGATCACCCCGAACTCTTCCTGGTGCAGCTCAAGGCCATGTTGCGGGCCAGCGAAGGGCTGGACAATCTGGCCATCATGCTGCCGATGATCAGCAGCGTCAGTGAAATCAAGGCCTCCCGTCGTCTGCTGGATCAGGCGTGGCGCGAGGTGTCGGAAGAAGCGGCCAGCCGCGATGCGGTGATCCGCTACCCCAGTCTCGGGGTGATGATCGAAGTCCCCTCCGCGCTGTACATCCTGCCGGAGATGGCGCCGCTCATCGACTTCTGGTCGGTGGGCAGCAACGACCTGACCCAGTACCTGCTGGCGGTGGATCGCAACAATGCCCGTGTCGCCAGCATCTACGATGCCTTCCATCCCGCGGTGATCCGCGCTTTGCAACTGCTGGTCGATGCCTCCCGGCGCTATCACAAGCCGGTCTCTGTCTGTGGCGAGCTGGCTGGCGATCCGGTCGGAGTGTTGCTGCTCTTGGCCATGGGCTATCGCCGTTTCAGCATGAATACCCACAACATCTCCCGTATCAAATACGTGCTGCGGCAATCCGACCTTGGTGAGTTGAAGACGCTGATGGCGGATGGTCTCAAGCATGACAATCCTCACGTGCTGCGCGGCCTGTTTGCCCGCTATCTGGAAGAGCACGGTCTGGGAGGCTTGCTGCGGGCTGGGCACAAGGTCAGGCTGCCCGATTGATATTCCGTCTTGTTACTGCGTAAGAATGATCGGAGAATGCGGCTTTTCTTATGATTGGGGCCGCCTATGCAGCACGACGGATATTGGGTTTTCTCGCAGATTGATCCCGTAGCATTCAGTTTGGGACCATTATCGGTACGCTGGTATGGTCTCATGTACCTGTTCGGTTTTGCCTTCGCCATGTGGCTGGCAGGTCGCCGTGCCGATGCACCCAACAGCGGCTGGACCCGCAACGAGGTATCCGACCTGCTGTTTTATGGCTTCCTTGGGGTGATCCTGGGTGGCCGTATCGGCTATGTGCTGTTCTACAACTTCGATCTCTTCCTCGCCGACCCGACCTATCTGTTCAAGATATGGACCGGTGGCATGTCGTTCCACGGCGGCCTCATCGGGGTGATCACCGCCATGATCTGGTTTGCCCACAAAACCCAGCGCCACTTCTTCACCGTGGCGGATTTCGTGGCGCCGCTCATTCCGTTCGGCCTCGGTGTTGGCCGCATCGGCAACTTCATGAACGGCGAGTTGTGGGGTCGGGTCACCGATGTCCCCTGGGCCATCATCTTCCCCGAGGCTGGTCCCGAGCCGCGTCACCCGTCCCAGCTTTACCAGTTCGCGCTGGAAGGGGTGGTGCTCTTCATCATCCTGAACCTGTTCTGGCGCAAGCACCCACCCCGTGGCGCCATTTCCGGGATGTTCCTGCTCTTCTATGGCCTGTTCCGCTTCCTGGTGGAGTTTGTTCGTCAACCAGACAGCCAGCTGGGTCTCTACTTCAACGAGATCAGCATGGGTCAGATCCTTTCTACCCCGATGATAGTGGCGGGTGGGCTCATGGTCTGGGCCGCCTACAAGCAGCCCCGTCTGTTCGGCAATGCACCGAAGGAGGCGAAGTAATGCGTGCCTATCTCGACCTGATGCAGAAAATTCTGGATGAAGGGACCGTCAAATCCGATCGCACCGGCACCGGGACAGTCTCCTTGTTCGGTCATCAGATGCGCTTCAATCTGGCGGAAGGATTCCCGCTGGTGACCACCAAGAAGTGCCACCTGCGCTCCATCATTCATGAGCTGCTCTGGTTCCTCAATGGCGATACCAACACCGCCTATCTGAAAGAGCACGGTGTCAGCATCTGGGATGAGTGGGCCGACGAGCACGGTGATCTGGGGCCTGTCTATGGTGCCCAGTGGCGCTCCTGGCCAGCGGCCGATGGATCTGTCATCGACCAGATCCAGAAAGCGGTGGATGACATCAAGCACAACCCGGATTCCCGCCGCATCATCGTCTCCGCATGGAACGTGGGCGAGCTGGACAAAATGGCGCTGGCACCCTGCCACGCCTTCTTCCAGTTCTATGTGGCGGATGGCAAGCTCTCCTGCCAGCTCTACCAGCGCAGTTGTGATGTTTTCCTTGGCCTGCCGTTCAACATTGCCAGCTATGCGCTGCTGACCCACATGATGGCGCAGCAGTGCGATCTGGAAGTGGGGGACTTTGTCTGGACCGGTGGCGATGTGCACCTCTATTCCAACCACATGGAGCAGACTGCACTGCAACTCACCCGCGAGCCGCGCCCCCTGCCGCAACTGGTGATCAAGCGCAAACCTGACTCCATCTTCGATTACAGATTCGAGGATTTCGAGATCCAGGGCTATGATCCCCATCCTGGGATCAAGGCGCCTGTCGCTATTTGAGTAAGTAGTGAGCCTGGGGCGAGTCCCGCCTCTCAGGTGACGATGAATCGACACTCAGCTGTTAGAGGCGCCTGCGGGCGCCTTTTTGCATTTTTTGTGAATTAATATGCAATATTCCGGGTGGAGAGATGGCTCCTGGAAAGGGGAAATAACCTGCTTATAGCAGGCATTATCTGTTTTGCTTTCGGTTTTTTCGTTGTTATCAGCCGTTAGAAACGATTTTTCATTGAGCTACTCGGGCCCTAGACTGAAAAAATGGAATCTTATGGGTAGTTAGATATGAGCGATGTATTCAAGCGTTTTCTCAAACTGGAGTCTGCTTCCGGGATCATTCTGATCCTGGCCGCCCTGCTTGCCATCGGCCTGGCCAATTCGGCACTGGCGCAACACTATCAGAGCTTCCTCAATACCGAGGTGCAGGTTCGCATCGCGGCGCTCGACATCAACAAGCCGCTGCTGCTCTGGATCAACGATGGCTTCATGGCGATCTTCTTCCTTCTGGTGGGTCTCGAGGTGAAGCGAGAGATGCTGGAGGGGGCGCTTTCCTCCCGGGTGCAGGCAACCTTCCCGGCCATTGCCGCCGTGGGTGGGATGTTGGCACCGGCCCTCATCTATAGCTTCTTCAACTACGGAGACGAGGCTACCCGTGCTGGCTGGGCGATTCCGGCCGCAACCGACATCGCCTTCGCTCTCGGGGTCATGGCGCTGCTGGGCAAGCGGGTACCGACCAGCCTCAAGGTCTTCTTGCTGGCGCTGGCCATCATGGACGATCTGGGGGTCATCATCATCATTGCCCTCTTCTACACCCAGCAACTGTCGCTGACTGCGCTGGCGATAGGTGTGGTGGCCACCCTGACCTTGCTCTGGATGAATCGCCGTGGTGAGGACAGGATTGGACTCTATATGCTAGTCGGCCTGGTGCTCTGGGTTGCCGTGCTCAAGTCCGGTGTCCATGCGACCCTGGCGGGGGTCATCGTGGGCTTCATGATCCCCCTCAACGGCAAGCGTTACGCATCGCCACTCAAGCATCTGGAGCATGTGCTGCACCCCTGGAGCGCCTTCCTGATCCTGCCGCTGTTCGCTTTCGCCAACGCCGGGGTATCGCTGGAGGGGGTCTACTTCTCGGCTCTGCTCAATCCGCTCCCCATGGGGATCATCCTGGGGCTCTTCGTCGGCAAGCCGCTCGGGATTTTCACCATCAGCTGGCTGGCAGTGAAATCAGGCATTGCCCAATTGCCGCAAGGAGTGAACTTCAGACAGATCTTTGCCGTCAGCATCCTGTGTGGCATCGGCTTCACCATGTCGATGTTTATCGCATCGCTGGCATTCGAGCATGGCGGACTGGACTACGGCAGCTACTCGCGCCTCGGGATCCTGGCAGGTTCCACACTCGCGGCCGTGATCGGTTACATCGCCCTGCGGATATCGCTGCCCAATCGGGAGGCGAATCAAAGTACGGAGGGGTTATGAGAAAACTAGGATGGTTAGTCATGCTGGCGAGCCCCGCACTCTGGGCAGATAGTCTGGCCGATTGTCAGCGGGATGCCACCTCGGCAAGTTGTTCTGCCTATCTCAACGGGGTGGTCGACAGCGCACTCATGCTGGGAGACTCTCAGGTAAAAGCCCGGTTCGGAGAGACCTTCGCCGAACGGGCACTGAGCAGTCGTGCCGGCGAGCGAGTCAAGCTGTCCAACAAGCGCTATTGTACCGAGCGAATGCCGGATGCCGGTCGTCTCAAGGCCCATCTGCAGGCACAGTTCGACGCGAACAAGGTTGACTCGATCAGCGACATGTATGACATTCTGGCGGTTGAACTCAGCTGCTACCGGAGCCCGCCTGGCGCGGGAACCCCATCGGATGTCACACCTTAACTACAACCATCTCTACTATTTTTGGATGACTCAGAAGAAGGGCTCCGTCACGCAGGCGGCGGAAGCCCTCTTTTTGACTCCGCAGACCGTGACCGGTCAGATCAAGCTGCTCGAACAGCGTCTTGGCGGCAAGTTGCTGATCAGAAAGGGACGCTCCCTTGAGGCCACCGAGCTTGGCCAACTGGTGTTTCGCTATGCGGACAAGATGTTCAGCCTCTCCTACGAGATGCTGGATATCGTCAACTACCGCAAGGAGAGCCAGATCCTGTTCGATGTGGGCATCGCCGACGCTCTCTCCAAGCGTCTCGCCAGCCGGGTACTGCTCTCCGTGATCCCCAATGATGGTTCCATTCACCTGCGCTGCTTCGAGTCGACCCATGAACTGCTCCTGGAGCAGTTGAGCGAGCACAAGCTCGACATGATCCTCTCTGATTGCCCGGTGGACTCCAGCCAGCATGCCGGGTTGCTGTCCAAGCGCCTGGGGGGATGCGGCGTCAGTTTCTTCTGCAAGGCGCCTCTGCCCTCCCAGCCTTTCCCTGCTTGCCTGGAAGAGCGCAAGCTGCTCATCCCGGGCCGCCGTACCGCCATGGGTCGTCAACTGACCCAGTGGTTCGAGCAGCAGGGGATTTCCCCCAGTATTCTGGGAGAATTCGATGATGCGGCGCTGATGAAGGCGTTCGGCTTCTTCAACCAGGGCATCTTCATGGCACCGACCATTTATCGGGAGGAGATCCTGGAGGGGGAGGAGGTGATGCTGCTGGGTGAAACCCAGGATCTGATGGAGGAGTATTACGTCATCTTTGCCGAGCGGATGATCCAACATCCTGCGGTCAAGCGAGTATGCGAGAGTGATTTCTCCTTCCTCTTTGCGGGGCAGGAGGATTTCACGGCCATTCAGCCGGCAAGCCTCTCGTTTTAAATCGAGGGTGACGGCGCTATGATGCCAGTCTTGGAAGAGGAGGGTGAGATGCGATTGGAAGAGATGGAAGCGAATGCCGGGCGTGCCGTCACCCTGCTCAAGGCATTGGCCAATGAGCGACGGCTGTTTATCTTGTGCCAGTTACTGGATAGGGAGCTGTCGGTCGGCGAGCTGAACGAGGTCTTGGGATTGAGCCAGTCAGCCATGTCGCAGCATCTGGCGGTGTTGCGTCGGGATGAGCTGGTGGCGACGAGGAAGGAAGCCCAGACGGTCTATTACTCCCTGCGCAGCCATGAGGTGCGCGAGATGATCGGATTGTTGCACAGACTGTACTGTAGCGACCCCAAATAAAAAACCGGCACTAGGCCGGTTTTTTCAGCTTTCATCAGCGGATGCTGATTAAGCCATGGCTTTGATCTGGGCAGACAGGCGGCTCTTGTGACGAGCAGCTTTGTTCTTGTGGATCAGGCCTTTGGTCGCCATACGATCCATGATCGGCTGAGCAACAGCGAAAGCGGCAGTGGCAGCAGCCTTGTCACCAGAGGCGATGGCAGCGATCACTTTCTTCAGGTAGGTACGGGTCATGGAACGACGGCTGGCGTTGTGCTGACGACGTTTCTCTGACTGAAGAGCACGCTTCTTAGCAGATTTGATGTTAGCCAAGGTAAAACTCCTAAAACTGTCTTAGCGAGTGTATTGAAAAGGCCCGGAAATATGCCTTCCCAACCACATATTGTCAAATGATTTGTGCAAATAAACACCGCCCCCCGGTGGTGTGTCAGATGGGAGACGGTTAAACTGTCGGCCGATTCTAACAGCATTCTTTTCTTTCCGACAGTTCCAGAGGCCTCGTCTTGAGTAAGAAATTGATCAAATCCGGCATGATAGTGTCCGGAATGACGCTGGCATCCCGTGTGATGGGCTTGGTGCGCGATGTGGTCATCGCCAATTTGCTCGGTGCCGGGGTGGCCGCAGACGTCTTCTTCTTCGCCAATCGCATTCCCAACTTCTTGCGCCGGCTCTTTGCCGAAGGGGCATTCAACCAGGCCTTCGTGCCCGTGATGACGGAGTACAAGAAAAATGGTGACGAGCAGGCGGTTCGGGAGCTGCTAGCGGCGGTGGCGGGCACCCTGGGTGGCATCGTCACCGTGGTCACCCTGCTCGGGGTGCTGGGTTCCGGTGTCCTGACGGCTCTCTTTGGCTGGGGCTGGTTCTGGGATTGGCTGCATGGCGGACCGGCGGCGGAGAAGTTCGAGCTGGCCAGTCTGATGCTCAAGATCACCTTCCCCTACCTCTGGTTCATCACCTTCACCGCCATGGCGGGGGCCATTCTCAATACCTTTGGCCGTTTTGCCGTGTCCTCCTTCACGCCGGTATTCCTCAACATCACCATGATTGCGGCGGCCTGGTGGATCGCGCCCTTGATGGAGCGCCCCGAAATATCCCTGGCGATCGGTGTCTTCCTCGGCGGTCTGGTCCAGTTTTTGTTCCAGTATCCTTTTCTGCGCCAGCTCAACATGCTGGTCTGGCCCAAGTGGGGTTGGCACCATCCCGGGGTGGTTAAGATCCGTACCCTGATGATCCCGGCCCTGTTCGGCGTCTCGGTCAGCCAGATCAACCTGCTGATCAACACCATGCTGGCGTCGTTCCTGGCTACCGGTGCCATCAGCTATCTCTATTACTCGGACAGGTTGCTGGAGTTTCCCCTCGGCCTCTTTGCGGTGGCTATCAGCACGGTGATCCTGCCTGCCCTGGCCAGAAAACACGTGGATGCGGATCCGGCTGATTTCTCTCGCACCATGGATTGGGGGGTACGCATGGTGATGCTGCTCGGCTTGCCAGCCATGGTCGGCATCGCCGTGCTGCGCGAGCCCATACTGCG
Source organism: Aeromonas sp. S19(2024) (assembly GCF_041402625.1). Taxonomy (NCBI): domain Bacteria; kingdom Pseudomonadati; phylum Pseudomonadota; class Gammaproteobacteria; order Aeromonadales; family Aeromonadaceae; genus Aeromonas; species Aeromonas sp. S19(2024). The sequence goes on from NZ_JBGLQU010000004.1 coordinate 356,548, forward strand.
GGTACTTTTCATGCGCGGTGAGTTCGGTCTGCATGAGGTGAGCATGTCCAGTGCGAGCCTGCTGGCCTCCACCACGGGGCTGCTCTCCTTGATGCTCATCAAGGTGCTGGCCCCCGGTTATTACGCCCGCCAGGACACCAGGACGCCGGTGCGTATCGGCATCATGGCCATGGTAGCCAACATGGTGTGCAACCTCATTTTCATCTATCCGCTCGGCTACGTCGGGCTGGCGCTGGCGACCGCCTGCTCCGGCACGCTGAACGCCGTACTGCTGTTCAAGGGGCTCTATCAGCAGGATGTCTATCGCCCTTCCCGCAACACCGGGCTGTTCTGCCTCAAGCTCTTGGCGGCCACGGTCTTGATGGGGGGGCTTCTGGCCTATCTGTCGCCGGATCTCACCCAATGGGGTGCCTGGAGTATGGGCAAGGCCAGCCTGGAGTTGACCCTGCTGCTCTGCCTGGGCGGAGCGTTGTATGGCATTGTCCTCTTGGCATTGGGGATCCGGCCACGGCATCTGAGAGCCGGTCAGCAATAAGGAGTCAGCTGCAAGGGAGGGGGACAGTACAGGGGAGATGGGGGAGCGGTCTCAGGGGCTGTCGGGTTGGCCCGCCAACGAGGTGCGATGCTCCTGGCCGAGTCCGAGAAGCGGGCGGGATGGCTAAATCGGGTCAACGGCAGGGCTGACCCTGCCTGCTGCCTGATATATAATCCGCCGATTTCCATGGCAGCAACGCACAAGGCACTGATGGAGCTTATTCGCGGCATTCACAATATCAAGCCCCGTCACCGGGGCTGTGTATTGACCATAGGCAACTTCGATGGGGTTCATCAGGGGCATCACGCGGTGTTGGCCCGTTTGCAGGAGAAGGCCGCCCAACTTGGCCTGCCGGCCTGCGTCATGTTGTTCGAACCCCAGCCGCTGGAGCTGTTTGCGGGCAGTGCCGCGCCCGCCCGCCTCAGCCGCTGGCGGGAGAAGTACGAAGCCCTCAAGGGAATGCAGATCGATCGCATGCTCTGCGTGCGTTTCACCCATCGTTTTGCCGAGCAGGCGGCCAGCACCTTCATCGAGCAACTGCTGGTGGAGAAACTCGGCGTGCACTATCTGGTGGTCGGCGACGACTTTCGCTTCGGCAAGGGGCGGGAAGGGGACTTCCACCTGCTGGAGGAGGCCGGTCGGCGCTTCGGGTTCGAGGTGATCAGCACCCAGAGTTTCCAGCTTTCCCGCCAGCGGGTCAGCAGTACCCTGGTGCGCGAGGCCCTCAAAGCGGGTCGCATGGCGGAGGTGGAGCTGATGCTCGGTCGCCCCTATGCCATCAGCGGCCGGGTGGCCCATGGCGACAAGCTGGGGCGCACCATAGGTTTTCCCACCGCGAATCTGGCCCTCAAACGCCAGGTTGTCCCGGTCGGTGGCGTGTTTGCGGTGGAAGTGATATGTTCCGGCAAGACTTTCCCCGGTGTCGCCAATGTGGGTGTACGTCCTACCTTGAGCGGTACACAAGCCAGATTGGAAGTACATCTATTTGATTTTTCTGGTGATCTATATGGTCAGCAGGTCAAGGTGCTGCTTCGCCACAAGCTGCGCGAAGAGCAGAAATTTGACTCTTTCACCGCCTTGAAAGAGCAGATCGAACGAGATGCCCTGGCGGCCCGAGCCTGGTTCGGGCTGCCACAATTTCATTTACCCAGCACTCTTTTAGAAAAGAAGGGAACCCAGGACTGATGAGCGACTATAAACACACCCTGAATCTGCCGGAAACCGAGTTTCCGATGCGTGGCGATCTGGCCAAACGCGAACCCAACATGTTGAAACGTTGGTACGATCAGGATCTTTACGGCGCCATTCGCCGCGCCAAAGCGGGTAAGCCTTCTTTCATTCTGCACGATGGCCCCCCCTATGCGAACGGCAGCATTCACATCGGTCATTCGGTCAACAAGATCCTCAAAGACATCATCATCAAGTCCAAGGGCCTCTCTGGCTTCGATTCCCCCTATGTGCCGGGCTGGGATTGCCACGGTCTGCCCATCGAGCTGAAAGTGGAAGGCATGGTCGGCAAGCCGGGCGAGAAGGTTTCCGCCGCCGAGTTCCGCGCCGAGTGCCGCAAATACGCCAAAACCCAGATCGAAGCGCAGAAGACCGACTTCATCCGTCTGGGCGTGCTGGGTGACTGGGAACACCCCTACCTGACCATGGATTTTGGGACCGAAGCCAACATCATCCGTTCCATGGCCAAGATCGTTGAAAACGGCCACCTGCACAAAGGCTCCAAGCCGGTGCACTGGTGTACCGATTGCGGCTCCGCGCTGGCTGAAGCGGAAGTGGAGTACTACGACAAGAACTCCCCCTCCATCGACGTGCGCTTCAAGGCCGTCGACGAGGCTGCCGTTGCCGCCAAGTTTGATTGCGCCGAAGGCCACACCGGCAAGGGCGCGCTCTCTGCCGTGATCTGGACCACTACCCCGTGGACCCTGCCGGCCAACCGCGCCATCGCCATGCACGCCGATCTCGACTACGCACTGGTGCAGGTTGAGGGCAACAATCCCGAGCGTCTGATCCTGGCCGCTGAGCTGGTGAAGGATGTGATGGATCGCGCCGGCATCGAGCACTTCCACAACCTGGGTTACGCCAAGGGTGCCGCACTCGAGCTGCTGCGCTTCAACCACCCCTTCTACAGCTTCGACGTACCTGTGGTGCTGGGTGACCACGTTACCCTGGACGCCGGTACCGGCGCGGTGCACACCGCCCCTGGTCACGGTCAGGAAGACTTCGTGGTCGGTCAGAAGTACGGTCTGGAAGTGGCCAACCCGGTTGGCAGCAACGGCGTCTATCTGCCGGATACCGAACTGTTTGCCGGCCAGCACGTGTTCAAGGCCAATGCGGCCGTGGTCGAGGTGCTGACCGAGCGCGGCGCCCTGCTGCATCACAAGGTATTCAACCACTCCTATCCGCATTGCTGGCGTCACAAGACCCCGATCATCTTCCGTGCCACCCCCCAGTGGTTCATCAGCATGGAGCAGAAGGGTCTGCGCAAGCGCGCCCTGGAAGAGATCGAGCGTATCGAGACTCAGGGCATTGCCGAACACGGCCAGAGCGGCTGGGTCCCGGCCTGGGGCAAGAATCGCATCCAGGCGATGGTCGAGAACCGTCCCGACTGGTGTATCTCCCGTCAGCGTACCTGGGGCGTGCCCATCTCCCTGTTCGTTCACAAGGATACCCAGGCGCTGCACCCGGAATCCGTGCGCCTGATGGAAGAGGTGGCCAAGCGGGTCGAGCAGTCCGGCATCCAGGCCTGGTGGGATCTGGACAAGGCCGAACTGCTGGGCGCCGATGCCGACAACTACGAGAAGGTGCCCGACACCCTGGACGTCTGGTTTGACTCCGGTTCTACCCACGCCTCCGTGGTCGACGCCCGTCCCGAGTTCAACGGCAAGCCGGCCGACATGTATCTGGAAGGCTCTGACCAGCACCGTGGCTGGTTCATGTCATCGCTCATGATCGGCGTGGCGATGAAAGACAAGGCTCCCTACAACCAGGTGCTGACTCACGGCTTCACCGTGGATGGTCAGGGCCGCAAGATGTCCAAGTCCATCGGCAACGTGGTCAGCCCCCAAGATGTGATGAACAAGCTGGGTGCCGACATCCTGCGTCTGTGGGTAGCGAGCACTGACTACACCGGCGAGATGACCGTCTCCGACGAGATCCTCAAGCGCTCTGCCGACGCCTATCGCCGCATCCGCAACACCGCCCGCTTCCTGCTGGCCAACCTGAACGGTTTCAATCCGGTGACCGACATGGTGGCGCCTGCCGACATGGTGGTGGTGGATCGCTGGGCCGTGGGTCGTGCCAAGGCGGTACAGGCCGAGATCGTGACCGCGTTCGATGAGTACAACTTCCACGGTGTGACCCAGAAGCTGATGCAGTTCTGCTCCATCGAGATGGGTTCCTTCTATCTGGACGTCATCAAGGACCGTCAGTACACCGCCAAGGCTGACAGCCTGGCCCGTCGCTCCTGCCAGACCGCCCTCTATCACATCGCAGAGGCCATGGTGCGCTGGATGGCGCCGATCATGAGCTTCACCGCCGACGAGATCTGGGCGCTGCTGCCGGGTGAGCGCGGTGAGTTCGTGTTCACCGAGGAGTGGTACGACGGCCTGTTCGGGCTGGAAGCGGGCGAAGTGCTGAACGACGAGTTCTGGGCCGAGATCCTCACCGTGCGCGGTGAAGTGAACAAGGCGCTGGAAGTGGCCCGTGGCGAGAAGCGCATCGGCGGTTCTCTGCAGGCCGAGCTGACTCTGTTCGCCAAGCCTGAGCTGGCCGCGCGTCTGAATGCCCTGGCCGATGAGCTGCGCTTCGTGCTGCTCACCTCCAAGGCCAGGGTGGTCAGCGTCGATGCCGCACCGGCAGACGCGGTGGCGACCGAGCGCGATGACCTGTGGCTCTGCGTGGCCCAGTCTGCCGCCGCCAAGTGCGACCGCTGCTGGCACCATGTGGAAGACGTGGGCACCATTGCGGGTCACGAAGAGATCTGTGGCCGCTGCGTCACCAACGTCGAGGGTGACGGCGAAACGCGTCAATTTGCCTGATGAACATGACTCAACATAAAAGCGGCCTGCGTTGGCTGTGGCTGGCAGTGCTGGCCTTCGTACTGGACCAGGCGAGCAAGCTCGCCGTGGTCAAGTTGCTGCCATTTGGCTACCCGGGGGTGGAGATCACCCCCTTCTTCAACCTGGTCCATGTCTACAACAAGGGCGCTGCTTTCAGCTTCCTGGCGGATCAGGGAGGCTGGCAGCGCTGGTTCTTCGCCGTGCTGGCGTTCGCCATCTGTGGCCTGCTGATCCACTGGCTGCGCAAGCAGTCGGTCACCCAGCGCTGGAGCGGTATCGCCTACAGCCTGATCATCGGCGGGGCGCTCGGCAACGTGTTTGACCGGCTGGTGCTGGGTCATGTGGTCGACTTCCTCGACTTCTATTGGCAGCGCGCCCATTGGCCGGCGTTCAACCTGGCTGACAGCTTCATCTTCATCGGTGCCGCCATGATCGTGCTGGACGGCTTCCGTGGCGAGAAAAAACAGGACGCGACCTCATGAGCCAGCTAATTGTTGCGGACAGCAGCGTGCTGTTCCATTTCTCTATCAAACTGGAAGATGGCTCGGTGGCCGACAGCACGGCGCTGCACGGCAAGCCTGCCCGTCTGCGGATGGGAGACGGCAGCCTGACGCCGAGCTTCGAGCAATGCCTGCTGGGGCTGCGCGAAGGGGAGAGCAAGAGCTTTACCCTGGCGCCGGAAGAGGCGTTCGGCCTTTCCAATCCTGACAACATCTACCATCTCGATCGCGCCAAATTCGGTAACGAAGTTGAGCCCAAGGTGGGTACCATCATTCTGTTTGACCAGCCCAACGGCAGCGAACTGCCCGGGATCATCCGGGCGGTGGAAGGGATGTCGGTTACGGTCGATTTCAACCACCCCCTGGCCGGTCACACCGTCACCTTCGAGGTGGAGATCCTGGGAGTTGATGACGAGGAGAAGGTTCACTGATGGATATTCTGCTGGCTAACCCCCGTGGCTTCTGTGCCGGTGTCGACCGGGCCATCAGCATCGTCGAGAGCGCGCTGGAGAAGTTCGGTGCCCCCATCTATGTCCGCCATGAGGTGGTGCACAACCGCTACGTGGTGAACAAGCTCAAGGAGGCGGGCGCCGTCTTCGTGGAGGAGCTGGATGAGGTGCCGGATGACAGCATCGTCATCTTCTCTGCCCACGGTGTCGCCAAGGTCGTGCGCGAGATGGCCAAATCCCGCGCCCTCAAGGTGTTCGATGCCACCTGTCCGCTGGTGACCAAGGTGCACATGGAGGTCCATCGCGCCAGTCGCAAGGGCTCCGAAGCCGTGCTCATCGGCCATGCCGGCCACCCCGAGGTGATCGGCACCATGGGACAGTACGAGAACAGTGAGGGGGGCATGTATCTGGTGGAGACGCCGGAAGATGTGGCCAAACTCAAAGTGAAGAACCCGGACGATCTCTGTTTCGTCACCCAGACCACCCTGAGCGTGGACGAGACCTCGGATGTCATCGATGCGTTGCGTGCGCACTTCCCCAAGATCCAGGGGCCGCGCAAGGATGACATCTGCTATGCCACCCAGAACCGCCAGGATGCGGTGCGGGAGATGGCCGGGCTGGTGGACGCCATGCTGGTGGTGGGGTCGCGCAACTCTTCCAACTCCAACCGTCTGCGGGAGCTGGCCGAGAAGGTGGGCGCCAAGGCCTACCTCATCGACGATGCCTCCATGATTGAGCCGCAATGGCTGGACGGGGTTGTCCGTATCGGGGTCACGGCGGGTGCGTCAGCCCCCGATGTGCTGGTTCAGAATGTCATTGCTCGTCTGCGCGAGCTGGGAGGCAAGATAGTGACCGAGCATCCTGGCCGAGAAGAGAATGTGGTGTTTGAAGTGCCGCCCGAGCTTAGAATTATTTGAATGTGGCCAGGATGGCCTGAGAATAAAGAGTTATGTTCCTGATGCCGGATTTGTCGTTGCGACCTATCCGGCATTAGACTATATGAACCGCCAGTCACCAAGGATGGGTTATGATTGGGTTCTATCGAGGCTTTTCTCTCATTGAATTGATGATTGTCGTCGCAATCGTGGCGATTCTTGGCACTATTGCCTATCCCTCCTATCAGCGTTACCTGCTGTCCAGCCACCGAATTGATGCCAAAAAAATGCTGTTGGACGCCGCCAACAGACAAGAAACCTATTTTATGGACTTCAATCGGTATACCTCATCCGCAGCCGATTTGAATATCTCGGAGAACTCCGAATCCGGCTTCTATCACCTGGTCATCTCGGCCGGGGTCAATACATACATCCTGTTTGCCACGGCCTCTGGTGCGCAGGGGTCAGACAGCGACTGCATCATTTTCTCCATCGACCAGGATGGCACCCGGAGTGCCACCCGGCTCGGGGATACCGTCAACAATGCTTGCTGGGACTAGGCGATGAAACCACTGCGCCATCGACACACGAGGGGATTCAGCCTGCTGGAGGTGATGATTGCGGCCGTGGTGCTCTCTTTCGGCTTGCTGGGATTGGTTGCCATGCAGGTTACCGCCAAGTTTTCCAGCTACGAAGCGCGTCAGCGCACCATCGCCAACTGGCTGGCCAATGATCTGGTGGAACGCGCCAGGATCAACAAAGACAGCTGGGCTGGTCAGGGAACGACAGTGGTATCCGGCAACGCGATCCTGGATATGCCGAGCTGTGCCAACAACAATGGCACCATGTCAGATTGCAGCAGGACAGAGCGGCAGGCACTGGACCTCTTCTACTGGCAGCAGTCCCTGCTGGGAACCGCGGTATCCGGTGCCGCGTCACCTCTGCAATCTCCGGTCGGCTGCGTGATTCGTGGCGCCAACAACAGTTTGACCATAGGGATCTTCTGGCAGGGGCGGGAGTCTTTGTCCGATGGTGCCGGTGCAGTTGCTGCGGTGCGCAACAGTTGTGGGCTGGGCAATGCGGCAGACAGACAGAGGCGTCAGTTCGTACTGACGACCACACTATGAATGCCCGCGGCTTCACCCTGATTGAATGGTTGATTGCCATGTTGATTGGCGTATTTCTGGTCGGTGGCGGCTTGAGCATCTTCGTGGCTTCCCGTGCCACAACGGAGGATGCTTTCGATCAGAGCGAGTTGCAGGAGAATGGACGTATTGCGATGCGTCTGGTGACCCAGGACCTGAAGTGGGCGGGCTTCTGGGGGGACTACACCGGTTCCCCCATGGCAACGGGGCAAGGCGTGACTCTCAGCAGCGGGTCTACGGTGCTTTCGGCGAACGATTGTCTGGACAATTTGGGGCGTGGCAGCTTGCCACCCAGCGTGGGAACAAATCGGGGGGTCTGGGTCGCTCGGGTGGACAACAACAGGGCGATTAACGGGGGGGCTTTTGCCTGTATTCCCGTGACGTCACGTATTGCCAATACGGATGTCATCAGCATCAAGAGATTGATTGGGCAGCCCCTGGCCGATGCCGCAGCTACTGGTAATCGCTTCTATCTTGCTACTACGACGCAAGCGGCGCTGATGTTCAAAGGGGGAGAAACAGTGCCCACGATGACAGATATGCCGGCTCGTCAGCTCTGGGAATATCAGCACTTTATCTATTATCTCGCTCCCAATGCCGCAGGCAACCCGGAACTGAGAAAGCGTTATCTGACAGCCAATGGGGGCTCGGTTCTGATCGGAGGCCCCATGGCGGAAGGGATTGAGCGCATGACGGTGTTGTTTGGTGTTGACGACACTCCTGTTGCCGATGGGGTTATTGATCGCTATGTCGCGTCTACAAACGTGACCGAGCAGGAATGGAGTGAAGGGCGTGTCGTTGCTGCCCGTGTCTTTATTCTGGTGCGATCATCGCAAGCATCCAGCAGCTATGTGAACAACAACATCTATCAGGTAGGCAGTACCAGCGTATCAGGCAATGGGGATGGGTTTCGTCGTTTGCTGCTGGAGAGCAGCGTGTCGCTACGCAACCCGGTGGTCATGACTGGAGGTGGTTCATGAAATCACAGCATGGCGTAGCCCTGATCGTCGCTCTGATCATCCTGGTACCTCTGACGCTGATCGCCGTGGTGGTGATGCAGTCCTCCGGGCAGGATCTCAAGATGGCAGGTTCTGCGGCCAATTTCAGGCAGGCAGAGCACAGACTGGAAGGCATCATCGAAGCGGCTGTACAGAGCAATAACATATCGACGGTGATTGCAGGCATGGGTTCTGCGCTGGGGGCGAGTGCTGCCATCAGTGTCAATAGCAGCAACAATTCAGCCAATGTTGCCCTCACCAATCGCACAGAAACCGTCTGCAAACGCAAGGTGGATGCCAGCAGCAACAATGTGATTCCTGTATGCAAATACGTCGAGCTACAGGCCGGTGTCAATTATGGAAAATATTCTCGCCCGCTGACCTGGACTGCGGGTGTGGAACAGCCACTGCTCACAAAATAGGAGCGAAGGATATGTGGTTACAACGATTCGGTTCAATTTTATGCTGGTGCAGTCTTGTTTTTGGCATGACGTCAACACGAGCCGATGACACCGAGCTTTTTATATACGACTTTAATAAGGCTGGTGATTTCAGACCTAAAGTGCTGTTGATATTTGATAACTCCGGCAGTATGGCTGACACCATGGAACAGATAAAGGAAGCTTATAATCCAGCGACTGTCTATCCAGCCTTGAGCAATGATCCCGACACAAGCAATACTAAACGATATATCTATTTTTCAACAGATGGGAGCATTCCCGCTATTAATAGCAACAAGCGTTTCTCCGACAAACTGAACGCTTGTGCCACCTCCAAGGGACCTCTTGCAAGTATCGGTTATTTTCAGTCGCAAGTCTGGACTTATGAAGTGACAAGTGGCAACCCTCCCGGGAGAGGGAGGGGAAGCTGGTATTCAATTAGTGGTTATCAGGAAAACAACATCGACTTGGTCGATTGCAAGCAGGATGTGACCGCAAATAACCCTGCCAACCCATACACAGGTACTTGGAGTGTTGGCACCGGGTATCCGGTCAATAAAACCAGCAATAATCAAGGCTCATGGTTTTATACAGCGGCAACAAGAGACTCTGTTAATGCCAGCAATACGGCCGTGGTGCTTTATTCTGCCAACTATATCAGGTGGTATTACGGGCCTACGGGTTACTCTATAGAATCCCGGCTGCGTATTGCCAAAGATGCAGTCAAAGGATTGATATCATCTGCCCCCGGGGTTGATTTTGGTCTGGCTATTTTCAACAGGAATGACAGTAGCAGTACCAATGGCGGCAGAGTTGTCCGGGATATTCTGGGTAGCGAGATCACGTTGTCGAATGGCAAGACCGGAGAACAAGACCTGCTCGACAGGGTCGAAGGACTGACTGCCAGTACCAACACACCATTATGCGAGACGTTGAGTGAGGCGTATCGCTTCTTCGGGGGACGAAGCGTTGTTTATGGCTTGCAAGGAGGCACGAGAGATACGACCGCCGAAAGCCCAACAGGTACCTATCAAGCCCCCTATGACAACTGCTCAAACAACGGTTACGTCATATACATCACCGATGGAGAGCCGACTCAGGATGGGGATGCCAATACCTTTGTCCAGGGATTGATAAATACATTGTCCAGCGATGAAAAAGCGGCTTATGGCACTACCGTTACTTATGGGTCAGGGAACAGGTCCAGCAGCTATCTGGCCGCATTGGCGGGTTATATGAAACACAAGGATGTGAATGCCGTTTCCCCTGGTACCCAGACAGTCACGACCTTTACCGTCGGGTTTGGTGACGAGGCGATAAGCGGGGCCGGTAATTTGCTTGCTGAAACTGCCCGTCGTGGTGGCGGCGTTTATTATCCGGCAACCAACGCCTCTGCCTTGAGTGATGCGTTGAAGGCATCGCTGCTAGCGATCCTGCGGATCAATACCTCGCTGGTGTCCCCCGCCATTGCCAGCAACAACTTTGACCGGACTCGCAGTCTCAACAACATCTATTACGCCATGTTTGAGCCAGATGATGGTCCCAGATGGCGGGGCAATCTGAAAAAACTGATTTTTTCTCCTGACGGTTATGTGGCTGACAGCCGGGGACTGCCTGCTATCAAGTTTGATGGCACCATCATCGACAGTGCCCAGACTTTCTGGTCATCCGGCCGTGACGGGAACGTTGTGGCCGAAGGTGGGGCGCAAGAGATGTTGGCGGGGAAAAGCAACCGCAGCCTCTATGTCATCAACAATGCCCAGAACCGTCTCGATCAGCTGACCAAGGCAAATCTGGTAACGCAGGCTGGCAGTGAAGCCGCGCTCATGACCTTCATGCAGGCTGTTACGACGACTGAACTCGATTCCCTGATCAACTGGACTAAGGGGTTGGATGTCGACGATGAGGACTTTGATACATCAACCCTGATCCGCGCCCATATCATGGGTGACCCCCTGCACTCACGTCCCCTGGTGCTGAACTATGGCCCGCAATCCGGTAACCCGACAGATGCACCGGACTTGCGTATTCTGTTTGGGACCAATGCCGGTTTCCTGCATATGTTCAAGGACATGGGGAGCACCATAGACGAAAGCTGGGCGGCGATACCTTATGAGTTCATGGCCAATCAGAAGGCGCTGCGTCTCAATGCGGAATCAGCCGAACATATCTACGGTGTTGACTCTTCTCCGGTGGCCCTTATCAAAGATGCCAATCGCAACGGGGTGCTGAAATCCTCGGAGAGCGATTTTGTCTGGGTATTTACCGGCTTGAGGAGCGGCGGCAAAGCCTATTATGCATTCAACGTTTCCAGCCCGGATACGCCGACACTGAAGTGGCGTCTGAACAGTCTGACGACTGGTTTTGGTGAGCTGGGGCTGACCTGGTCGGTGCCGGAAGTCGCGTTTGTGCCGGGAGTCAGTGATCCCGTGCTTATCTTTGCTGGCGGTTATGACGTGAACAAGAGCGTGCTGGGATTGGGAACCAGTGACAGCATGGGGAGAGGTATCTACATCGTCAATGCCGATACTGGGGCGCTGATATTCAGTGCGACCCCTGCTGCGACTTCAACCAGCAACCTCAGAGTCACGGGGATGACCGACAGTATGCCCGGGTCGGTAGCTACGCTTGACAGCGATGGTGATGGCAAAGTCGATCGCATCTATGTGGGTGATACGGGGGGCAATATCTGGCGCATGGATCTCCCAGGCACCAACAAATCTGACTGGAGCGTCTTCAAATTTGCCAGCCTGGGGTCGGATGTCACTCAAGCAGATGATCGCCGTTTCTTCACCCAGCCTATCGTGGTGCGTACCATCAACAAGCAGGTCACCCGCACCGTTGTGGGGGGGAATGTGGTCTATTCCTATCAGGATCGTCCCTTTGATGCAGTGCTGATTGGGAGTGGAGACCGCAATCGCCCCTCATCGGAAGCGACCGTCCGCAATGGCTATTTCATGTTGCGTGATTATGATGTCGTGCCGCGTGCCGCCAATGCGCAGGCGAGAAGCCCCATCTTGATTACTGATCTTTATGATGTGACCTCTGATCCTTTGTCTGCCCAGACAAACACGGATGGAATATTGGCGACCAAGGCGGGAATTACCACTGCCAAAGGGTGGGTCAATTGGTTGAACGAACCGGGTGAGAAATCCATGGGGGCCGGGGTCGTACTTCAGGGCAAGCTTTACTTCACCTCGTTCCTGCCGCAAGTGCAGTCGTTCCAGCAATGCACCATTCAATCCATCGGGGCTGCACGCCAATACATGGTAGACATGCATTATGGCAGTTCCTTCCGTTATGTGGTTGATCTTGAAGGCAACCAGACACCTGAGCGTTATGTCGAAGTACAGAACAAGGTTGCCGACGATTTGGTGGTGCATGCAGGAGACGATGCCAAGATCCGCATTATTGGAGGCGGTGTCGGGGAAGAGGTCATCCTGAAAGATGAAGGGGATGGTGAGCCTGAGCGTTGTACCGGAGCAGGAGAGTGCAACCAGGGGGCAGAGGAGGCTGAGATGGATATGTCGCCCAAGAAAATTTACCTCTACGAAGGAGAGGCGCAATGAAAACACGCAGCGGGGTGTTGGGTTTGTGCCTCTTGTTATCCGGGTCCGTCTTGGCAGAGGACATCAAGTGTTATGTCGAGCTGGTTAACGGCCAGAAGGTTGTCCTGCACGGTACTGTGGCAGACAACACGCCAAAGGCGGTGCAGGATAAATTCAAACAAAGAGGATACGAGGTGGATGGTGCGGTACAGCCTGTGAAGAAAATCCTGGAATGCCGCACTGCGGAGGAAAATTTCCAGTCAAAAGAGGGTCAGCAACAGGATGCCCGTCAACTGCGATAGCGAAGGACTTCATTCAGAGGCAGATATTTGCCTGGGTAGATTGGGTGGTGCGGCCGGAGGGAGAGATGACCAGATTTATCTGGGCATTTCCTGAACGACACAGCGTGATGGTGGCATTGGTACCCAGGCTGGTGCCATCAGGGCTGAAGGTAGTGGAAGTTCGATTGTTTGCAGCAGTCAGCGAGTCAGATAGCTGAGGGCTTCTTGCCAGAATCTGCTCACCGTTATTGAAAATGTCATTGCCATTACCGTCGACGAACACGAGGAATTGGGTCGGATTGGCGGTGACACAATTGTCACTGGCATTGGCAAGGCACACAGTGACAGATTGCTGGTTGTCGATGGCTTGGCTACGAGCAAAACGCAGATATTTCAAGAGTGTGCGAGATTCAAATTTCAAGGCATTCTCATTGAGCAGGCTCGACATGGCCGGTGCACCAATACCAAGCAAGATGACCCCCAGACTGACGGCGATCATCAGTTCCAGCAGGGTGAATCCTTTCTCGTCCTTGATCATGGCAATATCTCCCTCGATTAGTTACATCTTATCTCCAGACAGCCAGAACACCAGCGCAAAGCCCAAGTGTTGAGCTGGCACAGCCAGCGCCTTTTCTTTATCATTCCCCATCATTTTCGAATTCAAGATGCATCGCCATGGCAAAAGCCCTCTCTCTGATGCTTGCCCAGTTAAATCTGACGGTAGGCGCCATCGAAGATAACTGTGACAAGGTACTGGCGGCAGCAGCCCTGGCCGATCAGCAAGGGGCCGATCTGCTGGTTTGCTCCGAGCTGGCCTTGACAGGATACCCGCCTGAGGATCTGCTGTTGCGCGCCGACCTGATGATCCGGGTCGAGGCCGCTCTGTCCCGCATCGCGGCATGGCAGGGACAATGTGCCATTCTGGTGGGCCATCCCTGGCGCGAAGAGGGGGCGCTTTACAATACGGCCTCTCTCTATGAGCGCGGTCAACTGCGGGCACGTTATTTCAAACAGGACTTGCCCAACTACGGGGTGTTCGACGAGAAGCGCTACTTCACTGCGGCGACCGATACCTGTGTGGTGCCGTTCCGTGGCCATCAGCTGGGTTTGCTCATCTGCGAAGATCTCTGGCAGCCGGGTCCGGCGCTGGCCGCCAAGGCGGCGGGGGCCGAGCTGCTGCTCACCATCAATGCCTCTCCTTATGATCAGGAAAAACCCTGGATCCGCCGCGAACTGATGGCGGAACGCTGCGATCAGACCGGTCTGCCGCTCATCTACCTCAACCAGGTATGCGGCCAGGACGAGCTGATCTTCGACGGCTGCTCCAAAGTGTTCAACAGCCAGGGCGAGCTGACCCACAAGCTTGCTCCGTTTGCCGAAGAGCTGGCGCTGGTGCGCTTTGCCGATGGTCAGCCGGTGAAGGAGCGGGAACCCGCCGCGCCGCTGGAGCCGTTGGCCGAGACCTATCAGGCCCTGGTGCTGGCGGTGCGCGACTATGTCACCAAGAACGGTTTTCAGGGCGCCGTGCTGGGCCTCTCCGGCGGCATCGACTCGGCGCTGACCCTGGCCATTGCGGCCGACGCCATCGGGGCGAACAAGGTGCAGGCGGTGATGATGCCGTTCCGCTACACCGCCCAAATGAGCGTGGAGGATGCCAAGGAGCAGGCCGAGCGGATGAGGGTGGAGTTCAACATCATCTCCATCGAACCCATGTTCGAAGGCTTCATGACCCAGCTGGCACCTCTGTTTGAAGGCACCGCCCGCGACACCACCGAAGAGAACCTGCAGGCCCGCTGCCGCGGTGTGCTCTTGATGGCGCTGTCCAACAAGCGCCGCCGTATCGTGCTGACCACTGGCAACAAGAGCGAGATGGCCGTGGGATACGCCACGCTGTATGGCGACATGGCGGGTGGCTTTGATGTGCTCAAGGACGTCCCCAAGACCCTGGTCTTCAAGCTGTGCGAATATCGCAACAGCGTGGAGTACGTGATCCCGCAGCGGGTCATCGATCGTCCCCCGTCGGCCGAACTGGCACCGGATCAGGTGGACCAGGACAGCCTGCCCCCCTATGACATTCTGGATGCCATCCTCAAGCGCTACGTGGAAGAGGATGCGTCTGTCGCCGACATGGTGGCGGAAGGTTTCGAAGAGGCGGTGGTACGCAAGGTGATCCGCCTGGTGGATCTCAACGAATACAAGCGCCGTCAGGCCGCCGTCGGCCCCCGCATCACTGCTCGCAACTTTGGTAAGGACCGCCGCTATCCCATCACGTCCGGGTTCGGCAAACAGAACTGGTAAGGAGTCACCATGAAGAAGATTGAAGCCATCATCAAACCGTTCAAGCTGGACGATGTACGCGAGGCCCTGGCCGAGATCGGCATCAACGGCATGACAGTGTCCGAGGTCAAGGGGTTCGGCCGCCAGAAGGGCCATACCGAGCTCTATCGCGGTGCCGAGTACATGGTCGACTTCCTGCCCAAGGTCAAGGTGGAGCTGGTGGTGCAGGACGAGGATCTCGATGCCTGCCTGGAAGCCATCCAGAACACAGCGCGTACCGGCAAGATCGGCGATGGCAAGATCTTCGTCTGCGAGGTGGAACGCGTCATTCGTATTCGTACTGGTGAAGAGAACGAAGACGCGATCTGATGTGGTGGATGTGCCCTGTGATGAACAGCAAGAGTCTGTCGTTCTGATGTCGTTGTACCGTATCGGGGTCGTGGCGGCGTGCTTGATGGCACTCACCGCGTGCAGTACCCGGCCGCCGGCCCAGCCGGAAAACCTGTGCCAGATCTTTCGGGAGAAACCCGAATGGCACGAGGCGGCGCTCAAGATGAACGAGAAGTGGGGGACACCTGTCCAGGTAGTGATGGCCATGATGTACCAGGAGTCCTCCTTCGTGCATGATGCCCAGCCGCCGATGCAGTATTTCCTCTTCATCCCCACCGGGCGGGCCAGTTCAGCCTACGGCTATGCCCAGGTGAAAGACGAAACCTGGGCCGACTACCAGCGGGAAACCGGCAACAGCTGGAGCGATCGCGACGACTTTGCCGACGCCATCGATTTCATGGGCTGGTACACTCACAAGGCACAGCGGCTCAATGGCACGTCCAAGTGGGATGCCTATGGCCAGTATCTCAATTATCACGAAGGCTGGGGGGGCTATCGACGTGGCAGCTACCGCAGCAAGGGATGGCTGATGAAGGTCTCCCGCAAGGTGGAGGCCCGTGCCCAACGCTACGGTGCCCAGTATCGACAATGCAAGGATCAGCTCTCCAGCGGGGGCTGGTTCTGGTAACCAAATCAGGAGTCAGAAATGCCGTTATTGGACAGTTTTACCGTCGACCATACCCGCATGGCCGCCCCGGCAGTGCGGGTGGCGAAGACCATGCAGACCCCGAACAAGGACACCATCACCGTGTTCGACCTGCGTTTCTGCGTGCCGAACGAGGAGATCCTCTCCGAGCGCGGCATCCATACCCTGGAGCATCTGTTTGCCGGCTTCATGCGTGACCACCTCAATGGGAATGGGGTGGAGATCATCGACATCTCTCCCATGGGTTGCCGCACCGGCTTCTACATGAGCCTGATCGGTGCGCCGGATGAAGCCCGTGTTGGCGCTGCCTGGCAGGCCGCCATGAGCGACGTGCTGACCGTGCAGGATCAGGGCAAGATCCCCGAGCTGAACGAATACCAGTGCGGTACTTACAGCATGCATTCGCTGGAAGAGGCCCATGCCATCGCCCGCCATGTGCTGGAGCGCGGTATCGGTGTCAACCACAATGACGAGCTGGCCCTGCCGGAAGAGAAGCTGAAAAGCCTCTGATCCCGAGAAGGGAAGCATGAAAAAGGCCGGTCAATGACCGGCCTTTTTGCATCTGGTGGGATCATGAGGGCAGTGGCATCACCCGATTGCGTCCCAGCTCCTTGGCCTTGTAGAGCAGCTTGTCGGTACGCTCGATCAGGGTGTCTGCCGTCTCCTGAGGGGTGTATTCCCCCACGCCGAACGAGGCGGTGATGTGATCGATGCGTCGCCCGGATTTGCGATCCAGAATCGACATCCGCTCGATGACGCGACGCAGGCTCTCGGCCATCTGGCGGGTCAGAGCCAGGGCGCGGTTTGGCACCAAGAGGGCAAACTCCTCACCCCCCAGGCGATAGGCGGTTATGCCCTCCTTGCTGGCCTCTCGCAGGCGCTTGCCGACGATGCGCAGCACCTGGTCCCCCAGCAGATGTCCGTATTCGTCGTTGAAGTTCTTGAAGCGATCGATATCGGTCAGGATCAGGGAGAAGGGCTGCTTGCTGCGGATGAGGCTGTCCATCTCGAGATCGAAGGCGCGTCGATTGAGCAGAGACGTGAGCGGGTCCTCGGTGGCCAGCTTCCTCGTCTCGTTCAGGGCCTGTTTCAGTTCCTTTATCTCTTTCTCGGCGCTGCTGAGCTGGTTGCGAAAGTGGAGGGTGGACATGCGTACGTCACGCGACTCGCGCACGAGATCCCGCAGGATCCCCATGGTGTCTTCCAGGCTGAGCCCCTCGTCGTCTATCTTGCTCAGCTTGTCGAAACTCTTGTCGAGCATCTCCTGAAACAGCCCGGTATCGGAGATGGCATCCTGCATCGAGTGACTCAGCTCGCTGGCCATGGCCGCCAGGTTGAGTTTCATCGCCTCGATCTGCTGCTCGTCCTGAGCCGCAAGGTGCTGGTGGTAGAGACGCTCACAGGTGGTCAGGGAGAAGGTCCCCTGTTGTTTTATCGCCTGATCGACGGCATGGTTGAGTTCGGGCATGTCGCCGGAGACATAGCTGTACCAAAGGTGATAGTTGTTCGGCGTGGTGGGAATTTGATACTTGATCATCAGGGGAACCGCCTGTTTCAAATAGGCGGCAGATTGGGCGAACGAGTCCTTGCTCATGAGTTCCGAGTCTCACATACCTGCAAACTGTGTCCAGTATGACAGAGAGAATGGCCAAAAGGCAGTCGATGGATGCCATTAGCTCCCCCCTCCGATATAATGTCTGCGTTATTACCTACCCTAAGGCCTGCTTATGTCTCAAAAAGATCCTTTCCTCCAACGCGAGGCCGAAAAATACGAAAACCCCATCGCCAGTCGCGAGATGCTGCTGGAGCTCATCAAGGGCCATGAGAAACCCATGTCCCGGGAAGAGCTGGCCAAGGTCCTCAAGCTGACCGATGAAGAGCCGTTGGAAGCCTTGCGACGTCGTCTGCGCGCCATGGAGCGCGACGGGCAGCTCGTGTTCACCCGCAACCAATGTTACGCCCTGCCGGATCGCCTGAATCTGGTCAAAGGCTATGTGCTTGGCCACAAAGATGGATTCGGTTTTCTGCGCCCCGAGGGTGGTGGAGCGGATCTCTTCCTGAACAACCGCGAGATGCAGCGCCTGATGCATGGCGACTATGCCCTGGTGCAGCCGACCGAGATCGATCGCAAGGGTCGTCAGGAAGCGCGTCTGGTGCGCCTGCTCAAATCCCGCGAGGCGGACATCGTCGGTCGTTACTTCGTCGAGAACGGCGTCGGTTTTGTGGTACCCGATGACAGCCGCATCGGCCAGGACATCATCATCCCGGAAGGGGAGAACAAGGGGGCTCGCCAGAGCCAGGTCGTGGTCGTGCGCATCAACCAGCGCGCCACTGCCCGCTTCAATGCGGTCGGTACCGTCTTGGAAGTCCTGGGTGAGAACATGGCGCCCGGTATGGAGATCGAGATCGCCCTGCGTACCCACGGTATTCCGCACACCTGGCCGGAAGAGGTGACCAAGGAGGTCGCCGGTCTCGGCGAGCAGGTACCGGAGAAGGCCAAAGAGGGCCGCATCGACCTGCGCGCCCTGCCGCTGGTCACCATCGACGGGGAAGATGCCCGTGACTTCGATGACGCTGTCTTCTGTGAAGCCAAGCGCGGAGGCGGCTGGCGCCTGTGGGTCGCCATCGCCGACGTTTCTGCCTATGTGAAACCGGGCACGGCCCTCGACACCGAAGCCTATCAGCGCGGCAACTCGGTCTATTTCCCCGAGTTCGTGGTGCCCATGCTGCCGGAGGTGCTCTCCAACGGTCTGTGTTCCCTGAACCCGCAGGTCGACCGGCTCTGCATGGTGTGCGAGATGACCATCTCCGCCGCTGGTCGCATGTCCGGCTACAAGTTCTACGAAGCGGTAATGAACTCCCACGCTCGCCTGACCTACACCAAGGTAGCGGCGATCCTGGACGGGGATCCCAAGCTGCGTCAGCAGTATGATCCGCTGGTGGGCCACATCGAGGAGCTGAGCAACCTCTACAAGGCGCTCAAGCATGCCCGTCATCAACGCGGTGCGGTGGAGTTCGAAAGCGAGGAGACCCGCTTCATCTTCAACGCCCAGCGCAAGATCGACCGTATCGTACCGCTGGTGCGCAATGACGCCCACAAGATCATCGAAGAGTGCATGATCCAGGCGAACGTGGCAGCCGCCCGCTACATCGAGAAGAACGAGGCCGCCGCCCTGTTCCGGGTGCACGACCGCCCGGGCGAGGAGCGTCTCACCGGCTTCCGTGACTTCCTGGCCGAACTGGGTCTGGAGCTCAAGGGGGGCCTGGAGCCCGAGCCGAAGGACTTTGCCGACCTGGCCGCCAAATTCGAAGGGCGCCCGGATGCGGAACTGCTCTCCACCATGCTGCTGCGCTCCATGCGTCAGGCCATCTATCAGGCCGACAACATCGGTCACTTCGGCTTGGCCCTGAAGTCCTACGCTCACTTCACCTCGCCAATCCGTCGTTACCCGGATCTCATCCTGCACCGGGCGATCAAGTACCAGACCGCCAAGGAGCAGCAGGGCAACCTGCGCCACAAGTGGACGCCGAGCGGTGGCTACCACTACCAGCTGGAAGAAGTGGACCCGATGGGCGAGCACTGCTCCATGACGGAGCGCCGTGCCGATGATGCCACCCGCGACGTGGCAGACTGGCTCAAGTGCGAGTACATGCTGGATCACGTGGGTGACGAGTTTGACGGCGTCATCGCCAGCGTCACCGGTTTTGGCTTCTTCGTGCGTCTGGCGGAGATCCACATCGACGGTCTGGTGCACGTCAGCACCCTCACCAACGACTACTACCAGTTCGACCCCCTGCACCAGCAGCTGATCGGCGAGAACTTCCGCCGTCGCTACCGTCTGGGTGACAAGGTGCGGGTCAAGGTGATGGGCGTGAACCTGGACGATCGCAAGATCGACTTCGTGATGGTGGAAGAGCCCCTCAAGGCCACCGGCAAGAACGCCAAGGAGATGGCGCGCAAGCAGGCCGAGATCAAGAAAGAGAAGGCCAAGAGCGCCCAGCGCCACGAGAAACGCAAAGAGGGCAAGGAGAGCGGTAAATCCGACAAGGGTGGCCGTGCCAAGCCCAGCAACAGACGACCGAGCAAAAAGGCTCGCGACAAGGCCAAGAGCACTAAATGAGTACTGAACTGATCTACGGCATTCACGCCGTCTCCGCGCTGCTGGAGCGCACCCCCGAGCGCTTCATCGAGGTGTGGGCTCTCAAGGGCCGCGATGACGAGCGGCTGCATCCCCTGCTGGCCGAGCTGGAGTCCCTCGGTATCAGGGTGCAGAGCGTGAACCGCAAGACGCTGGATGACAAGGCGGAAGGCAACAATCACCAGGGCATCATGGCCAAGGTGATTGAAGCGCCCAAGCTGGCCGAGCACGACCTGGCCAGCCTGCTGGACGATCTGGCGGCGCAAGAGACAGCGCCCTTCCTGCTGGTACTGGACGGGGTGACCGATCCGCACAATCTCGGCGCCTGTCTGCGCAGTGCCGATGCCGCCGGGGTGCATGCGGTGATCGTGCCGCGGGACAAGGCCACAGGCCTCACGTCCGTGGTGCGCAAGGTCGCCTGTGGCGCCGCCGAAGTGGTGCCGCTCATCCAGGTCACCAACCTGGCCCGCAGCCTGCGCGAGCTGCAGGAGCGCGGCGTCTGGATCGTGGGTACCGCTGGCGAGGCGGATCACGATCTTTATCAGGCCAAACTCACCGGCCCCATGGCGCTGGTGATGGGCGCCGAAGGCAAGGGGATGCGCCGTCTGACCCGCGAGCACTGCGACGAGCTGGTGAGCATCCCGATGGCGGGGGCAGTATCCAGCCTCAACGTCTCGGTGGCGAGCGGTGTCTGCCTGTTCGAAGCCGTGCGCCAGCGCCGCGTCTGACAAGACGATGACCGACAGACCCCCCTTTGTCTGGGAACGGGTTGCAGATGAGCAGGAGGCCGAGCGCCTCCTCTCTTTTGCCCGCTCCCTGACCTTGCCCCCTCGCACCTGCCTCTGGCATGCCGGTGACAGTCCGGCACTGCTGGTCAGGGTGGAGGAGGGGTTGTTGCGGGCCAAGGTGGTGCTGGCGGATGGCCGCGAGTACATCAAGGAATTCTATTGGGAGGGGGACGAGTTTCTCGACTTCCACCACCTGCTCAGCGGTGAGCCCGCCCGCTACAGCGTGGAGGCGCTGGAGCCTTGCCGGCTGCAGCTTCTTCCGCTGGCGGATCTGCGCCGACTCCCTTGCTGGCCCGCCTGGTATCACCATCTCCTTGAAGTGCAACTGCGCATCAAGGAGGAGAAAGAGCTGTTGCTGCTGACCGGGGGTCCAGAGGCGCGCTATCAGCATTTTCTGCGAAGCTTCCCCGCGCTGGATGCCAGGGTCCCGGATCACCAGATTGCCGCCTATCTGGGGATCACCCCCATCAGCCTGAGCCGCATCCGCAAGAGAATGCGAAATACACCCTGATCATCGTATGGCGTATTGCAGGCATACAGCGCTGTTGCTACTCGAGAATCTCCGTATGATGTGCACGGTTCGTTATGAGTCCTGGAGTGCACATATGAGAAGGTTTGTTACCCAATCTGCTTTTTATCTGTTGTGGTTGCTGACTACTGCAGGGGCGTGTGTTGGTTCGGCCACCGCACAGGCTGCCTCGTTTGATTGCGGGGTGGCCAATACAGTCATCGAACACACGATTTGCCAACAAGATGCTCTAGGCGCACTCGACAGCCAGCTGGCCGATCGCTATGAACAGGCTCGTGATAGTGCCGATTCATCTCGAGCGGATGCACTGCTTGCCGAACAGCGTCAGTGGCTTAAACTGCGTAACGCCTGCAGTAAGATGACATCGCAACTGCCAGAGTGTTTGCGAGACAGCATGGCGCACCGCATCAAAGTGCTTGACGAGCAGGTCGCACAACAAGACAAGGTGTTCACCGATACGGTGCAACTGATCCCGGTCGATCCAGCCGCCGCGGCGGTCAAGCTGAATGATTACCGCAGTGCTGAGGCCTCGGCGTGGCTACTCTATCTCCATCAGTTTGAGCCAGCGAGCGGGGTCAGCGACAAGCAGGCGCGTGCTCGCTATGCCCAAGTACTGGCCAGATTCAATGACGAATACACCGCGTCTATGGCCGCAGATTTGGGATACGAGAAGCCCGCAACCCGGGCCAGCGCAACCTTGACCCTGCTGCGTCTGGTGCTGGAAGAGCGATCCAATCCCGACTCACTGCGACACTGTTTTATCTTTAAACGCATTGGCTGGCCTGCATATGACGCCTTTGGCGGGCTCTGGGGATCAAGCCGCGATAACATGGCGCCTTACTGCACCCTTCCCAATGATCTGTTCCTGCGTCCGGCCTGGCAACATCTTCGCCAGCTCTTCAATACACAGGTGGAAAGCATTTCGTCCTCTTTTGGTACCATGGTTTTCGGTACCTTCGCCGATTGGCGGATAGACGAGCTGCACATCAATCTTGCCCCCGAAGATTTTATTACCTTCGAGAAGGCTGGAAGGTCTATCGCGTTCGCTGAACCACGGATACGCAATGGGGATGCGAAGGCATGGCCAGTCGCCGAGCGTGAGGCCATGCTCAAGGCAATTGCGGAGGCGCGCCAGATTACATTGACTTGGCTGCAAGAAGATAAGGGGATGTCGGTCCATAACGCTGCCATCGCCGCGAACAACATCGTGGCCATCTGGCTGAATCAGCGCCTCGATTTTATCGAAGAATGGGACCGGGATGAGGGTGTTGCACATTAACAATGGTTAATGAAGGAGGTTGGTGCATCGATTATGCTGCGCCTTTCCCCCTTACATGGAGTCGCGGATGAACTGGATCCTGAAACCCTGGTGTGAGCTCACCACGGATGAATTGTATGAGCTGCTTGCCCTGCGCGCCGAGGTGTTCGTGGTGGAGCAGACCTGTCCCTTCCAGGATCTGGACGGGCTGGATCGCCGTGACGGCGTGCTGCATCTGCTCGGTCGTGAGGGGGATCACCTGGCGGCCTATGCCCGCATCATGGCGCCCGGCATTGGTGATGACAGCGGCGCTGCCATCGGCCGCGTGGTCACCTCTCCCACGTCGCGGGGGGGCGGACTGGGTCACCGCCTGCTGGCGCAAGCGGTCAGAGAGTGCGAGGCACGCTGGCCTGCACACAGCATCTGGCTCGGTGCACAGGCCCACCTGCAAAGTTTTTACGGCCAGCATGGTTTCGTGGCCGAAGGGGAAGGGTATCTGGAAGATGACATCCCTCACATGGGGATGCGAAGGGAGCCTGCCTGACATCGTCAGGCGCCAGGAAAGGGGCAAGTGGCCCCTCATCCGTGGTGCATCGCATGGTTTTTTTGCTACCCCGTGGCCATGTGGTCGTCAGACCGGGGTGAGATACCGCCGCGCTGATCTGCCTGCGGTCTCTCTGTCGGGACACCGCCCCGGTCAGGGCGGTGCGGCATCAGGAGGGCTGGGGTGGTTCAGGGGGTGACCCGGGTGGTGAGGGTAAATCCCTCTTCACTGGAGGCCAGCGTCACCTGAACCTGGCCCAACTCGGTCAGACTGCTCACATGGGTGCCGCCACAGGGAATGGTGATCTCCCGACCGTCCACCATGCCATGCCAGTAGCGGGAATCGATGATGGCATCACCGGCCCGGCTGCGGCGGATCTCGCCTCCCTCTTTGAGCCAGCGCATCAGCTGCTCGTTGACCTGGAGCGCTATCCTGTCGAGGTCGGCCAGTAATGCCTCGCTGTTGATTCCCTTTTTCCGAAGGCTCTTGCCGATCCGGTACTGCTCCTTTGATCCTCTGGGCTCGACCCGGGAGTGCTGGATGGCGAGGCGGTCGAAATCCGGCTGCCCGAGAGCGTCCAGCTCGCTCGTCTCCTTTCGCCAATAGGGCGTGAGCGCCCGATTGAGGGCCAGTGCCACCAGGTGGCAGGCGCTGTGGCCCAGGCTCAGGGCATGGCGAGCCTCGGCATCCACTGTCAGTTCCACAGGCGAGCCAATGGCAAGGTGATGGGAACCGGCGAGGGGATGCACCACCACGAAAGCCCACCCATCCGCCCCCCGCTTGACCGGAATCTCCGTATCCACGAACAGCTCGCCCTCGGGACTGATGGCGCCCATGCGGCAGGGGCCCACGGCCGCTTCCCCCCCTTCCCAGCGCACAGTGCCCACGTCACCGGGTTGATCGGGCCAGAGGTGGCTCTGGGGATGAAAGGGGGTGAGGTCGGTGACCAGCAGGGTCGGATCCCCCTGTTTGCAACAGACGACGCTGGCCTGTTCCTGATGGTGGCCCAGTACGAAGCTGGCTCGGGTATGTTCCATGGCAGGGCTCCCGCAACGAGATGATGAGAAGGGAAAGGGGCAGCATACGCGAAAGTGCGAAAAGGCTCATCAACCCGGGTCAATGAGCCTCAAGATGGCGTTAGAGGGTGGTGACCAGCAGATAGGCATTGAGGCCGATCACCAGGGCGACGATGAGGCGCCCCACGGCCTGGGTGACGGGGTGATTGCGATGTGCCCCCATCAGGGCGCGATCACCGGTCAGGATCAGCAGCGGAATAAGGGCGAGGGCGATGCCGAAGCTCAGCACTACCTGGCTCAACACCAGGATTTCAGTGGTGTTGAGACCCATGGCGATCACCACGAAGGCGGGAGCCATGGTGATGGCTCGGCGCAGCCAGAGCGGAATGGTGAAGCGCACGAAGCCCTGCATCACCACTTGCCCTGCCAGCGTTCCAACCACGGTGGAGGAGATGCCGGAGGCGACCAGGGAGAGGCCGAACAGGGTGGCGGCTGCCGGTCCCAGCAGGGGCGTGAGGGTCTGGTAGGCCGATTCCAGCTCGGCAACCTGCTGGTTGCCGGAGCTGTGGAAGGCGGCAGCCGCCATGGCCATCATGGCCAGGTTGACGAAGCCGGCGATGGTCATGGCGATGGCCACGTCGACCCGGGTGCTGTGCAGTCGCTGGGTCACCGTGCCCTGCTCCTGGGTGTGCTGGGTCAGGGCCGAGTGGAGATAGATGACATGGGGCATCACGGTGGCACCAAGCACGCCGGCAGCAAGATAGACAGCATCACCATTGGGGAGACCGGGGAAGAGTACCCCTTCCAGCAGACTCGGCAGATGGGGGCGCGAGAACACCAGCTCGACGATGTAGGCGGCGGCCACGAACAGCAGCAGGCCCCCCACCACGAACTCCAGCGGCTTCTGGCCGCGGGATTGAAGCATCAGGATCCCCCAGGTGACCACGGCGGTGATGCAGGCACCTTCCAGCAGGGTGATGCCGAGCAGCAGCTTGAAGCCGACCGCAGCGCCGATGAATTCCGCCAGATCGGTGGCCATGGCGATGATCTCCGCCTGTACCCAGTAGGCCCAGACCGCCGGCTTGGGCAGCCGGTCGCGAATGTGTTCCGCCAGGTTCTTGCCAGTGACGATACCGAGCTTGGCCGAGAGGGTCTGCACCAGCATGGCCATCAGATTGGCCCACACCACTACCCACAGCAGTTGATAGCCGAAGGTGGAGCCGGCTTGGATATTGGTCGCAAAATTGCCCGGGTCGATATAACCGATGGCGGCGATGAAGGCGGGGCCGAGCAGGGTCAGCTTGAATTTGCGGGCCGGGATGGCCGTGGTGAGCGCAGGTTGCATACTGTCATCCTCCGTGGGGATATGAGGAGAGTATGGATCTAAATGATAATTGTTATCAATTAAAGTTTTGTATCGGGCTCATCGAGAAAAACATCTCGCTTCGCCAGTTGCAGTGGGAGAGGTGATTTCGTACAATACGCCGCCCTAGAAAGCAGCGTCTAAACATCACTATGTTCCTTGCCTCCGAGGTCTGGCTGCACCTGGGCGGAGGCTGAATTAATCCGTAAGGAGCTAAAATGCGTCATTACGAAATCGTCTTCATGGTTCATCCGGACCAGAGCGAGCAAGTACCTGGCATGATCGAGCGTTACACCGGCGCTATCACCACCGCTGGTGGTACCATTCATCGCCTGGAAGATTGGGGCCGTCGTCAACTGGCTTACCCGATCGACAAGCTGCACAAGGCTCACTACGTTCTGATGAACGTAGAAGCTGAACAGGCCGTTATCGATGAGCTGGAAACCAACTTCCGCTTCAACGATGCCGTTATCCGCAACATGATCATGCGCACCAAGCACGCCGTGACTGAAGTTTCTCCGATGGCCAAGGCCAAGGAAGAGCGCTTCACCCGTCGTGACGACGAGCGTCGCGAAGATGCTGTTGAAGCGTCTTCCGAAGAGTAATTCTTAGATCACCGCATTAGAGGATAAAGGCCATGGCACGTTATTTCCGTCGTCGTAAGTTCTGCCGCTTCACCGCCGAGAACGTTACCGAGATCGACTACAAAGATATCGTTACTCTGAAAAACTACGTCACTGAATCTGGCAAGATCGTACCGAGCCGTATCACCGGTACCCGCGCCAAGTATCAGCGTCAGCTGGCACGCGCCATCAAGCGTGCTCGTTACCTGGCTCTGCTGCCGTACACCGATCTGCACAACAAGTAAGAATCGGCCCGGCGCTTACGCCTAACTCAACGAAATTTATAGAGGAAAGGTAATGCAAGTTATCCTGCTCGATAAGATCGCCAAACTGGGCGGTCTGGGTGACCAAGTTTCCGTAAAAGCTGGTTATGCCCGTAACTACCTGATCCCGCAAGGCAAAGCTGTTATGGCCACCAAGGCCAACATCGAAGCCTTCGGTGCTCGTCGCGCTGAGCTGGAAGCCAAACTGGCTGCCAACAAGGCTGCTGCCGAAGAGCGCGCTGCCAAGCTGGGTGAGCTGGCTGCCGTTGTCATCGCCTCCAAGTCTGGCGACGAAGGCAAGCTGTTCGGTTCCATCGGTACCCGTGACGTGGCTGAAGCCATCACTGCTGCCGGCGTAGCCGTTGCCAAGAGCGAAGTCCGCATGGGCAACGTTCTGCGTAACACCGGTGAGTACGAAGTTGTTGTTCAGCTGCACGCTGACGTCAAAGCAACCGTACAAATCCAGGTTGTTGCTCTGTAATAGCGTTCCGCTCTTGCAGAAAAACCCGCGCATATGCGCGGGTTTTTTATTTTCAGATCAAGGGGTAAAGTGAAGGTCTGTTCCTCTGGAGGAGAACCTTTATGGCTGCCTGGGTTGAAGGTCGGGTCATCGAGCGCATCGAGTGGACACCCACCCTGCTCTCCCTGCGTGTGGAGGCGGAACTTGCCCCCTACAAGGCGGGTCAATTCACCAAGCTGGCCCTGGAGCAGGGCGAGCGTCGAGTCCAGCGTGCCTACTCCTTCGTCAATCCTCCCGGCACGCCCTATCACGAATTCTATCTGGTGGAGATCCCCGGCGGTGAACTGAGCCCCTCTCTCGGTTCCCTGCAGGTGGGCGACGGCCTGCTGGTGCAGTCCCAGGCCACCGGTTTTCTGACCCTGGATGAGATTCCCCCGGGACGGGACCTGTGGCTGCTCTCAACCGGCACCGCCATCGGCCCCTTCCTCGCCATGCTGGCCGAGGGACAGGTCTTCGACCGCTTCGAGCATCTGGTGCTGGTACACGGGGTGAGAAAAGGGGAAGAGCTCAGCTATCAGCCGCTTATCGCCAGTTTTGCCGAGCAGCATGGCGAGCGTTTTCGCTATGTTCCCTTCGTCAGTCGTGAGACCTGGCCGGGGGCGATGGCAGGGCGTATCCCGGCAGCCATCGTCGATGGCAGCTTGCAGGCAAGGGTGGGGCTGAACTTCTCCCCCGAGTTGAGCCAGGTGATGATCTGCGGCAACCCCGCCATGGTGAAAGAGACTCAGCAGACCCTGCTCGGGCTGGGGCTTGCCAAGAACCTGCGTCGCGCCCCCGGCAATATCAGCATGGAAAACTACTGGTAGGGGACATGACTCCAGGGGCCACAGGCCCCTCAACCATGTCCATGGGCATGCTGGTCAGTGTTTTTGGTGGCCGTTGCCGCCGTGCTTGTTCCTGGGCTTGTCATGGCCCTGACCCGGGTTGTTGCCACTGTGAATGCTGCGGTTGTAATGGTCGCGGTATTTTCCATCCATGTTGTCGCAGTTGAGCTGGATGCGGCTGGTCCGGGTGCTGACATCCAGGCAGTTGTGCTGCCACCACTCGTACTCCTTGTCGTCCCAATCCAGGCTTACCCGGCCCTGGTCGGTGGAGATCCGGATGTCGTCATCGTGTTTGGAAGGGGGGGCAGCAAAGGCCATTCCCTGAACCAGAAGCAGGGAGAGCAGCAGTGCGCCGCGGGAAGTCATGGTCATGTGGGTCATCGCATCAAGGCTCCTGTCAGGGGGATCATTGATCCGGTTGCGTGCTGATCTGGTTGGTGCTGGGGGGCTGGTTGCGCTGCGTCTCGTCCTCCAGACTGAGGTTGATCCTCTTGCAGTCGGCGGCGGCCGTGTCACCGCTCCCGAGATCGAAGCAGTTGCTCTGGGACCAGTCAAACTGCGTGTCATTCCAGTCCAGATTGAAGGTCAGCGCATCCACGGAGAAGGTCTGGCTCCCTTCGTCCTGTGCCAGGGCGCTACCGGTGATCAGAAAAAGAGAGAGCAACAAAGCCGTCGTTCTGTTCATGATGTCCTCGAGTCGTGTTCGGTGGAAATGAGTGTAATGCGGCGGGCTTAACCCGAGCATAACCGCAGATGTCCTTCAGGTGCGGGGTCGATTGTAGTGTTTTTCTGCTGCCGATTTGCACGTTTTGGTCGCACTCTGGGCAGCTGATCGTCCATCGGCGGGAATTCGGGGATTTGCCCTTCTCTCCGGGGGAGTGGTGACTATAATCGGCAGCCAACTTTTCCTGCAGATGTTTCCCGCTTCATCATGACTACACAGGCTTGCGCCGCATTGCGTTACCCCAAGGGATGGTTCGCCCTCACGACAGTCTACAGTTTTACCGGGCTGGCCATTCTGGCTTCCATTGTCTTCTCCCTGCTGCTGTTTCTCTCCATCGACGAAAACCCCCTGATGAAGTGGCTGTTCGGCGGGCTGGCCATCATCTTCGAGCTGGGCAAGTTCTACGTCTGGTACGAGTACGGCGAGTGCAAGGCGAGGCGGGATCTGGGCGGCGCCTTCTGGTCGCTGCTGTTCTACAGCGTGCTGGCCGCCATCTCCATCGGGGGCAGTATCGGCGGCATCAACAGCGCCACCAACACCATCCTGAGCCAGCAGGCGCGTCACGAGCGGGAGATAGCCCGTTTCGACGAGCAGATAGCCAGCATAGAGCGGCAGATCCAGCTCAACGAAGAGGCGGCACGCAAATACATCGAGATGGCGCGTATCTCGAGCGGCGTCAGCGGTCTGCAGCAGGCCAACACCAAGCTCAGGCTGCGTCAGGACGAGCTGCGCCAGGAGCGGGACGCCAAGCCGCTGGGGGAGCAGTCCTCCATGCTGGGGCTGATGAGCAGTCTGGCGGACGGGGTGGGCATGAGCATCGGCCAGGTGCAGTTCCTGCTGGTCTGCTTCCTGTCTATCCTGCTCGATGCGTTTGGTGCCTTTTTCGTCAGCCTGATCGGTGAGGAGAACCGCTTCCGCCGTCAATGGATGTGGCAACGGGAGAAGGCGCAAGCCGAGGCCCGGGTCGCAGTGCCGACCCCGGAGCCGCCAGCCATCAGCAGACCCATGCCCGAGCCAGCCGTGGTCGCCCAGGTGCGCGACGCGCTGGAGAGCGGCGAGCTCAAATGCAGCAAACGCAAGGTGGCAGAGGCATTGTCACTGTCTCTGGAGGAGGTGGACCGGGTGTTCCAGCATCTGCTGGCGCAGGGCGTGCTGGGGCAGGGCAGCAATCGTCACTACCATCTTCGTGCCGAGCAGGGGTGAATCCGGCTCAGTCGAACCAGATAAGACCCTCATAGGGTTGCTGTCTGAGAGAGGCGAGGCGGCTATCCAGGTTGCCTGCATGGATTTCCAGTCGGTGCCCGTCGGGATCCAGCAGATAGAGTGAATCCCCTTCGCTGCTGTTCTTCTTCCACTCCACGACGCCCGCCGCGCGCAGACGGGCGCAGAAGGCTGGAAACTGTTCAGGCGAGATGCCAAACGCGACATGGCTGTAATCTCTGGCCGGTTGGGGAGGATCGCAGGAGAGACAGAGCCAGAGATCGCCGAGGGTGAGATAGGCTCCCCGTGCCCATCTCACCCTGGGGCGACATCCCAGCAAGTCGACATAAAAGGCAACGCTGCTGTCGAGATCGCCGGTTGCCAGCGTGAGATGGTTCAGTCCATGCAGCATCTTCTCTTCTTCCCCCTTGTCCCCGAACCCTAGTGAGTGAGCACCATCATCAGGCTGAGGAAGGCGGCAAGCCCGCCGCCGATGCCGATGATCCAGTAAAAGCCCTTGGCCCCCTGTTTGAGCGGAATGCGGAAGTAGAGCAGAAACGCCCACCACCCCAGGGCCAGCAACAGAGGAATAAGAAACATTCGAGCCATGGTGTCCTCGCTGTTATTCTGTTGACCCTTGATCAATCAACAGGATGGATTGTGCAATGACGCAGCTACAGATTACCGCATTCGGCGACCCCTCGGTACTCAGGCTCAACCCTTCCCTGGACAAGGTGCCCGCGGAGGGAGAGGTCCGGGTGCGCATCTGCTTTTCGGGGGTCAACCCCATCGATGCCAAGACCCGGGCCGGTCTCGGCTGGGCGGCCGCCCAGAACAAGGACAACCTGCCCTGGACGCCGGGTTATGACGTCTCCGGCGTGGTGGAAAAGGTGGGGCCCGGCGTGACCTCCCTGGCCGAGGGGGATCAGGTGTGCGGCATGGTGGGTTTCCCCCTCGCCGCCGGTGCATATGCCGAATCCGTGGTGGCCCGCGAGGAGGAGCTGGTCAAGCTCGATGGGGTGAGCCTCAGGCAGGGAGCGGCCCTACCGCTGGCGGGTCTCACCGCCTGGCAGGGGCTGCTGGAGCACGGTGGCCTGCAGTCGGGGCAACGGGTACTGATCCTGGCCGGTGCCGGTGGCGTCGGCCACCTGGCGGTGCAGTTTGCCGCCGCCTATGGTGCCCACGTGGTTGCCACGGCAAGCGGCGACAATCACAGCTTCCTTCATAGTCTCGGGGCGAGCCGGATGGTGGATTACCACCAGGCCGGGTGGTGCACCGAAGCGATCACCGATGGTCCGTTCGATCTGGTGCTGGATCTGGTGGGGGGCGAGAGCGGCAAGGCGGCGCTGGCCTGCGTCAAGCCGGGCGGCCGTCTGGTGACGGTCCCCACCATCACGGCCCAGCAGATCAAGGACGCGGGGGCCGAGCTTGGCGTCGAGGTTGTCGGCATGCTGGTCCATCCCGATCGAACGCAGCTGACCCAGATGCTGACGCTGCTTCGCCAGGGGGAGGTGAAGATCACTGTCTCTGGTGAATACACGCTGGCAGAAGGGGCGCTGGCCCATCAGGCCATCGAGCAGGGCCATGTGCGCGGCAAGCTGTTGCTGCGCATGTCCGCCGCAGACGGCCAGCCCGGATGATAGACTTCACCGGGATGGGGCTGGGAGGGTTGTTTCTGAGCGCCTTCACCTCCGCCACCCTGTTGCCCGGCAGCTCGGAA
Source organism: Aeromonas sp. S19(2024) (assembly GCF_041402625.1). Lineage (NCBI taxonomy): Bacteria > Pseudomonadati > Pseudomonadota > Gammaproteobacteria > Aeromonadales > Aeromonadaceae > Aeromonas > Aeromonas sp. S19(2024). The sequence continues at coordinate 388,210 of NZ_JBGLQU010000004.1, forward strand.
GTGCTGCTGGGCGCCATGGCGGTCAAGGGGGAGTGGAGCATGACCAGCCTGCTTTTCTGGGCGACGCTGGGCAATACCCTGGGTTCCATGACCACCTGGTGGCTCGGCTGGCTCGCCACCCACAAGAAAAAACCGGAAGATTTTCAAGGCCGTGGGGAACAAAAAGCCCTTGGTTGGCTCAAACGTCATGGCCACTGGTGTCTGCTGCTTGCCTGGACGCCTGTGGTCGGCGATGGTCTCTGTCTGCTGGCTGGTTGGCTGCGCCTCTCCTTCTGGCGCTCACTCATCTTGATCGGGCTCGGCAAATTGCTTCGTTATGCCCTGGTGTTTCTACTGGCCAGTCAGATCTTCTAGCCCTTTTGTCACTCACGAGGTACCCGTGAACAAACTCATTCCATTAAGCATGCTGCTGGGCTTCTCCCTTCCCGTGCTGGCGGCCCCGACCCTGGTGTCCGAGCAGGTCAAGCAGGAGGGCAAGCTCGGCATTCCCTACCAGATGTACAAGCTGGACAACGGTTTGACCGTGATCCTGGCCCCCGACCACTCCGATCCCCTGGTGCATCTGGACGTCACCTATCACGTCGGCTCCTCCCGGGAAACCGTGGGCAAGTCGGGCTTTGCCCACTTCTTCGAGCACATGATGTTCCAGGGCTCCAAGCACGTTGGTGATCAGGAACACATGCGGATCATCAACGAGGCGGGCGGTGACATGAACGGCACCACCAACAAGGACCGTACCAACTACTACGAAACCGTGCCGGCCAACCAGCTGGAGAAGGTGCTCTGGCTGGAGGCGGATCGCATGGGCTTCCTGCTCGATGCGGTGAGCCAGAAGAAGTTCGAGATCCAGCGCGCCACCGTCAAGAACGAACGGGCCCAGCGTATCGACAACCAGCCTTATGGCCTGGTGGGCGAGCGGGTGGGGGAGGCACTCTATCCGCGCACCCACCCCTATTCCTGGCAACCCATCGGTTATGTGGAGGATCTCGACCGGGTCGACGTCAACGACCTCAAGCAGTTCTTCCTGCGCTGGTACGGTCCCAACAACGCGACCCTGACCCTGGGCGGCGACTTTGATACCAAGCAGGCGCTGGCCTGGATTGAGCAGTACTTCGGTTCCATCCCGCGCGGTCCGGATGTGGCAGAACCGACGCCCCAGCCTGCCACCCTGCCGGCAACCCGTTACGTGACGCTGGAAGACAAGGTGCATCTGCCGCTCCTGTATATCAGCTACCCGACCGTCTCCCTGGGTGACCCGCAGGAGCCGGCGCTGGACATCTTTGCCGATGTGCTGGGGGGTTCTGCCAGCTCCATGCTCTACCAGTCCCTGGTGAAAACCGGCAAGGCCATCGAGGCGGGTGCCTCCCACTCCTGCGAAGAGCTTGCCTGTACCCTGACGGTCTATGCCTACCCCAATCCGGCGGCGGATGGCAGCCTCAAGACCCTCAAGGGCGAGGTGGACAAGGTGATCGGCGAGTTCGCCCAGCGCGGCATCAAGCCCGCGGATCTGGAGAAGGCCATCAGCAGCTATCGCGCGTCCGCCATCTGGGGACTCGACAGCATCGAGGGCAAGGTCAGCCAGCTTGCCATGGGGCAGGTGCTGGCCCGGGATCCCGACTATGTGTTCAAGAATCTGGATGCCATCGCCCGGGTCAAGGGGTCTGACGTCAAGGCTGCCTACGACAAGTTCATCCAGAACAAGCCTGCCGTGGTGCTGAGCGTGGTGCCCAAGGGCAAGAGCGACTGGCAGGCCGCGACCCCGAACTTCACTCCCGCCAAGCGGGAGCTGCCGGATTACAGCAAGCATGACAAGGTGCTGGCCGAGCGGCCGGTGAAAGATGACTTCGATCGCAGCGTGCAGCCCAAGGCGGCCGATGCGGTGAGTGTCAAGGTGCCCGCCATCTGGCGTGGCAAGCTCGGCAAGGGGATCGAGATCATCGGCACCCACAGCGACGAGATCCCGGCCGTGTCCATCATGATCGCCCTGCCGGGTGGCATCCGGGCCGAAGGCAAGGGAGAGCTGGGGCTGGCGAGTCTTACCGCCGCCATGCTGGAGCAGGGGACGACGCGCCTCTCCGAGGCCGAGCTGAGCGACGAGCTGCAAAAACTCGGCGCCAGCATCAGCGTATCCAGCGCCCAGTACAACAACCTCATCACCATCAGCAGTCTGGCGGACAAGCTGCCCGAAACCCTGGCGCTGGTACGGGAAGTGCTGCTGCAACCCGGCCTGCGGGAAGCGGACTTCGAGCGGCTCAAGACCCAGATGCTGCAAGGCATGAAACAGAGCGAGCAGCAACCCGAGTGGCTGGCGGGTCAGGCGTTCCGCGAACTGGTCTATGGCAAGCAGAACCGCCTCGGCCAACCCTCTGACGGGGTGCTGGCGGACGTGGAGAAGCTGACCCTGGCGGATGTGAAGCGCTTCTATGAGGCCTATTACAATCCGACCAATGCCAAGGTGGTGGTGACAGGCGATGTGACCGCCCAGCAGGTGGAATCCGGTCTCGCCTTCCTGACCCAGTGGCAGGGGGCCGCCCCGACCCTCGGGGATCTCAAGCCCGGGGGAGAGCAGGCCAAGCCAGGCATCTATCTGGTGGACAAGCCGGGGGCCCCCCAGTCGGTGATCCGCATCGGCCGCCGCGCCATGGCGTTTGACACCACGGGAGACTATTTCATCGCCAACCTGATGAACTTCAACCTGGGTGGCAACTTCAACAGCCGCATCAACCTCAACCTGCGGGAAGACAAGGGCTACACCTATGGTGCCAGCTCGGGTTTCCAGGCCAACCGCGAGGCGGGTGTCTTCGCGACCGGCGCCAACGTGCGCACCGATGCGACCGTGGATGCCATCCGCCAGTTCCTCAAGGAGATGGACGGCTACCGCAAGAGCGGGCCTACCCCGGTGGAGCTGGCCTACATGCGCAGCGCCGTCTCCCAGCAGGATGCGCTCTCCTACGAGACCCTGGGGCAGAAGGCTGGCTTCCTGCTGCAGATGATCATGTACGACCTGAAGCCGGACTATGTGCAGGCCCAGAACAACCTGATCAAAACGGTGTCACCCGAGACGCTGAAGGCCAGTGCAGCCCGCTGGCTGGATCCGGCCGAGATGGTGATTGTGGTGGTGGGAGACAAGCAAAAGCTTGAAAAAACCCTGAGCGAGCTTCATCTTCCCATCTATCCACTGCAACTGCCCTGAGGGGCGTCGCAACAATAAGTGCCGCCCCGGGTGGGGCGGCCACACATGAGCCGTGAATATGACCACTACTAGCTTGTCTCTCACCGAGTTGCTGGCTGCGCTGGGCACCCCGGAACGGGTGACCGCCCTCAAGGGGATCCGGCGCGGGATCGAGCGCGAATGTCTGCGCATCACCCCCGAAGGGACCCTGGCCCAGACCGATCACCCCAGAAGCCTGGGGTCGGCCCTGACCCATGCCAACATCACTACCGATTACTCCGAGAGCCTGCTGGAGTTCATCACGCCGGCCACCGACTCCATCGAGAGCCTGATCGAGCAGCTCGGCGACATTCACCGCCACACCATTCATCATCTGGGAGAGGAGCGGATCTGGCCCCTCTCCATGCCCTGCTTCGTCGGTGACGAGGAGAGCATCCGCCTGGCCCAGTACGGCAGTTCCAACATCGGGCGGATGAAGACCCTCTATCGCCAGGGTCTGAAGAACCGCTACGGCAGCCTGATGCAGGTGATCGCCGGGGTGCACTTCAACTTCTCCATGCCGGACAGCTTCTGGTGCGAGTGGCAGGATCTGGTGGGAGAGGGCTGCTGCAGCCAGCGCTTCATCTCCGACAAGTACATGGGGCTTATTCGCAACGTCTACCGCTTCGGCTGGCTGGTGCCCTATCTGTTCGGCGCGTCTCCGGCCATCTGCGACTCCTTCCTCAAGGGGCGCAAGAGCAGCCTGCCGTTCCAGAAGACCGGCAAGGGCACCCTTTACCTGCCCTATGCCACGGCTCTGCGCCTGTCCGATCTCGGTTACACCAACAGCGCCCAGGCGGGGCTCAAGATCAGTCATGACAGCCTGCCCGCCTATGTGAGCAGCCTGCGCCGGGCCATCAACACCCATGATCCCGACTTCGCCAAGATAGGGGTCAAGGTGAACGGCGAGTACCGCCAGCTCAACGACAACGTGCTGCAGCTGGAGAACGAGCTCTACGCGCCGATCCGCCCCAAGCGCACCCCCCGCAGCGGCGAGAAGCCCTCGGATGCGCTGGAGCAGCGCGGCATCGAATACATCGAGCTGCGCACGGTGGACGTCAATCCTTTCACCCCGTTCGGTATCGAGGTGGATCAGATCCGCTTCTTCGATCTCTTCCTGGTCTGGTGCCTGTTGCGCCCGTCCCCCGAGCTCTCGGATGACGAGGTTGCCCGCAACCGCCGCAACCAGAACAAGGTGGTGCTGGAGGGGCGTCGCCCCGGCCTGACGCTTGAAGATGAGCAGGGCAACCCCATCGGCCTCAAGGAGTTCGGTCTCAAGCTGTTCGACGAGTTGGAGCAGGTGGCCGGGCTGCTGGATCGCTGCTGTGGTCGCAATCGCTACCGGGAGACGCTGGCGATGCACCGTGAGAAGCTGCTCGACCCCGAGCAGACCTACTCCGCCCGCCTGCTCAAGCAGTTGCTTTCAAGCGGCCAGGACAACGGCTGCTTCGGCGATGCGCTGGCGAGCCGCTACCGGGAAGAGATGCTGGCCGGCGAGCTGCAGTACTGGGACGAGGCCTACTTTGCTGGCGAGGCACGGGACTCCCTGGCCAAGCAGCGGGAGCGGGAACGCAGTGACAGCCTGTCGTTCGACGACTTCCTGGCTGACTATTTCGGTACCCGCCAGACCACGGCCTGAGGATGCCGCCAAGATGACGAAAGCCGCTCCCGGGAGCGGCTTTTTCATGGGAGCCCGGCGGTGGCCTGGCATAAAAAAACGGCCCGTTCGGGCCGTTTTACATGGGGTGGTTCACCGGTCAGAGGATGAGACCACCGAAGAAGAAGCCGAGCGCCACTGCCATGGCGATGGTGGCCACACCCGGGATGAAGAAGGGGTGGTTGAACACGGCCTTGCCGATGCGGGTGGAGCCGGTGTCGTCCATCTCGACCGCGGCCAGCAGGGTCGGGTAGGTCGGCAGTACGAACAGGGCGCTCACGGCGGCGAAGGAGGCGATGGCCGCCAGCGGGCTGACACCCAGTGCCAGGGCGGCAGGCATCAGGGCCTTGGTGGTGGCACCTTGCGAGTAGAGCAGCATGGAGGAGAAGAACAGCACCACGGCCAGCAGCCAGCTGTATTGGCTCAGCAGATCGCCGGCGAACGCCTGGATCTCGACCATGTTGCCCTTCACGAAGACGTTGCCCAGCCAGGCCACGCCCAGCACGCAGATACAGGCGGACATACCGGACTTGAAGGTCGGCATGTTGGTGATCTGGGCCGCGTCCAGTTTGCAGAACAGGACCATCAGGGTAGCGGCGGAGAGCATGATGCCCATGATGGCGCCATCGCGGGGGATCGGCGGGCTGCTGATGAGGCCGACGTTGCCGGAGATGGCGGTGGCATAGGCCATCACGGCCACGATGGAGGCGACGAAGATGCCGACGGAGAGCTTGGCATAAGGCTTGATCTCAACCTGGCTGGTACCGCGCAGCTTGATGAGTCCCTTGGCTTTGCGCTCCAGATAGACTTCGTCCTGATCCAGCGGCTTGCCCAGCAGGTTGGCGATGAAGGCCCCCAGCAGACAGGCGATGAAGCTGGACGGGATGCAGATGGCCAGCAGGGTCAGGTAGTCGACGCCAAGCGGCTCCAGCATGCCGGAGAAGGCGACCACGGCCGCCGAGATGGGGGAGGCGGTGATGGCAATCTGGGAGGCAACGACCGCGATGGAGAGCGGACGGGAGGGGCGAATGCCCTGCTCCTTGGCCACTTCGGCGATCACCGGCAGGGTGGAGAAGGCGGTGTGACCGGTACCGGCCAGCATGGTCATCAGGTAGGTGACGACCGGCGCGGCGAAGGTGATGTGCTTGGGATTCTTGCGCAGGGCTTTTTCGGCCAGGTGCACCAGATAATCCATCCCGCCAGCCAGCTGCATACAGGCAATGGCGCAGATGACGGACGCGATGATCATGATCACGTCCCACGGGAGATAGGTCACCAGCTGATCGCTCGGGATGGGCATGCCCAGCCCCCAGGTCAGTACCAGTACCCCAAGACCACCGGCAAAGCCGATACCTATACTGCCTATCCGGGCCCCCAGATAGATAGCGGCGAGCACGACAAGTAACTCGATTCCAATCATAGCGAACACTCCATTTTCCAGTTTTTTTAGGTTTTATTAGGCTGAAAAGCCAATTCCCGATGGGGCTGTGGAGAGACCGCTCGGGAATTGACTTTAAATGGGCCGGGATAACCCCGGCCCATCTGCTCGCTTATACGGTGGCTTCGCGGGTGTAACGCTTGGCTTTGTATTGCGGGTTCATCAGGTTCTCGATGGAGAGGATCTCGTCCAGCTGTTCGGCGGTCAGCAGGCCGCGTTCCAGCACGACTTCGCGGACGTTCTTGCCGGTCTGGGCACAGATCTTGCCGACGATATCGCCTTCATGGTGACCGATGAAGGGGTTCAGGTAGGTCACGATGCCGATGGAGTTCAGCACGTGGTTCATGCAGATGTCCGGGTTGGCGGTGATGCCTTCCACGCACTTCTCGCGCAGGGAGATGCAGGCTTTTTCCATCAGGCTCAGGGATTCGAACATGGCCTGACCAATCACCGGCTCCATGACGTTCAGCTGCAGCTGACCGGCCTCGGCGGCGAAGGTGATGGTGACGTCGTTGCCGAATACCTTGAAGCAGGACTGGTTGACCACTTCCGGAATGACCGGGTTGACCTTGGCCGGCATGATGGAGGAGCCAGCCTGCATTTCCGGCAGGTTGATCTCTTTGAGCGCGGTGCGCGGGCCGGAGGAGAGCAGACGCAGGTCATTACAGATCTTGGAGAGCTTCATGGCCAGGCGCTTGACCGCACCGTGCAGCATCACATAGGCGCCGCAGTCGGAGGTCGCTTCGATGAGGTCCTCTGCCGGCACGTAGGCACGACCGGTGATCTCGGCCAGACGCTTGATGGCAAGACCGGAGTACTCGGGCGGAGTGTTCAGACCGGTACCGATGGCGGTGGCGCCCAGGTTCACTTCCAGCAGCAGCTCCTGGCAACGCTTGATGGATTTGATCTCTTCACGCAGGGTGACGGCGAAGGCGTGGAACTCCTGACCCAGGGTCATGGGCACGGCGTCCTGCAACTGGGTACGGCCCATTTTCAGGATATGTTTGAATTCCTTGGCTTTGACATCGAAGGCGGCGATGAGGGCTTCCAGAGCGTGCAGGGTGGTGTCGGTGCTGTTGACCACGGCCACGCGGAAACCGGTGGGGTAGGCATCGTTGGTGGACTGGCACTTGTTGACGTGATCGTTGGGGTTGATGACGTCGTAGCGACCCTTTTCAAGTCCCATCAGCTCGAGGGCGATGTTGGCCAGCACTTCGTTGGTGTTCATGTTGACGGAGGTACCGGCGCCGCCCTGATAGACATCGACCGGGAACTGATCGAAGCACTTGCCGGTGTTCAGCATCAGGTCGCAGGCTTCGACAATCTTGTCTGCGATCTCGGGACGGATGGTGCCCAGCTCACCGTTGGCCAGTGCAGCCGCCTTCTTGGTCAGGACCATGCCACGAACAAACTCGGGAACGTCAGAAATCTTCTGAGTGCTGATCTTGAAGTTTTCAACAGCGCGCAGGGTGTGCACGCCGTAGTAGAGGTCGTTGGAAACTTCTTTGGTGCCCAGCAGGTCTTCTTCAATGCGGACGTTCTTGATGTCGCTCATTGTTATGCCTCAGAAATCAAATAAATGGAAACGATCCTCACCGAGTGGTCGCGATTTCCCTACGCACATTTCATCCTGAAGCACCACACATCGGGTGGGGCAGTTGGGAGCCAGTTGCTCCCTGTGCAATGACTGGTGTTGATGTTACCCCAATTGAGGTATCCGGTATTAGACCTGGATCACTAAATTTGAGGCAACCTCAAATTTCTTGTGGTCATTAAACAGATATTGCAATCGGGCGATTAACTTTGACAGAACAACCACCTCAATCCCAGTTGGGCGGACAAATATTTATCAGTATTCCGGGGCCTGCGGCAGGAGAGGCTTGAAAAATGATCAACCAGCCCCATTTTAATGTCAGAAGACCTGAACCCGGCGCGTCAGCATCAGCGATGTGCGGCTGCCGGCCGGACACCCCGGGTCCATTCATTCATCGCTCCGAGGTTAGTATGGGCAAGTTGTTACTGTTGTTGGTCGGGCTGGTATTGCTGGAGCTCACCGTCATGATCAAGGTGGGCTCCGTGATCGGGGCCTTGCCGACCGTTGGCTTGCTGGTGCTGACCGCCGTGCTGGGATCGTCGCTGGTGCGCAGCGAGGGGATCAAGACTCTGCTCACTGCCCAGCAGAAGATGCAGCTGGGGGAGATGCCCGGCCGCGAGGTGATGGGTGGCATGATGCTGGCGCTGGCGGGCTTGTTGCTGATTATCCCGGGATTTGTGAGCGATATTGTCGGCATCCTGCTGCTGCAGCCCTGGCTGCGCAACATGCTGGCCGACAAGCTGATTGGCAGCAATCAGTTCAGGATGCAGATGGGGGGCTTCCAAGCTCGCCAGCAGCCGTTCGAGCCGGGTCCCGGCGATGACAGGCCCGGACAATCCCCGCGAGGGGGTGGCAACACCATCGAAGGGGAGTTCGAACGCAAAGAGTAATCGCGAGCCTCGGGCTGTGCCGTCAGGATCTCCCCTGATGGCACAGCCGCTCGAATCTGTGGCGGGCATACCCCCATGCCAGCAATCCGGCGGCCAGGTTCGCCAGCAGCATCCCCAGATAGATCCCCTGTTCTCCCCCCAGTTTTGCCCCCAGCCAGGCCCCTGGCAGCAAGAAGACAAACAGTCTGATGCCGTTTATCAGCAGTGACACCGCCGATGCCCTGACGCCGTTGAGGGCCGAGGCCAGCAGCATCACCATGCCCTGAAAACCGTAGCCAATGGGGACCAGATGCAGATAGAGCACGATGAGTCGCACCACTTGCGGATGATCGCTGAACAGATCGGCGATGAAGGGGGCGAGAAGCCAGGTCAGCACGTAGACCCCAAGCTGGAACAGCAGGGCGAAGCGCATGCAGAGCAGCAGGGCGGCCTTGGCTCGGGCCGGATTCCCGGCGCCGCAGTTCTGCGAGATGAAGGGGGCCAGCACGGAAGAGAGCGCCATCATCACGATGAGCAGCAAGGCCTCGACCCGGGATGCCGCGCCGTAGGCGGCGACCACCTCGGTTCCGAGCCCGGCGAAAATGATCATCAACACGGCGTTGGCCAGTGGGTTGAGCATGTTGGTAAACGATGCGGGCACAGCCACATGGAGCAGGGCGCGCCAATGGGCCAACAGCTGAGGGCGGGGAGAGAGGCGCCAGGTCAGCAGCGTCTCCCGCTTGCGCAGCAGATGGAGGCTGACCAGCATGGCCATCAACCAGGAGAGGGAAGTGGCGATGGCGGCTCCCCGAATGCCCCACTCGGGGAAGGGGCCCGGCCCGAAGATGAGCAGAGGATCCAGCACGCCGTTGACCAGACCGGCGACCCCCATCACCAGACTGGGGGTCTTGGTATCCCCCGTGGTCCGGATGGCCGCATTGCCGACCATGGGCACGACCAGCATGGGGACGGTCAGATACCAGATGAGCATGTAATCGTGGATGAGGGAGATGAGCTCGGGGCTGGCCCCCAGCAGGGTGAACAGAGGGGTAATGGTCATTGCCCCCAGCCCGGCGAGCAGACTCACCAGGATGACGGCGAGGAACAGGCAGTCTGTGGTGATGCGGGCTGCCTCGTCGTGGCGACCCTGCCCCAGGGCATGACCGAGCAGGGCGCACAGGCCCGCGCCCAGCCCCATGGTCAGGGAGGTGACCACGAAGGTGACCGGGAAGGTGAAGCTGATGGCGGCCAGCGCCTGGGTACCCAGCATGCCGATGAAGAAGGTATCGACCAGGTTGAAGGCCAGGATGGCGATGATGCCCAGGATCATGGGGCCCGTCATGCGCAGCAGCATGGGCGTCATGGGAGCGGTCAGCATGGGATTGGGTCGGCTCAAGGCAGAGTCTCTAGGTGCTTTGGGCCTGAATGCTGGCCGTCTCCATCCGCCTTCCTGATTGGGGATGGGTGATCCATCGAAGGTGTTCATAGTACGTGAAAATATTTTTTTTGTATTTGCCCTTGAAGGGCTAGCCCTGTTGCCCCAGATCAGGGGCATGACAAATTTGGCCGATTGCGGCCATTCCTCAAGCAACACAGAGACTCATTTTGGGAGAGTTATCGATGAAAATTCGTCCACTGCACGACCGCGTCATCATCAAGCGCATCGAAGCTGAAGCCAAATCCGCTGGCGGCATCGTCTTGACTGGCACTGCGGCCCAGAAGTCCACCCGTGGTGAAGTTCTTGCCGTGGGGACTGGTCGAATTCTGGACAATGGGGATGTCAAAGCACTGGCCGTCAAGGTGGGTGACAAGGTGATCTTCAACGAAGGCTACGGCGTGAAGACCGAAAAGCTGGATGGCCAGGACGTACTGATCCTGTCCGAGACCGACATCCTGGCGATTGTCGAAGAGTAATCACCCTCCCTCTTTTCCCGAATTGATTTAAGGATTGAAGAACATGGCAGCTAAAGAAGTTAAGTTTGGCAACGAAGCTCGCATCAAAATGCTGGAAGGCGTCAACATCCTGGCCGATGCCGTCAAGGTGACCCTGGGCCCGAAAGGCCGCAACGTGGTGCTGGACAAGTCCTTCGGCGCCCCGACCATCACCAAGGATGGCGTCTCCGTTGCCCGTGAAATCGAACTGGAAGACAAGTTCCAGAACATGGGTGCCCAGATGGTCAAGGAAGTCGCTTCCAAGGCCAATGACGCCGCCGGTGACGGTACCACCACTGCCACCGTACTGGCTCAAGCCATCGTCAACGAAGGCCTGAAGGCCGTTGCCGCCGGCATGAACCCCATGGATCTGAAGCGTGGTATCGACAAGGCCGTTGTGGCTGCCGTTGCCGAGCTGCAAGCTCTGTCCACTCCCTGTGCCGACAACAATGCCATCGCCCAGGTAGGCACCATCTCCGCCAACTCCGACGAGAAGGTCGGCAAGCTGATTGCCGAAGCCATGGACAAGGTCGGCCGTGACGGCGTCATCACCGTGGAAGACGGTCAGGGCCTGGACGACGAACTGGCTGTGGTAGAAGGCATGCAGTTCGACCGCGGCTACCTCTCCCCTTACTTCGTGAACAAGCCGGAAACCGGCTCCGTCGAGCTGGATGACCCCTTCATCCTGCTGGTGGACAAGAAAGTCTCCAACATCCGCGAAATGCTGCCGGTGCTGGAAGGTGTGGCCAAGGCGGGCAAACCGCTGATCATCGTGGCCGAAGACGTGGAAGGCGAAGCGCTGGCGACCCTGGTGGTCAACACCATGCGTGGCATCGTGAAAGTGGCCGCCGTCAAGGCGCCGGGCTTCGGTGATCGCCGCAAGGCCATGCTGCAGGATATCGCCATCCTGACCGGTGGTACCGTGATCTCCGAAGAAGTGGGCATGGAGCTGGAAAAAGCGACCCTGGAAGATCTGGGCCGTGCCAAGCGCATCGTCATCACCAAAGAGAACACCACCATCATCGATGGCGTGGGTGATGCTGCCCTGATCGAAAGCCGCGTGGCCCAGATCCGTCAGCAGATCGAAGAGACCTCTTCCGATTACGACCGTGAGAAGCTGCAAGAGCGCGTGGCCAAGCTGGCCGGCGGTGTTGCCGTGATCAAGGTGGGTGCTGCCACTGAAGTTGAAATGAAAGAGAAGAAAGCCCGTGTTGACGATGCCCTGCACGCCACTCGCGCAGCCGTGGAAGAAGGCGTGGTTGCCGGTGGTGGTGTAGCGCTGGTGCGCGTTGCTGCCAAGCTGGCCTCCCTGCGTGGTGACAACGAAGACCAGAACGTCGGTATCAAGGTTGCCCTGCGCGCCATGGAAGCCCCGCTGCGTCAAATCGTCATCAACGCCGGCGAAGAAGCCTCCGTCATCGCCAATGCCGTGAAGAACGGTGAAGGCAACTACGGTTACAACGCCTACACCGAACAGTACGGCGACATGCTGGCCATGGGTATCCTGGATCCGACCAAGGTAACCCGTTCTGCCCTGCAGTTCGCCTCGTCCGTCGCTGGCCTGATGATCACCACAGAGTGCATGATCTCCGAGCTGCCGAAGAAAGATGCACCTGCCATGCCTGATATGGGTGGCATGGGCGGTATGGGTATGATGTAATCCCGTCAAGTCATCAAACGGCTCGCTTTTGCGGGCCGTTTTTTTTAGTGCTACTAAGCTGAAGTTGTTGATAGTGAAATGATCTGAGGTGAACATGCGATACTTAGGGCTTCTCCCGTTACTCCTTTCCCTGGCCTTGCCGGGCATGGCGCAGGCGACACCGCAGGGGCCGGTCATTCTCAAGGTGACGGGGAATCTGGACCCTGCCGACCCGGCAGATGGAGAGGTGCTGTTCGATATGGCCATGATCCAGGCGCTGCCGCAGCATGAGGTGGTGACGAGCAATCCCTGGGTGGACAAACCGCACAAATATGTGGGGCCGAAACTGGCGGACGTGCTGACTGAGGTGAAGGCCAACGGCAAGAGCATCACGCTCACCGCCCTGAACAGTTTCCAGATCCGGATCAACTGGGATAAGGTCAAGCAATACGATCCTATCCTGGCCTGGCAGGATGACGGGATGACCATGCGGGTACGTGACAAGGGGCCGCTCTGGTTTATCCTGCCACTGGATCAGCATCCCGAACTCAGGCGTTCCGAGTTCACCGACATGATGATCTGGCAACTGAGTGCGATCGACATTCAGCAGTAAAAACGGTGGTTTACGGGAGTACTGGGTGAAAGCGAAGACCAGGGCCTGGCCCTTACTCGGCGTTCTTTATCTATCCATTCTGTTGTTCACGGGTAGCACCCTCTATTGCCTGGTGCAGATACAAAATGCGACCCGGGTGATGGAGAAGTACACCTATGACGTCTCTTGGGCATTGATGCAGTTGCAGCTCGAGCTGGGCCGCTTTCTCAATGCCGTCGAGATTTACCACTATGGTGGCATAGACCAGGAAGCCCTGCTGCTCCGCTATGACATTCTCTGGAGTCGTACCCCCATCCTCCTGAGCGGCCAATTGAGAAAAAGCCTCGCGGACAATCCGAAGACGCTGCGGCTGGTGAAACTGACCGAAAGCAGTATCCGCAAGCTGGAGCCTGATTTGGTCAGGCTCAAACCGGGGACGCCGGATTACCAGCAAGTCATGATGACACTGGCGCCCTTGCAGGAACCCCTCTCTTACTCTCTTGCTTCTGTCATGCAGAACAACATCAACGTCTATACGGGCAACGACGCGCGTTTTGGCCAGTTGCGCAATGCCCTGTTGTTCATGGTGTCGGGGCTGGTGGTGTCCGTCATTCTGCTCAGCGGCCTGCTGGTGCGAGAAGCCAGGCGCCATTTCAGGACCGCTAGGATCGATCCCCTCACCGGGCTCGCCAACCGGCTGGCGCTGCTGGAAAAGATGGATGCCTATGTCACCCGTGACACCTCCTTCGGACTGGTGCTGGTCGACATCAACGACTTTCGTGATATCAACAGCAAGTTTGGCTACAACACAGGGGACCTCCTGCTGCAGGAGGTGGCAAAGCGGCTGCGCGCCCTGTGCGAAAACGGGGAGTGGGTGGCGCGTTTGGGGGGAGATCAGCTTGCCATGCTGCAACGGGAGGGGAGCGATCTTCGTCAGGTCAGGGAGCTCGTGGCCAGAGTGCTCCACTCCATCAAGCAAGACATCATCATCGACAACTACCCTTTCCGGCTTGAGGTCGGTATTGGTATCGCCTTCTTCCCGACCGACAGCAACCAGACCCAGGAGTTGCTCAGCCGGGCGGAGCAGGCCCTCTCTCACAGCCGCAAGACCCATGTTCCCTATGTCATCTATGACAGTTCCCTGCTCAACGAGACGGCCAGGCGCAAGCATCTTGCGTCTGACATGGTGATGGCGCTGGAGCACAATGCTCTCGAGCTCTATTACCAGCCCATCGTCAATCTGGAGAGTGGCCGCTGTGAAGCCGTGGAGGCGCTGCTGCGCTGGCGCCATCCCGAGCTTGGCTTTATTCCCCCCAACGAGGTGATCCAGGTGGCGGAAGAGTTCCAGCTGGCCGAGAAACTGGGTGGCTGGGTATTGAATACCGCATGTGAACAACTGCATCAGTGGCAGCACCTGGGTTTGGTGGACTTGCAGATGTGCGTGAATATCTCCCCGGGCATGTACCAGCGCAACCTGCTGAAGCTGGTGGCCAGAGCGCTGATGGAGCACCATATCCCTGCATCCAGCCTGGTGCTGGAGGTGACGGAAGACACCACCATGCGCGAGGTCAAGAACTCGCTGCAGTTGATGCAGGATCTCAGCCAGCAGGGGGTACATCTGGCCCTTGACGACTTCGGCACCGGCTACTCCTCCCTCAGCTATCTGCAGAAGCTGCCGGTGAGCAAGGTGAAGATAGACAGGTCCTTCATTCAGGGTATCGACACCTCCATCGAGGCGGCCGAACTGGTCGCCAACATCTGCCGTATGGGCTCCATGCTTGGCAAGAAACTGGTATGTGAAGGGATCGAGACCCAGGGGCAGCTCGATGTGCTGCGCTCATTGACCGACATACATCTGTATGGGCAGGGATATCTGTTCAGTCGCCCGGAGCATGCTGAAAAGGCCTATCAGACATTGCTGGAGATGGAAGAGCGCTGGTTGGCCCGGCGCTCGCCGGACAAGGCATATCTGCGTTGAACGATATGGCTCATGTCTCACCGGTCCCGGCCGATAGTCTCTTGGCAGGAGGTACACAATGGATATTTCTAGTTCTGCAAATGCGTCGTTCGGTTCTGCACTGATGGTGGCCAGCCTGGCCAAAAAGCAGCAGACCCAGGAAGGCGAATCCGCACTGAAACTGCTGGAAACAGCAGCGCAATCCGCTCCGGCAGCGCCGACATCGGCCAGCGCTTCCCTCGGAAGCAAGATCGATATCCGCGTCTGAGCGATAAAAAAGCCCCCATCTCTCGATGGGGGCTTTCTTTTTATTGGGCTGTTACCTGTCAGGCTCAGACCGGGAAAGGGGCCGGTGCCTCGAAGGTCATCCGCTCGCCGCTGCGGGGGTGGCTGATGGTCAGGCTGGCAGCATGAAGATAAAGGTGCGGTGCAGCCGTCAGCGTATCCGGGTTGGCGTAGAGGTTGTCGCCGAGGATGGGGTGACCCAGCTCCAGCATGTGTACCCGCAACTGATGGGAGCGACCGGTAATCGGGGTCAGCTTGATCAGGCTGTTGCCGTTCTCCACCTTCAGTTTTTGCCACAGGGTCAGGGCATGACGCCCCTCCTCAAAATCCACCTTCTGCTTCGGCCGGTTGGGCCAGTCGACGCAGAGCGGCAGATCCACTTCACCCGCATCCAGCGCCGGTTCACCCCACACCCAGGCGAGGTAGTGCTTCTCGGTCTCCCGCTCTCGGAATTGCCGGCTCAGCTCCCGGTGGGAGTTGGGGGTGAGCGGGATCACCAGCACGCCGGTAGTCGCCATGTCGAGGCGATGGGCAGCCGCCGCTTTGGGGTGCTGCTGCTTGACCCGATGGAGCACGCTGTCTTCATTCTCGGGGCCGCGTCCGGGGACGCTCAGCAGGCCAGTGGGCTTGTTGACCACCATGATGTCCTTGTCCTTGAACAGGATATCGAGCCAGGGTTCCAGGGGCGGTGAGTATACAAACATAGCGTCTCGCATCTTTGGTCAAAGCGGGGGCAAGCCCCCATTAGTTATGGATTACCACGATAAAAGTGCATGGCAGCCAACTCGCGTTGGGTTTGACCATTTCACCGTTTTATCAGTTATGGGTAACCACAATAAAGCGGATGGCATCCAGCTTGAGCTGGGTCTGGTCGATCAGGTGGTGCAATTCTGCCTGCAGATTGCGCAGATATTCCAGCTCGCTGTCGCGCACGTTCGGGTTGACCGCCTTGAGTGCCTCCAGCCTGTCCAGATCCTGTTGCAGGGTCTGCGCCATCTGGGCACGGGCCTTGTCGACAATCCCGGCCTTCAGCTCTTCGGCAATGACCTCGCCCTTGCCAATCAGGCCGTGGATCACCGGCTGGGATGCGGTAACCAGCTTGCTGCCAAGGTGGCGGTTGACCGGTGTCAGCTGGCGGTTGAAGGCATCAAACGCCACTTTCTCGCCCAGATTCTGGCCGTTCTTGTCCATCAGCAGGCGGATCGGTGTCGGCGGCATGAAGCGGTAGAGCTGGGGATGAGCCGCCGACTCGGCAACGAAGATAAGCTCCAGCAGGATGGACCCCACCGGCAGCGCCTTGTTCTTGAGCAGAGCCACCGAGGTGGCACCGATCTCGGAACCCAGGATCAGGTCGATACCGCCGCGCATCATGGGGTGATCCCAGGAGAGCAGCGCCATGTCATCCCGCGACAGGGCGGTGTTGCGATCGAAGGTGATGGTCATGCCGTCTTGCGGCAGGCCCGGGAAGCTCGGCACCAGCATGTGATCCCCGGGAGTCAGCACCAGCGCATTTTCACCACGATCATCCTGGTTGACGCCGATCTCGTCGAACATCTTGAGAGCGAAGGAGATCATGCCGGTGTCGTCATCTTCGGCGGCGAGCTTGTCGACCAGCTGCTGGGCGGCGGTGCCACCGCTGGAGTGGATTTCCAGCAGGCGATCGCGACCCTGTTCCAGTCGGGCCTTGAGCGGCTCATGCAGTTCGCGGGTCTTGACCAGCAGGGCGTCGAGGGGGCCCTGCTCGCCGGTGTTGGCGGCCAGCAGCTCGAACAGCTCGTCACGTACCGCTTCGAACACCGGGCGGGCCGTCGGGCAGGTCTGCTCGAATGCATCCAGACCATCGTGATACCAGAGCTGCAGGGCGCGCTGGGCAGTACCTTCCAGATAGGGGACGTGGATCTCGACGGTATTCTGCTGACCGATACGGTCCAGTCGGCCGATACGCTGTTCCAGCAGATCCGGATTGAGGGGCAGATCGAACAGCACCAGATGGCTGGCAAACTGGAAGTTGCGGCCTTCTGAGCCGATCTCGGAGCAGAGCAGCACCTGAGCGCCCCCCTCAGCTTGAGCGAAATAGGCGGAGGCCTTGTCCCGCTCGAGGATCGACATCCCTTCGTGGAACACGGCGCCACGGATCCCTTCACGGGTGCGCAGCGCCTCCTCCAGCGCGATGGCGGTGGCTGCTTCGGAGCAGATCACCAGCACCTTCTGCTGACGGGCTGATAGCAGCAGCTCCAGCAACCATTCGACGCGCGGGTCGAACTGGGTCCAGCTGGCGTTGTCGCCTTCGAACTGTTGGAAGATCTTCTCGGGATAGAGGTAGCACAAGGCGCGGGTCTGCAGATCGCCGCCATTGCCACCCATCATGCCCATCACCTTGATGGCGGTCTTGTACTGCTCCGGCAGCGGCATGGGGTAGACGTTGAGATGACGCTCCGGGAAGCCCTGAATATTGGCGCGGCTGTTGCGGAACAGCACCCGGCCGGTGCCGTGTTGGTCCAGCAGCTTGGCGACCGCTTGCTTACGGGCAGTCGCATCGCTCAAGTCCAGCCCTTCCAGCTGGCTGGCGAGGATTTGTTTGGCTTCATTGCTCAGGGTCTCGCCATCCAGCAGCTCTTGCGCCGCGCTGGCGACCTGACCGTAGGCCTGCTCCTCGGCGAGGAAGGCCTCGTAGTCGTAGAAACGCTCGGGGTCGAGCAGGCGCAGACGGGCAAAGTGGCTCTGGTGGCCCAGCTGATCCGGGGTCGCGGTCAGCAGCAGCACGCCCGGCACCTGTTCGGCCAGCGCTTCCACCATTTCATAGGCACGGCTCGGCGCCTCTTCGCTCCACTCCAGATGGTGCGCTTCATCGACAACCAGCAGATCCCACTCGGCTTCCAGTACCTGCTCGAAGCGACGACGCTTCTTGCGCAGGAAGTCGAGGCTGCAGATCACCAGCTGTTCGGTCTCGAAGGGGTTCTCCGCATCGGCGAACGCCTCGATGCAGCGCTCCTCGTCAAACAGGGAGAAGTGCAGGTTGAAACGGCGCAGCATCTCGACCAGCCACTGGTGCTGGAGCGTTTCGGGCAGCAGGATCAGCACCCGATGGGCGCGGCCGGAGAGCAACTGCTGGTGAATGATCATGCCCGCTTCTATGGTCTTGCCCAGACCCACCTCGTCTGCCAGCAATACGCGCGGGGCGTAGCGGTGACCCACTTCATGGGCGATGTAGAGCTGGTGCGGGATCAGACTGACTTTCCCGCCAGCCAGGCCGCGAGTCGGGTTGCGGCGACGCTGGTGCTGGTTGACCAGCGCTTCGTAGCGCAGGGTAAAGCGGGACATCCGGTCAATCTGGCCGGCGAACAGGCGATCCTGCGGCTTGTTGAACTTGATGAAGTTGTTGAGAAACACTTCCTTGAGGGCAATCGGCTCACCATTGTCGGTGCGAACACCTACATATATAAGCAGGCCATCTTTCTCCTGCACTTCATCGACTGTCATGGTCCAGTCTTCGTGGCTGGCTATCTGATCGCCCACATTGAAGCTGACCCGGGTGACCGGTGCCTCTTCTTTGGCATACATGCGGTTTTCACCGGTAGCCGGAAACAACAGGGTAACCATGCGTCCTTCAACAGCAACGACAGTCCCCAATCCCAGATCCGTCTCTGTATCACTAATCCAACGCTGGCCAAGTGCAAAAGGCATTAAACTCTCCAAAGCCCAAGAGTGTGAGAATCGCAAAGGGGCGCTATGTTACCCGAAGGCGGAAAGCCGATCATCATGGTTGTGCAGCAGGGGAAAGCCAAATCGATACAAGCTTGATCTGCCAACCTGCCAACCTGCCAGCCTCAATACAGCATCCGGAATACCAATCTGCAGATCCTTTTCGTGCATTAATTCATCACTGCGGTCGCTTTGTAATCGGTTGAACGATGAAAGCCATCTTTTTGCAATTATCTCCTTGCCAGAACGAATTCGCTCCCTATAATGCGCCTCCATCGACAGGGCAAGCGGCAACGCAAACAAGCCGGTCGGTAGCCTCGAAAAGCCTGTAAAAATAAGGCTTGACTCGAGAAGGCGGTTGAGTAGAATGCCACTCCCGCAGCAGCCAAAAGCTGCATCGCTCTTTAACAATTTGAATCAAGCAATCTGTGTGGGCACTCGCAGCATCGAGCATCAAAAACAATTTTTGATATCAATGTCTGATGAAGTGACCAAAGCAACGAAAGTTGCAGCAGTTAATTCAGCAATTCATTGAGCCGCCAACTCCTTGGTAACAAAGAGTGGCAACCAAACTTAAATTGAAGAGTTTGATCATGGCTCAGATTGAACGCTGGCGGCAGGCCTAACACATGCAAGTCGAGCGGCAGCGGGAAAGTAGCTTGCTACTTTTGCCG